>CAYGFZ010000042.1:0-17909 GCA_964349355.1 uncultured Coriobacteriaceae bacterium | reverse complement strand
GGCTTCTTTCGGGCGAGCGGTGAGGTCTCGAGGGGATAGTCGGTCACGAACACAGGGCCTGCGAGCGTGTGCTCAACGAGCTTCTCGAAGAGTTGCGTGATCAGCTTGCCCCTGCCCCATACGCTCTCAAATGGCACACCGTGCGTTATACACAAGGTGCGCAGGTCCTCCAGGGTCCGGGCGAACGAGACATCTTCACCTGCCGCCTCGCTCGTCAGTGCGATCATCGTGCGGCGCGGCCACGGGGGTGTCAGGTCAAGTGCTGTGCCCTGGTACTCGATCTCAAGCGTACCGAGGACATCTTCGGCAACCGTAGCGACAAGCGACTCCGTGAGTTCCATCATGCCCTCGAGATCGGTGAAAGCCTGATACGCCTCGAGCATGGTGAACTCGGGGTTATGGCGGGGAGACATACCCTCGTTACGGAAGCTCCGGTTGATCTCGTACACGCGCTCGAACCCGCCCACGAGCAGCCTCTTGAGGTACAGTTCGGGCGCGATTCGCAGGAAAAAATCCACATCAAGGGAGTTGTGGTGCGTAACGAACGGCCGCGCAGTGGCGCCCCCGGGAATCGGATGGAGCATCGGCGTCTCGACTTCCAGGAACGCGCGCTGGTCCATGAAGCGCCTGATAGCACTGATCGCACGGAACCGGGTCTCGAAGACCTGGCGAACCTCAGGGTTGGCGATCAGGTCGACGTAACGCTGACGGTAGCGGGTCTCCGTATCTGTAAGACCGTGGTACTTCTCAGGAAGCGGGCGCAGCGACTTGCTAAGAAGCGTGACAGAGCTTGGCGCCACCGAGAGTTCTCCACGCCGGGTGCGCAACACCTCACCTGTCGCTCCGATCCAGTCCCCGAGATCGAGGTCCCGAATCGCAGCGAACGCGTCCTCCCCGACCACGTTCATGCGACAGAAGATCTGTAGGTCACCGGTGGCGTCGCGAACAACCAAAAACGCCACCTTGCCCTGGTCACGCTTGGCTACGAGACGCCCTGCGATCGAGACGATCTCGCCGGTCTCGTGTCCCGGCTCAAGCGACGCGAAGCGGCCGATGAGATCCTCGGCCCTGTCGGTCGTGTCGAAACGTGAGACGTACGGTTCGATGCCGCCAGCTCGCAGGGCCTCAAGCTTGGAGCGGCGAGTCGCGAGAGCATCATCGGGCGTCGTGGCCCCAACGGTCTCCTCGACTTCCCCGTCCGCCGGGGTGCGATCGTCGGCACCCATGGCTACCCTAACGGGTTATCTTCCTGACGGCGTATTCGAGAACACGGCCCGAGGGCGTAGCGACCTTCACGCTCTCACCCTTCTTGGCCCCCATGATCGCCTGGCCGACCGGCGACTCGTTGGAGATGCGGTCCCGGGCGGGATCAGCCTCCGCCGAACCGACGATCTGATAGACGTGCGTGTCGCCGTTCTCCATATCCTGGAGTTCAACCTTGCTGCCAAGACTCACGCGATCGGATTTGGTCGGCGACTCGATGATGGTTGCGTTGGAGAGGATCAGATTGACCTCCGCAATACGACCTTCGACCCACGCCTGCTCGTTCTTGGCGTCGTCGTACTCCGAGTTTTCGGAGATATCGCCGAACTCCTTGGCCTCCTTAATGCGTTCCCCGACCTCGCGGCGGCGAACGGTCTCAAGGTGGTGGAGCTCCTCCTCCAGCCGCGCCTGGCCCTCCGGTGTAAGAACTACTTCTTTATGCATGACCTGGGAACTCCCGTTCGAACGACGGCTCACTACCAGCCTCACGACCGGCTATCACTAATGCACGGGCTGCCCGTTATCCGGACAGCCCGCGTGAATGTCCACGAAAGTATACCCCATCGTCCGCTACGCGCAAGGTACGGCGCAGAACAACGCTCTACTCGTCAGACTCGGAGGACTTAGAAGACTTGGCGACAGGTGCGTCCTCGTCGTCCTCGAGATCATCACCGCCCTTGCCGTCGACTCCATCGCGTATTGCCTTCATGGTCTTGCCGATCGACTTCCCAAGCTGCGGCAGGCGGCTCGGACCGAAGAGCAACAGGACGACGACGAGGATGATGACCCACTCCATACCGCCAGGTAGACCCAGGACAGATGCCATTGCTTCCCTCAACTCCTCTTGTGCACGGTGCCGAATCTGTCTCGGCCGCAGGCGCGACCGGTTGTTCCCTTTACGCAGGCTAGGATATCACTCCGCCGGAACCGGTGCTATCGCATCAGCCTTGGACAGGTAGTACAGGGTATGAAGCAACTCCCGGACCGGGTCGGTGTTGTGCAAGGTGACACTAGGCGGGACGCGCACCATGGCCGACGAGTAGTTGAGGATGACACGGATGCCCGATGCGGCCATCCGGTCAGCCACGTCCTGGGCCCCCTCCTGCGGTACGGCGATGACCCCGATCCGAACCTGTTGCTCGCCAACGATACGATCGAGTTCGGAGATGTGCCTCACTATCAGCCCCCCGGCCCTCGAGCCGACCTTGGAGTTGCTGTTATCGAGTACTGCTACCACGGAGAACCCTCGTGCCCGCAGGCCATCGTAGGCGGCTATCGCCGATCCAAGATGTCCCGCCCCCACGAGGACTATCCTGTGCACGTGATCGGAGCCGAGTATCGACTGGATGTGTTCGATCAGCTGGAGCACGTCGTAGCCTACGCCTCGCTTGCCGAACTGACCGAAGTGAGTGAGGTCTCGGCGTATCTGCGCGGGATTGACGTTGGTGAGCTCACCAAGACGGGCAGAGGACGTGGTGGTCTGGCCCTCCTGCCGCAGCTGCAACAAGACGCTCAAGTACGCCGGCAAGCGCTCGATCACGCCCTCGGGTATTCGTGACACATGATTACCGCTCACCCTGACTCCCTGATCGAACCGACCGTCATATCGTAACAATAGTTACAAGATCGGGACAATAGGTTACGGGAGATACGGGTGAGTTGGCGGACCTGAACACTATGTTCTTTCGGCCCGAACAAGATGCACTAGAGGGTCGCCCGCTTCATGCGAGAGACGAGGTCTGCCCTGGTCAGAATCCCCACGAGATGCCCATCGCGAACGACGAGCAAGGCACCCGGCTCCGAGGCGGAGAGCCTCGGAAACACCGACTCGGCGGATGCGGACGCCTCAACGAGCAGCCGTCCCAGATCTCGGTCGGCGATATCCGTCACTCTGGTCGAGTCCCACTCGTCCCTGGGGACCCTCTTCGCATCAGACAGTGAGACCAACCCGACGACTGAACCGTCCGCCTGTACGGGATAACGGCTATGCCGCCCACCGAGGAAGTACTCCTCGGCCAGCCTATCAAGGGTAAGCGTGCCCGGCGCGATGACCGGATCGGGCGACATGATCGAGTCGACCCTGACACCTTCCAGCGTCGCCTTGAGTAACTGCTGCCGGTATGATCCCTCCGCGATCATCGCGATGAACCATCCGATCAGGCCGAACCAGATCAAGTCCAAAGAACCACCGAGAACGCCGAGGACAGCGATCGCCACCATGGTGTAGCCGATGAACTGACCTGCGCGGCTCGCCCAAAGGGTCGCCTTGAGCTGGTCGCCGGTGATGCCCCACAGAATGGCCCTCAGAACCCGACCCCCATCGAGCGGAAAACCCGGCAAGAGGTTGAACAGGCCGACAAAAAGGTTGATTAGTGCAAGATACTGGAAGGGCGCCCAGATGATGTCCGACACTCCGGCCACGGCGAAGACCAGATAGCTGATATAGAAGGCTGCGGCAAGGACGATGCTCGCCAACGGTCCGGCAACTGCCATCACGAACTCACGGAGGGGGCTTGCAGGTTCCTCCTCCATCTGTGCCACCCCTCCGAACATAAAGAGGGTGACCTTCTGTACCTTGATGCCACCCGTGCGCGCGACGAGTGAGTGACTCAGTTCGTGCACCACGATGGATGCGAAGAAGAACAGAGCGGTGATAATGCCACTCGCTACATTTACCGCCGATGACCTCCCGGGGAACTCACTCGGGAAGTACGTGAACGAGAGCGTCGTAGCCACGAGCACGAAGATGATGAGCCACGTCGGATTGATCTCCAGCGGGATACCGAAGAGGCGGCCGAGTCGCAGTGAGGGCAGGTTGAACACTAGAAGGCTGCTCCTTCGAGTGCGGTCGCGCAGACGCAGTCCCGCGATTTTGGCAGCGCAGGAATCATCTTGTAGAGCAGGTTCTTGACCTTCTCGTTATTCGCGTTGAAAACCCTCACAACCTCATCGTTGGTGACCGGTTCCGCACCCTCCGCCCCTGCATCGTGGTCGGTGATGAGCGAGATGTTGCAGTAGCAGATCTCCAGCTCGCGTGCGAGATAACACTCGGGGTACTGGGTCATGTTGATGACCTCCCACCCTTGCGCGGCGAACCAACGTGACTCGGAGCGAGTCGAGAAGCGGGGGCCCTGGATGACCACCACGGTCCCCGCCGGGTGCGCAGTAATGCCGAGATCGACTGCGGTATCGTAAGCGACCGTGCGCATCGTGGGGCAGTACGGATCAGCAGCCGAGACGTGCGTCGTGATCGGCCCGTCATAGAACGTGTCCGCACGTCCGCTGGTGCGGTCAACGAACTGATCGCATATGACGAAATGTCCGGGCTCGATATGTGCCTGGAGAGAACCGCATGCATTGGGCCCGATGATCCGCTCAACGCCAAGCTCTTTCATGGCCCACAGGTTCGCACGGAAGTTGATCTTGTGCGGCGGAAGCGAGTGGTCCTTGCCGTGACGGGGGAGGAAGGCCACGCTCCGGCCACCGATCTCTCCGTACATCACCGGGGACGAAGGTGCACCGTAAGGAGCGCCCACCTTGAACTCGCGAGGGTTGTCCAGCAGCTCGTAGAAACCGCTGCCTCCGAATACGCCTATCTCCGCCCGGGGATACTCCATCTGTCTCTCCTAATCGATGACGTCACGACTCGAACTCCTCACCGGCGATTGTAGTGCATCCGCCAAGCGGGCGCTCACGCACCGATGAGGTACTGCGCTTCCTCGATATCGGGGACTGGCCGTGCATCATCGATGGATGCGGGAGCGTACAGTGGACGACGGAACAAGTTCGCAGCATCTGTCCAGCGCTCTTCTACGAGAGAGGGTCCTCCCGTCAATGCAAGGAATCCGTCGGCTTTCGCATCCAGATTGTCGACATGATGGAGCAGGAGCGCTTCGACCGTAGACGGTCGTTTGGGTGATCCCCACTCCAGCTCACCGTGGTGCGCCAGCACCGCGTGTGAGAGTCTCGTGAGCATCTCCGCCTGAGGTGCCGGACGCAGACGCGCTACCGCTTCCCGCATCCGTCGCTCTGAGAGTACGACGTGCCCGAGCAGTCGACCCTCATCTGTGTACCCGACGGCGGTGTCGTACGTCAGCTCGTCTACCTTCCCGATGTCGTGCAGGAGTGCCGCAGCCACGAGCAGGTCACCGTCCACACGCTCGTACACTCCTGCCAGGGTCCTGCAGAGCGTTGCCACCGCGATCGTGTGCTCCATGAGGCCGCCGAGATACGCGTGATGATGGGTCCGCGCGCCAGGACATGCGGTGAACCTTGCAAAGAACTCCTCATCCCCGAAGACAGCCTTGAGTACTCTACGGAGTTCCCGGTCGTGTACTGTAGCCGCAACCACTTTGAACTGAGCGAGGCTCTCTGCCTTCTCGCGTCGCGAGGATTCGAGCAGATCGGAAGGATCGTACTCTGAGACGGGGAGCATGTTTTCTACCGATACTCGCTTCACTCCCCTGAAGCGGGTCACCGTTCCACTCACTCTCACGACGGTCCCCGTCGGAACCGCCGAAGCCGCGGGCTCCGGGCGGAAGTAGACCGCCGGCATGCGACCACTTCGATCCGCGAGCTCGAGCGCCAGGTAGGCCTCGCCGGTTCGGGTGGAACGCATCTCCTTGGCCGCAAGATGGAAAGTGGTGTCGACCCTGGCCCCTTCGGCGAGTTCGCGAACGTACTGGCTCTTCATGACGGCTCCTCGGCTTCTGTCCTCACTTCAGCACCGAGTGTACTCAGAGGGTCTGACAGCCCTTTGGCCTCACAGCCCCCTGATTCGAGCGGGAGTCCCGGGTTCGACTCCGTAGCGCTCGGCCGCACTGTTCTTCCTTACGGAGAGAGTCAGCCAACCGGAAGCGTCGACAAGCGCTACCGGCTCCCCCTCGGGCACGTCGGCGAAGGTGTTCCCGAACGGCACCTCGAGCACCAAGTGGCCGAACGCGAACTCGATCATCTCGCTGCGCAGATCGTATCTGTCGAGATCTTCAGAAGCGATACGCAGTCTCAACGACCCGAACCGGTCGCACTCGAGAACCTCGGCGATGATGTATTTCCCGTCGATGACTGTCTCGGTGAACGGTGCCGGAACGAGGTCTTCGACCTCGACGAGAGTGCCAAGCGAGGTGAGTTCGACCCCGCATGCCAGGGCTGCCGCCGCAGGGGCAAGCACATCCCGCGCATGGAACGTCCCGAGCGGGCGGCGAAAATCTATCTTCGAAGGGTCAACGGCGTAGGCGGCCTCGACTCCGCCAGCACGCTCGGCAGCGAGCATCAACACTCCGTTGTCGGGGCCGACCAGACGTGTGCCGTCCCTGGTCAGCATGCACAGGTCCTTTCTCCCCCCTCCGACGCCCGGATCCACCACCACGAGGTGGATCGCCTCGGGCAGCTGATAGACACCCGCTGCAGCCACCGTTGCTCCCTTGCGAATATCGAACGGGGGGATCTGGTGTGCAAGATCGACGACCCTCGCAAGGGGGCACGCGCGATGAATGACAGCATGGCACACGCCCACCCACGTATCCTCAAGTCCGAAATCGGACACGAAGCACACGATGTTCTGCACGGTGCGCCCTCCCTAATGCCCCACGGGATCGGTTCTGTCGCCCAACGACTACTATACGACGATTTCCGTCGATCACGGGCGTATCTCTCGCGGCCCGCTATGCACTACCATGGTGCCATCGGTCTACCGAAGGGGTGATGGGACAGTGATCGCACAACGGTCCAGCAGGTTCGGAGCGCAGTTTGTCCTTCTGGTCGCCCTCTCGTTGACGATTGCTGCGTGCTCCTCCCCCCAAATGGTCTTCGTGGACGACGGGAACTCCTACGACCTCGGATCGATCTCCAAACTCCTCGCAACCGTCGACAGGCCGTCGATCGAAGGACGCGAGATCGATGAAGCGAGTGACCTGCGCCGGGAAGCGCTCATCGAACTGCGTTCTCGGGGGCAAGACGCGACAGAACTTGCCGAGTTCGTGACCAGGACCCTGCCGGACAACGGGCGCTCGGTCCCGTACTACGGGGAAGCTGCCGTTACCGATGGCTCGGACACATGGGTACTGCTCGAGATGTGGGGCCCGGAGAGCGGCGTACTCGATCATGCGAGAATCTGGGTCTTCGATCGCGCGACCGGAGACGTCCTGTACTCTTCATCATCCCAGTAGCGACTCAGCCGCCGCGCAAGAAACGTTCCGCGTCCGACCCGATGCAGGCCGCCACTTCCGCGACCACGTGCGCCTCATCGAGTCCCGCCTCGCGAAGGTCGCTTGCAAGCGATGTTGCGATCGCCCGTCGACGATACTCCTGGGCCTCGGGAGCATTCGTGCGGGCGGACAATCGCCGCAGCGTCGCGAAGTAGTAGTTCTCGATCCGACTGACAGAAGCCGGGTCCAGATCGACAGATCCGAGATGGCCCAGATTGCGCAAAGTAGCGCTCCGCGTGCTGTTCACTAAAGTCCGGGGAGCACCTTTTCCGCGCACGGCCCGCTCGCACAACAAATCGAGCAAACCGTCAACAGATTGCACGCCGCCGATAAGACCCATGTCCTCGCTCCTCTCTCCGAACACCTGTTCGTAGAGAGTGTACCGAGCGGGTCTGACAGGTCGCTAGAGCGGGATAACCACCGAGATCGCAGCCCGGCTCACCGCGACATATTCGGCATCATAGAGAGCTTCACCACCCACGAGATCGAATACGCGAGCGTTCGTGAGCGCGAAGAAATCCTTCGATTTCGAGTTCAGAGAGTCGGTAAGACGGCTATCCTTCAGCACGTGCATGTCGCCCTCGATCCGATAGACCGTCGTGGCGACCACCACGCGCACCCTGTCCTTGTCCGTGTAGACCACTGCGACCCCCTTTCCACTTCTACCGAAGAATCTATCGCATTCAGCTGCAGCATGGAAGTGTCTTCCTGTCACCCCTAGAAAGGAAGCGCGAAAAGCCAGCCCTTCAGCGCACTACTTGCGATCAGTTCGACGCCTGTCAGTAAGAGCGCCACACCGATTGCAGGAAGAAGATCCCGAAACCCGCGAGCTGCCCGGCTGAAGGGTGGCAAGAGGGCGACGATCACAAGGTTGACCACTGTGAAAGTGAGGATGATCGATGCTGTCACAATCAGCGGGAACGCCAACCCGAGCAGCGGAGCGATCCACCATATAGCGAGATAGGCTGTCACGAGTGAGACCAGGTACACCGCACGAGACCGTACGTCAGGCAGAAGGCTCCCCATGCCGGGAGCGCGCCACACCTCGGCGGACATGATAGGGACGATCCACGCCGCGATCGCGTACCCCGTGAGCAGACCGGTCAGCAAGCGAAGCTCGTTCGTGGTGGGCCTGATGCCGGCATAGGACGTCACCCCGTCGACCACCATCGCCACAACACCGAGTCCGAGAGCGACGTTCACGGCTAATGACGGCATCCGTGATGGCCGATCCCTGTGCAGAAGTGAAAGAACAAGGAACGCCACGGCAAAGCCAACGTAGATCCCCGTGTCGCGAGCACAGACGGGTACGCGGATCGAACCCCCGAAGAGCGACCGCTCGGGCAGTTGATGGCACAGACCGAACCCGATCACGTCTAGGAGTTCCTGGAGCATCACGCCTCCCTATACGGGAACGGCAGGCCGGTCGAGGCCGGCCTGCCGTCATACTCGCTAATGGTCGGGATGGCGGGATTCGAACCCACGACCTCTGCGTCCCGAACGCAGCGCTCTACCAAGCTGAGCCACATCCCGACGAGCCGGTATCATACACGCTCCTGCCCCCAAGGGCAAAGCGATCCGGAACCAAGAGGAGGACCCCCTCTCCGAGGGGGTCCTCCAGTCGTTCGCCTATCGTTTCTAAACGTACTCTCCTACTGTCGGCTCAGCCCAACATGGCACTGGGCGCAAATTTTTGGCTCATGGCACTCGAAGCAGGGATCTGCGCCCTTGTCCCGGACGATCACGGGATGCTCTAGTGTCCACGGGCGGGCGCCGGTGGCACCCTCGTGGTGACAGCGATCGCAGAACAGCTGCACGTGGCAGTTGGTGCACACGGGCTTGGTCAGGCTGCCATCCTGGAAGCTGCCGACATGCGTGTCCGTGAAGTCGGCCGGATGCGGCATCTTGATGCCGTGACAGTCCTGGCAGAACTTTGCCTCGACTCCGCCCTCACCGTGACAGTACCCGCAGTTCTCAGGTCGTTCGTTGTATACGATCGGGTGATCGGCGGGAGCATCGACGTCGACACGGTTCGTGAAGTTGGCGGCCTCATGCGACGTCGGGATGACCGTCAGCGTGTTGTGGCAGTCTACGCAGAACTCGCGGCTGTGACACAGACCGAAGCAGCTCTCTCCACCAGCGTCGTTCACAGTGTTCGCATGTACCATCAGCCACGGCTGTCCGTCGATGGCACCCTCATGGTGGCAGTCGCTACACAACTCGACGTACGTGTGGCAGTTGGAGCACACAGCGGAATCCTGGAGACCCGTAGCCGCGTGGAACTCCTTGAACTCCTGCGGGTGAGGCATATCGAGTACGTGACAGCCTCGGCAGAAGTCAGAGTTCGCTCCGCCGTCACCGTGACAGACCTCGCACGCGGTGATCTCGGCCTTCGCGGACTCCGCATGGATCCCGATCTCCTCGGCAGGCTTAAGGAGCCAGTCTGCCTCCTGATGTGATGTCGGGACCGGGTTCAGTGCTGTGTGGCACTCCTGACAGAAAGCGATCTCGTGACACTGTCCGAGACACCCGGGTACGCCGTTCTGGCGTACTGCGGCTGCATGCTGCTCCTGCTCCCACGCCGCGTCCGTCTGGAACTCCCAGTCAGACGCGGTCCCGTGGTGGCAGCTGTCGCAGAAGAAGGGGTCTGCCTCGGTGTGGCACATCACGCACTTCTCCATCGAAGACGCCACCAGATCGGGGTGCGTCTTCTCGGCGAACTCGGTCGGGTGCGGCATCTCCATACCGTGGCAGTCCATGCAGAACTGCGATTCGATGTGGCACGTCGAGCAGTATCCGACCGCAGCAGGCGCAGGCATGTGCTCGATGCGCTCGTACATCGGAGCGTCATCAGCAAGCTCGCCACCATCGGCAGCGTAGGCCTCGGTGACTCCGCGCGCGGACTCTTCGGTGCCTTCCCCGACATCCGGCGTCTTGGTCGGCTCTTCACTTGGCGTCTCACCCAGTGCGGCCTGCTTGGCTTCGCGATCCTCGAGCGCCATGTCAGCGTGGCCACGCGGGTAGAAGTCAGCCTCGAAGTGGTTGGCGGGCTTCAACTCGAAATCCGGAGTGTGGCAAGCAGAGCACGTACCCGGAGCCGGGATGCCCGCCGGAGACTCATCGGTGAGCGTATGACACCTGAAGCACGCGGTCATGAGCATGAAGTCATCATGCTTCTGATTCGGCTCGCCGGTGTTCGGGTCGGTCAGCGTGAGATCGAAGTCCTCCTTGTGACCGACGCGGTTGTGACATACCGTGCACCAAATCCCGGATTCCTCATGCACGACATGGTCGATGATGATGCCCGGACTGGGAGTCACGTCCCGGTTCTCAAGGTTGTGGCACTGGGTGCACTGGGTCGACGGGAAGTACTTCTTGCTCAGCGCAACGTGAGAGCCGGGATTGAGCGGCAGACTGAATTTGTTCGTTGCCGTCAGATACAGCTCCCCGAGTGATTGCGCCTTCTTGAGCACGAAGCCGACCGGGTTGATGCCCACGGGGACATGGCACGCCATACACGAGACCTTGGAGTGCGTTGACCTGTCGTACGCTATGATGGAGTCGTCCTGAACCTTATGGCACACCTCCGCGCAGAACCAGTATGTCGATGTCACCCCCAATGCAGTGACGACGAACGCAGCCAGCAAGAGGACCACAACACCGGTCCAGATGATGTACCGCGGACGGCGGACCGGATCCTTGAATCCGGCCAGCGATATCTTCGCCATAAACATCTCTCCTCGCTCCGCCTCGGTGCAATGACGACCCTCAAGTGAATTGCGGCACGATGTCGCTCAACGGGTTAACGATAGCGAAACATCGGCCCACGCTCAATACAGAAAACCGGCCGATCTTCCCGAAGAGCCTCGCGTCCGTTGTACTACTTCGCCCCGACACCCCCGGCTCCTGCTCACGCCCTGAGACTTGACCCCAAACTGAGCACGAGCGATACCTCCACCGGAGCTCTCCGGGGAAGAGACGTGACGCCGACAGCCTCGCGTGCGTGACGTCCTGCGTCACCAAAGGCGGCGAGAAGCACTGCGCTGGCACCGTCGAGAACTGCCGGCTGATCATTGAATCCGGCATCCGAAGCGACATATCCCACCAGCTTGACGGCGGCTGCCACCTCGTCGAGGTCGCACACTGTCGATGCTGCCGCCAGCGCATTGAGCGCACACGCCCGTGCGCACTCGATGGCGACCGATACGGGAACCTCATCACCGACGGTCCCGGTAGTCAGAAGCGAGCCTCCGACCAGCGGTAGCTGACCGGCAGTGAACACGAACTCCCAGGCGCGTACCGCGGGCAGGTAGTCCCCAAGGGCGACCGGGGGTTCAGGAAGGAGCATTCCTGAAGCCGACAAGCGCTCGATGACGAGGCCCATGGCTACTGGATGGTGCCGAGAGAATCGGCGAGTTGGTCGAGGTCCATGATGGCCGAGGAGATCTGCCGGGATGTCTCCGCGGCCTGCCTGCTCACCTGCGCCACCTCCCGCATCGACACGACCACCTGATCCGACGCGGTTCTCTGCTGCTGAGTGGCGATCGAGATCTGCTTCGCGGCGTCGGTGGTCTCCTCGACCTGGTTCACGATCCTGTCGAGAGCGTCTGCGGTGCGATGCGCGAGGCCCTTGCCCTCCTCGACTTTCTTGGCCGCGCGTTCCGTGGACATGATGAGTGAGGATGTCGAGGCCTGGATCTCGCGGACGACCCGACCGATCTCCTGCGTGGACTCGGTGACCGACTCGGCGAGTTTGCGGATCTCCTCGGCGACGACCGCGAAACCCTTACCTGCCTCGCCTGCACGCGCAGCCTCGATCGCGGCGTTGAGGGCCAGGATCTTGGTCTGCTCGGCGATCTCGTCGATGATGGTCAGGACCCGTCCGATCTCCTGACTCCGCTCGCCGAGGGCGAGGATGCGGTCCGACGATGCCTGGGTGGTCGAGCGGATCTCCTCGATACCGTCCGCAGTATCCGCGACAGCTTGCATGCCCTCCTCGGCACTGGACAATGTGCGCTCCGCTACGGCAACCACGGACGAAGAGTTCTCTGCGATCTGCTTGGAAGTCTGCGCTAGCTCCTCGACGGTAGCGGAGGTCTGCGAGACTGCAGCCGCCTGCGCCGCAGCACCGGAAGCCTGCTCCTCGGTCGCCGCCAGCACCTGTGCGGTCAGCGATCGGATGTCGCTGTTCACCGACTGCACGCGATGCATCAGCGAACTCGCGCGATCCACGGCCCCGATCAACGCCAAGCGAGTCGCCACAGTACCCTTCTCGGTGCTGATCGCAACGCTCATACGACTCGCGACCTCATTGAGCACACCCGAGAAGAGGTCCTGGGCGAGCCGGTTGGACACGAAGTAACAGAAGTAGCCGACAAGGAGGCCCGCGGCGATGGCGATGACCCAGAAACCGGCGAGCGCAACGCTGCTCTTCGGCTCGACGAACAGAGACGCCACGAGGGGAAAGGCCGCCCCGACGGCGACCCCGCCCAAGAGCATCGGAGCCAGAAGCGACTCTAGTCCAGCGGCTTTTGAACGCTTTTTCGCCACGCCGACCCCTATCGAACAGACTTCCTGGCACCTTCACGAATCACATGGTAGCAGTCTGTAATCCCTATCGGCATGGCCGGGGTTGAACCTTCATACCCCATGGGGTATTATTCTCTCAGACAGAAGAGCCCGACGAGGGGGATTTGATGCCCGCGTTCACCATCGACCCCGTGTCCTGCGACCGGTCGCCCGCCTGCCCGGCCCGGAGGATCTGCCCCAACGGCGCGATCGTCCCGGTCTCAGGTGGCGCCCGGCCCGGGGATAGCGGGTACATCGTGGTAGAGGAACGATGTACCGGGTGCGGCATCTGCATGCGCGCATGTCCCCGGGGAGCTGTCCGACTCTCGTGAAAGGGAACACCATGCCCGAGCATACGATCACCGTAGAGGTCTTCGACGTGCCGTCCCAATCCGCTTGCTTCAGCGGCGGTTGAGGGCCGTCCTGGTCTCCGGAGGAGATCACCGATATCATCCGCGCCGAGATGGGGCGCCGCTTCGGCGATGTCGCGAACATCGCCTACCACGATGTGGAGGATCCGTCCGTCCGCGCGAACCGCGCGGCCATACTCGCAGAGATCGATACCAAGGGTCTGCTCTACCCCGTGACCGTGATCGATAGCGTGCCCGTCTATGACGGAGCCGTCTCCTATCCCGGGATCCTGCGCGCGGTCCACGAGCGCCTCGAGCGGTCGACGACGTAGCCCCGCCAGCTCATCCCTTCGACATGATCCGATCGAAGAAGAGCCCCACGAGACCTTTGGACATGAACTGATTCCATGCGCTGCCTGAGGGATCCGGGCCGAGGATTCGATCGTACTCACGGCGTGAGCGAGGATCCGAGAGTACCCTGTAGGCCTCGTTGATCGTCTTCATACGCTCCGTGGCTCTGTCCCGATCCTTCTCGCGGACCCGATCCGGATGGTGCTTGAAACACAGTGCCCGATAGGCCTTCTCGACCACCTCGGGGTCGGCCTCTCGGCGTACCTGCAATGTCGTGTAGTGGTCCACAGTTCTCCCGTCACTCGATATGGAGGCCGCACTCTTCCGCTGGTACCTGCCCGGCGTCGAACAGCAGCTGCGCCACGCTCGGACAACTTTCCCGTGCGATCAGCATGCTCTCTTCGCATATCGGAGCCAACACCCCATCGCCCGAGTCTCCGAGCGAAAGGGGCTCACGTGGCGCCACCGCACGGGGCACGCCAAAGATGCGCGCCATGTGCACCCGCCATATGCGAGCGGGAAAGCTCCCGCCGGTGACCTGTATCCCTCGCACGTTCGTCATGTCGATCTGACCCTCGCGGTGGCCGACCCAGACCGCGGCGGAGAGATCTCCCGCCCAGCCGACGAACCACGCGTCCCGGTAAGACTGCGTCGTCCCGGTCTTTCCCGCGGCCCACTGGCCGAAATCAGCCTCGGTGCCCGTCCCTCCGGTGACGACCTCGTGCAACATCTCCGCTGCTCTCCGGGCGATCGGTTCCTCCAGTGCGCGGACCGGTTCGTCGCCCGGTTCCCAGATGAGCTCACCCCTGTCGTCGAGGACGCGATCGACCCCGCGGGGCGCTGCATAGAGGCCTCCCGACGCGATCGTCCCATACGCGGACGCCATCTCGAGCGGCGTGACTCCGTGCTCCAGACCACCAAGGGCGATCGCCGGATTGGGCTCGAGCGGGCTCACGATGCCCATGCGGCGGGCTGTATCGACGACGTCCTCGGCGCCGACCTGGATGATGAGCCGCGCATAGACGGCATTGACCGACCAATTTGTCGCAGCCCTCAGGGTGAGCCGAGGACTTGTCGCATCATTCTCGTAGTTCTGAACGTTCCACGTGCCGTCCTCGACCTCGACGGAGTATGGCGTCGCCGCATAGACCGCATCGGGGCTGATGCCCTCCTCGAGTGCGCGTACGAGGACGAACGTCTTGAATGCCGATCCCGGCTGACGGCGACCCTGCGCCGCGAGGTTGTACTGATCCGCCTCGAAGTCCCGTCCCCCCACCATCGCAAGCACGCGGCCCGTGGATGGCTGTAGGGTCACCAGCGCTGTCTCGGGATCCGTTTCGCCGCCGAGGAACTCTCCGACAGCATCTTCGGCGCTCTTCTGAACGACCGGATCGATGGTTGTATGAACCCTCAAGCCCCCCGTATAGACAGCCTCGGAACCGAGCCGCTCGACCAGATCACGTTTCACCCACTCGACGAAGTACGGGGCACGCACCGCCGCATCCACCGGCGGCGTCAGTTCGATATCAGCATCGAGCGCCTCCCGTGCCTCCCCCGCAGACACGAGCCCCAGGTCACGCATCTTCCGGATCACGGTGTCCCGGCGCTCTCTTGCGACTTCCGGATCGGAGACCGGTGAGTAACGTCCGGGAGCGCGGATCGCCCCGGCAAGGAGGGCCGCCTCGGCAAGATCGAGTTCGGACGCCGGTTTGCCGAAGTGGCGCCGGGCCGCACTCTCAACGCCATAGGCCCCATGACCGAAGTAGACGACGTTCAGATACGCTTCGAGCACTCGGTCCTTGTCGGCCTCGCTCTCGAGTTGATAGGCGAGAAGCATCTCTCTGAGCTTGCGCGCCACGGTGCGCTCTCCGTCAGTGAAGAGCAGTTTGACGAGCTGCTGGGTTATCGTGCTTCCGCCCTGTCGGACCTGGTCCCCGTCTCCACTGGAGCGTGCCGACCGGATCACCGACTGCAGGTCGACGCCTCCATGCTCGTAGAAGCGCTCGTCTTCGATCGCGACCACGGCATCGCGCATGACCTGCGGGATGGCGTCCATCGTGACGATGGTCCTGTCCTGCTCCCCGTGCCACTCCGCGAGCACACTACCGTCGGCAGCGTACACGACCGACGTACGAGACGTGTCGTAGGTCGCCGTCGTTCCCCGGAAATCGGGAAGAGTGAGTGAGAGGCGGTAGAGGTAGAAGCCGGCGCCCAGAAGGAACAGCGTACAGACCACGAGCACGGCGGCTGTAGCTAGAAGGGCTTTCATGAGCCGGTCGGAGACGCGCACTGGACACCCGCCGCAGGTCAAGGTCGAGTACACTACCAAAGGTGCGCGCCCGCGCGCACGACTCCAGAAGGAGAGGTTCGACTCCCCAATGGTAGCACGGCCGGATGGCCCCCGACGCATCGTCACCGACACGGCAGGCGGAGTCTTCTCCTGGTGGCGCAGGGCGCTACACCTGATCCTCCAACCCGGTATCTCGGCCGCCCGGGTGTCCCCGGCCATGACCGCCGGCTTCCTCGGCCTGGCGATCGGTGCGATCGGCTCGGGATTCGTCACTGGCGCCGCTGATGGGATCGCACTCGGTGTGCGTACCGGACTCGCACTGCCTATCTGGGCGGGTATCCGGCTCCTCGTGATGATCTCGGCTGCGCGGAATACGTCGAAGACACCCCGTGACCTGCTGATCGCCACATGGGGATGGAGTCTCGTCCCGTTCGCCGGAGCGCTCACTCCCGGGCTTCATGCGATAGCGTTCATCGTGTCGGCCGCCCTCGCCTGGCTTGTACTCGAGCAATCGGGAGTCTCGCGACGGATCGCGATCTCTCTGGTCGGATGGGGATACGGCTTCCAGATCGCGGTATCACTCGCCGTGTGGCTCGCGCGCAACTTCCTGCTCGCGGGCAGGATCGTCTTTCTGAACTGAGCGGTCCGGCTCCACAGCGAGAGGGCTCAGAGTGCTGGCAGCAGATCTGAACTCCGGGCCCGGAGTTCAGCGACGACGACTCCGGCCAGGACCAGGGTCGCTCCGATCGCCTGCACCGGAGACAGGCGGTCGCCCAGCACGACCGCGGCGAGCGCGATCGTGAAGAGCGGCTCGAATGTAGAAAGCAACGACGCTTGCGCGGTCCCGATCCGGGAGAGTGCACGCAAGTAGAGCAGGATCGCAGCGAACGTCGGCAGCAAGACTATCGCGCCGAGAAGCGCCCAGACCTCCCAACTCCATCCCACGGGTGCGAGTTGCGTCCGGGTGATCAGCGCCGCCGCACCGAAGAACAGTGCGTTGATCGCGAACATATACGTCATCATCACCGGACGTGATCGCCCCGGCATCCAGCGATGCGAGAGCACCGTGAAGCTCGTGTATCCGACCGCAGCCCCAAGGCCGAGCAGAACGCCCGGGAGACTGACCCCCGTGGTCGCCGAGAACGGATCGACGACGAGCGCGCACCCGGCGAAAGCGAGCAGCACCGCGAAGAAGCGTGTGCCGTCCATCGGGCCCCACCCGAACACCCAGTCCAACACCGCCACCATCGCGGGGTAGGTATAGAGGAGCACCGCCACCACCGAAGCGTCCGCATACTGAAGCGCCATGAAGAAGCACAACGAAGCGGCACCGTACCCGGCCACCGCGATGAGCGCGAAACGCCCCAGGTCCGCAAAGGGTACACGCAGCAAACGAGGCCTGGCGAGAGCCAGATAGCCGCCAAGCAGAAGCGCGGCCAAGCCGAAACGCCAGGTGAGCAACTGGAGTGGCTGCACATCCCTCTCGTATGCCAGACTCGCGAAGATGGCAAGGGTCCCGAAACAGGCCGCCGAGACAGCGACTGCGATCAGGGCGGTCCGTCGCTGCATGGCACCTCCTCACAGGTCCTGCCACGCGTGTGGCACGATGGGCGGCACTCACAATGCCACCGGCCCGCACTCGCGTCAACGGGTCCATGCTAGACTCGTTCACTCCAGCCCCAGACCCCGGAGGCGCCACGCGACCGTGTCACGACCACTCCCCCCGCCTGCCCCCCGTCGCTATCTGTGGATAGCGACGGTTGCCTGGATGGCAGTGATATTCGGCCTCTCGTCGATCCCGGGCTCCTCGGTTCCCGGCCGGGGAGGCACATTCGCACACTTCGGCGTCTATGCGATCTTCGGTGCGCTACTCTTCCTGGC
>CAYGFZ010000041.1:8930-18310 GCA_964349355.1 uncultured Coriobacteriaceae bacterium | reverse complement strand
CGCGAAGAGGGTGCGAGAAGAAGCTGGGGGCCCGGGAGGCATGGGACCCGGACCGGGAGCTCCGGCCGGGCACTCCGGACCGTCCGGGTACGCCGGGCTGGTTCCCGGGCTGGTTCCCGGGCTGATTCCCGGGCTGATTCCCGGGCTGATTCCCGGACACATCCGGTCAGATGCCAGGGCGACCAACCATCCAACCAGACGACAGCAGAGCAGCAACGCAGCGGCACCGCGTCTTACGCGATCTCGGCCTCGCCACGCCGCACGATCGTCGGGGAGGTAGCACCCAGCACGGCCTCCTCGGTGACGACGACCGTGTCGATGTCGTCGGCGTCAGGAAGCTCGTACATCGTGTCCAGCAACAGCGACTCGAGGATCGAGCGCAAACCGCGTGCGCCAGTACCGTGTTCGATAGCCTGGCGGGCGACCGCAACGAGCGCCTCCTCGGTGAACTCAAGGTTCACGTTCTCAAACTCGAACAGGCGCCGGTACTGTTTGACCAGTGCGTTCTTGGGCTCGGTGAGGATCTTGATGAGGTCTTCCTCGGTCAGATCATTCACCGAGGCCAGCACCGGGAGACGGCCCACGAACTCGGGGATGAGCCCGAACTTGTGGAGGTCCTCCGGCAACACGTGCGAGAGCAGCTCACCGGTCTCCCGCGCCGAAGCATCCGCCAGATCGGCTCCGAAGCCCACACCGCGTTTGCCCACCCGGTCAGCGATGATCTTCTCGAGGTCCACGAACGCCCCGCCGAGGATGAACAGGATGTTAGTCGTATCGATCTTGAGGAGCTCCTGCTGGGGGTGCTTACGGCCGCCCTGAGGCGGTACGGAAGCCTCGGTGCCCTCGAGGATCTTCAGCAGCGCCTGCTGCACGCCCTCTCCACTCACGTCACGCGTGATCGAGAGGTTCTCGGCCTTGCGGGCGACTTTGTCGATCTCGTCGATGTAGATGATGCCGACCTCGGCACGCTTGATATCGAAGTCAGCAGCTGTGATTAGCTTGAGGAGGATGTTCTCGACGTCCTCGCCCACGTAGCCGGCTTCGGTGAGCGCAGTAGCGTCCGCGATCGCGAACGGAACCTTGAGCACACGGGCGAGCGTCTGCGCGAGCAGCGTCTTACCGCAGCCCGTTGGTCCGAGCATCAAGATGTTGCTCTTGGCGAGCTCCACCTCGTCCTCGCCTACGGCAGGCTCCACCTGGACGCGCTTGTAGTGGTTGTAGACGGCGACCGAGAGCACCTTCTTAGCTCGCTCCTGACCCACGACGTACTGGCCGAGGGCGGCATGAAGTTCTGCTGGCGTGGGCAAGTCCTCGCTGAGAGGAGCACCCTCGTCGACCGGCGACTCCTCTTCGACGATGTCGTTGCACAACTCGATACACTCGTCGCAGATATAGACGCCCGGACCCGCAACGAGCTTGCGCACCTGGCGCTGTGACTTGTTGCAGAACGAACAGCTCAGCTGATCCGGATTGCCTGGGTTGCGGCTCACTACTTGTCCTCCGCCTTCACTCCGCGCTTCACGAATACTTCGTCGACCAGGCCGTAGGTCTTGGCATCCTCGGCCGTCATGATGTTGTCACGGTCGGTATCGCTGTGGATCTTCTCGATCGACTGACCGGTATGGTGCGCAAGAATCTTGTCGAGCGCATCGCGCATCCGGAGCATCTCCTTGGCCTGAATCTCGATGTCGCTCACCTGGCCCTGCGTCCCGCCCCATGGCTGGTGGATCAGGATGCGGCTGTTGGGCAGTGCATAGCGCTTACCGGGGGCCCCTGCCGCCAGCAGCACCGCGCCCATCGATGCGCACTGACCGATACAGATCGTCGAAACATCGCTCTTCAGATACTGCATCGTGTCGTAGATGGCGAGTCCGGCCGTGACCGATCCGCCCGGTGAGTTGATGTAGAGGTTGATGTCCTTGTCGGGATCTGAGCTCTCCAGATGCAGGAGCTGGGCAATGATCAGGTTGGCGATATCGTCGTTGATCTCGTGGCCGAGGAAGACGACCCGCTCGTTGAGCAGACGCGAGTAGATATCGAAGCTGCGCTCGCCGCGCGAGGTCTGTTCGACGACGATCGGTACCAGGTTGTATGCGTCGTATGACATCGTGGTGCCCGTCCTATTCTTCTGTGTCGGCCGCGTCGGCCTCGCCCTCGCGGGGCTCTTCTTCGGCTATCTCCACGTTGGCCGGGTCTGTGACCCACGCGACGGCCTTCGTGTGCATGATCTGCTCGGTAAGCACCTCGATAGCGCGGGTGTCCTCCCAGCGCGCACGGATGTCTGCAGGAGTTGTCCCGGCTGCCTCAGCGAATCGGGCAATCTCCTCATCGACATCAGCCTCGGTGACCTCCATGCCGACCGCCCGGAACAGCGCCTCGAGCGCGAGTTCCTCGCGGACCATCATCTCGGCCTGCGCCTTCATGTCCTCAGCGATCTTGTTCATGTCGTAGCCGGTCGCCTCGACATACTGCTCGACCGTCATGCCCCGCCGCTGCAAACCGTCAGCGAAATCGCGGATCATCGACTCGTTGCGCGAGCTCACCATCGCCTCGGGCACATCGCCCTCGAGCCGCTCGGCGAGCGCCTCACGCGCGTTGCGCTCCAGCATCCGCTCACGACCGGTGCGCTTGGTCTCGTCGAGCTTGGCCTTCGTGTCCGCACGCATCTCCTCGAACGTCTCGTAGCCACCAGCGTTGCTCGCGAACTCATCGTCGAGCTCGGGAAGCACCTTCGCCTTGACCTCGTGGACCGTGATGTCGAAGTGCGCGGTCTTGCCGGCGAACTCCTGGTTCGACGAGTTCTCGGGGATGATGAACTCGACCTCGGTCGTGTCCCCGGGGTTCAGGCCGATGAGTCCGGCGTCGAACTCCGGCGGCATGAGGCCGTGGCCCATCTCGTAGAGGTACTTGTCGACAGTGTTGCCCTCGTAGGCCTCGCCGTCGACGGTGCCGACAAACGAGAGCAACACGAAATCGTCTGCTTCGATGCCGCGGCCCTCGACGAGCTCGAGGCTCGCGAACCGATCGCGTGTGTGTGCGATCTGAGCCTCGACCTCGCGGTCCGACGCCTCACCGGTGGGGACAGCCACAGTGATCCCCTCGGTGGAGGAGAGCGTGAGCTCCGGCTTGACCTGTACCTCGGCGGAGTAGATGTACTCCTCGCCGGCTACGAGGTCATCGAGTTCGGCGACTTCGGGACTGGCGATGGGGTTGAGCTTCTCGGCATCCACGGCAGCGGGATAGCTCTGCCGTAAGACGTCCTCCTGTGCCTCGGAGAGAACGTAATCGCTGCCGACCTGGGTATCGATGACCGGGCGCGGCACCTTCCCCGGCCTGAAACCCGGGACCTTCACGCGCTTGCCGACCTCGCGATAGGCGCGCTCGATAGCCTGGTCGACATCGGCGGCTGGCACGGTGACGGTGAGTTTGACGGTGTGTCCGTCGATCTGCTCCACGCTGGTCTTCAACAGTCCTCCTACGGGTGTATGAACGGCATGCCAGAACCGGATTGTACGCTGGTGCGGGCGAGAGGACTCGAACCTCCACAAGTTTCCTCACCAGGACCTAAACCTGGCGCGTCTGCCAATTCCGCCACGCCCGCACGTTCAGAACGGCTCCCCAGTATAGCGAAAAGACCGAGGAAGTTCTCCTCGGCCTTCAGATATCGCGATGGTGGGCCGTGTAGGGGTCGAACCTACGACCTTGGGATTAAGAGTCCCCTGCTCTGCCAGCTGAGCTAACGGCCCATGAAACGCTCCGCCATTCTACCGTCTTGCACACGAAATGCAAGCGACCCGCACGCTGGCGCGTCGCTGGATTCACATGGGGTGGGTAACGGGACTTGAACCCGCGGCCTCCGGAGCCACAGTCCGGCGCTCTAACCAACTGAGCTACACCCACCGTATGAAAGTCATGGCACGCCCGGAGGGATTCGAACCCCCGACCTAGAGATTAGAAGTCTCCCGCTCTATCCAGCTGAGCTACGGGCGCATATACACGCGTCCGGGAGCGCACCGAAGGAGAACGGTACCCCCCGAAACGCGAGGTTGTCAATGGAGCGGCGGACGGGACTCGAACCCGCAACAATCAGCTTGGAAGGCTGATGCTCTACCAATTGAACTACCGCCGCATCTGGTCGGGCCGGCCGGATTCGAACCGACGACCCTCTGCTCCCAAAGCAGATGCGCTACCAAGCTGCGCTACGGCCCGACCTTGTGCGCCCCTCTTTGACAGGCACCCTCGCGGGCCACCGTGCCTGAGGGCAAGGCACAGTATATGTTCTGCCTGGCAAGGGGGCAAATGGAATCTAGAGCCGGTCTTCCTCGGGTCGGCCGAGTTTCTCCGCGAGTCCGCGCAGCGCAACGCCCCGATGGCTGATGGCGTTCTTCGCATGCAGGGAGAGTTCGGCCATCGTGTGACCGGGAACGTCATCGGGCCAGAAGAGGGGATCGTAGCCGAAACCCTTCTCACCGCGCAGTTCGTCGCCGATATGTCCCTCACACGCCCCTTCCGCCACCACCTCGGTCCCGTCTTCGGCAATCAACACGATCACGCTGCGGAAACGGGCTCCTCGGCGTACACGAGGTGTGTCGCCGAGGGCGATGAGGAGTCGGCGGTTGTTCTCGGCGTCGGTAGCCGTCGGTCCCGCATAGCGACTCGAGTACACACCGGGTTCGCCGTCGAGCGCGTCGACCTCGAGGCCGGAGTCATCAGCGAGCGCCGACAGTCCGAACGCGGCGTGGGCCGCCTCGGCCTTGATGCGTGCGTTCTCGAGGAAGGTCGTACCGGTCTCCTCGGGCTCGGGCCACTCTCCGACCTCACCGGCCGCGACGAAATCCCAGCCGGTGAAGGCGAGCGCCGTACGTATCTCGTCGACCTTGTGCGGATTGCCGGTCGCGACAACCACTCTCTTGCCTGCCGGCATGTGCAGCTCAGATGTCGTCTCAGAGCTCTGCGACATCGGTGTCCTCCGCGATCACTCGGCGCTGGAAATCCACCAAGCGTGCGATCCCACCACTGGCCAGATCGAGCATCTCGTCGAGGAGTGCACGGTCGAACGGCGTACGCTCCCCGGTTCCCTGCACCTCGATGAATCGTCCTTTACCATCCATGACCACGTTCATGTCGATCTCGGCGACCGAATCCTCGGGGTAGTCGAGATCGAGCATACACACGCCGTCGACCATCCCCACCGAGGTCGCCGCTACGAAGTCGACGAGCGGCAACTCTGGGATACGTCCTGCATCCCGCCACGTTGCGAACGCATCGTGAACGGCAAGATAGGCACCGGTGATCGCCGCCGTGCGCGTTCCGCCGTCCGCCTGGATGACGTCACAGTCGACCGCCATCGTACACTCCCCGCCCATCGCGCCCATATCGACGACCGTGCGCAACGAGCGCCCGATGAGCCGCTGGATCTCGTGAGTGCGGCCCTTGAGGCCGCCAGCCGCAGCCGACTCCCGCCTGGAGCGCGTATGAGTCGATGCAGGCAGGAGGGCGTACTCGGCGGTCACCCAGCCCTTGCCCGACCCGCGTCGCCATCCGGCGACACCCTCGGTGATGCTGGCCGCACAGAGCACCTTCGTGTCACCGAGTTCGAACATGCAGCTCCCGTGTGCGTGGCGCAGATACCTGCGCGTCACGCACACTGAGCGAAGAGAATCGGACTCGCGTCCATCGGCTCTCGTCATACGTCGATTCCTTCCGTCTGTGTCGAGGCCGGTGTGACCTCGTAGGTCTCTAGTTCCGTCGCGACCATGACCGGCCCGGCGAACTCCGCGGCTGCCTCGGAGGCCGCGAGCGCACGGTCGTTGGTCGCCCACACGTGTGTGAGCACGAGAGCGCCTGCACCCGCCTCGCGAGCGAGGACTCCTGCCTGACGGGCAGTCAGGTGTGGAGCGCGGCCTTCGTACGCCTCGGGCAGTGTCGCCTCGGCCAGAAGCAGATCGCACCCACATGCTGCACGCAGGGTCGCCTCGCCGGGCGACGTGTCGGAGGTGTAGCACAGCGTGGCGACACCGTCTGCGGCTACCAACGCGTAGGAGTGGTCGGTGTGATCGACCTTCCGGGGCGTGATGGTGAGTCGGCCGATGGCGACGGGCTCTTCGGCGACCAGCGGACGCACATCGAATGCTGCAGCGAGTTCACCGGCTCCACGCTCGGAAAGTATACACTGCATCCGTTCGAACAGCCCCGTCGGCAGGCGGAGTTCGAGCGGTGCTGCCGGACCCTCGGGGGCGTAGCGCAACAGCGCTTGGAGCGCGTAGACATCGAGGAAGTGATCAGGGTGGTCGTGAGTGATGAAGACCGCGTCGAGTGTGAGCGGATCGATCACGCGGCCAAGATTGGCGACCACACCGTTCCCGCAGTCTAGGAGCACCCTCGACCCGGCAGCCTCCAACAGGTGTCCCGCGCACGCCTGACCCGGCCCCGCGAACGAGGCCGCCGAACCCAGCACAGTCAGCCGCATGCCGCCTCCATCTCCGCCTCTTCAGCGAGTGCATCCAGGCGCTCTGCATCCGGCAGCGCCACCAGCTCCTGTAGCGACACGTGATCCGCCGCTTCGATATGCGAGCGGAACACGCGCGATCCGAGCCGGGCGAACTCCCCGGCGTCCCCGGTGGTCGCAAAGTGATGCACAGTCTCCCGCTCTTCCCCGAGCGCGAGGTGTCCTCGCCTGGCAAGCGTCTCAGCCACCTCACGTGCGGTCTCCTCGGCGGAGCTGATGATGCGGACCTGAGGGCCCATCACCTGCTGGATAGCAGCCTGGAGCAGGGGGAAGTGTGTGCATCCGAGAACCAGTGTGTCGACCCCCGAACGCTTCAGCGACGAAAGATAGTCGCGGGCGAGTTCGTAGAAGGAGGGCCGGATGAAGACCTCGGAAGACTCGGCGAGCCAGTCCTCGAGCGTACCTGGACCGCGGCGCAAGCCCGCCTCGACCACATCGACGAACTTCGGAGTCGCTACCGAGAACACCGTCACGCCTGCGTCGATGGCGCGGGCTGCACGGCTGTACGCGCCCGATTCGACAGTCCCCACAGTGCCGATCACCCCGATGCTGCGGTTGACACTCGCTCGCACTGCCGCTCGCGCACCCGGCTCGACGACACCGATCACCGGCACGTCGAACACCCGTTGCGCGAGCGCGAGTCCTGCGGCAGTCGCGGTGTTGCATGCGACGACAACGAGCTTGACCGGCCTGTGCTCGAGCCATGTACCGATCTCGAGCACGAAACGACGGACCTCCGCGAGGTCACGAGGGCCGTAGGGGCAGCGGGCCGTATCGCCGAAGTAGACGATGCGCTCGTGCGGCAGAGCGCGCGTCACCTCGCGGGCGACGGTCAAGCCCCCCAGCCCTGAGTCGAAGATGCCGATCGGCAGAGTCTCCATACAGGGAGTATACCGCGCTCGCTACCCCGGGTGCGCGCAGAAGGCACCGTAATCCTCGGCTGTCTACCCCTCGGCGATGACGCGCTCGAGCTCTGTCGCGATCTCGTGGACCGGCAGCACCACTCCCGCTGCGCCGATCTCCTTCGCGGCCTTCGGCATCCCGTATACCGCCGATGTAGCCTCGTCCTGGGCGATGGTGGACGCGCCCGCATCGTGCATCTCCTTGAGGCCGAGGGCACCGTCGGCGCCCATGCCCGTCAGAAGAACCCCGATGGCGGTGCGGCCGAATGAGCGAGCCACCGACTGGAAGAGCGTGTCCGCAGACGGGATGTAGAGCTGACCCGCCGTGGGCTCGCGAAAGCGCATCCGTGTCCCATCCATCGCGAGATTCAGGCCCGTCGGCGCAAAGTGGGCGACACCGGGCTTTGCGATCGCTCCATCCTCGGCAGCAGCCACTCTCAGTTTGCAGCCTGAGTCCAGCCAGTTCACGAGGCCGGGGATGAACCCGTCCGCGATGTGTTGCGCGACCACGATTGGTACCGGGATGTCGGCCGGGAGGCGTCCGAGGATGTTGAGGAGCGCCGAGGGGCCGCCTGTCGAAGAGCCGATCGCGATAAGCGCGGGTCCTTCCCTGCGGACCACATCCACTCCGAGCATCGGCGGTGCGACGATACGTCCGGCACGTTTGCCTTTGATGTGCGTGATGACGCGAACGCGGGAGAGCAGTCGCACCTTTCTGATCACGTCGCGCCCTATGCGCTCGAGATCCGCCCACTCCCTGGGCTCAGGCTTCTTGATGACCTCAAGCGCTCCGGACTCGAGCGCATCGAACGCCCGCCCCATCCCCTCGCCGTACACCGACGACGAAACGACAAGGATCGGCGTCGGCGTATACGCCATGATCCGCTCGGTCGCGATAAGCCCGTCCATCTTGGGCATGTGGATGTCCATCGTGATCAGATCCGGACGAAGCTCGGCAGTCATTGTGACCGCCTCTTCGCCATTGGTGGCCATCCCCACTACCTCGATGTAGGGATCGGTCGCGAGTATCTGAGCGAGCATCTCGCGGGCGACGAGTGAGTCGTCAACGATGAGCACGCGTACCGACTGTTCGACCACGGACAAACTCCCCCTAGGTATGGCTAACGGATCAGCCGCTCCACCGTATCGAGCAGTGTGTCCTGGTTGAATACCGACTTGGTGATGTAGGCGTCGGCCCCCGCAGCGATACCCTGCGCCTTCTCCTCTTCACGCTCCAGCGAGGTCACGATGATCACAGGGATCTCTTTGAGTTTTTTGTCGGCCTTGATCGCTGCAGTGAGCTCGAACCCGGTCATCCTGGGCATCTGCACGTCGGTCACGACCGCATCGACCGCAAGGCCCTGCCTTAGCTTCTCAAGGCCCTCCTCCCCGTCCATGGCTACCTCTACCTCGTATCCGGCCGCCTCGAAGATCGAACGCTCGAGTTCGCGAGTTGTGAACGAGTCTTCGCAGATCAACACCTTGCCGGGACCCTCGACCGTCTCTGCCTTCTCGCCACCGGTCGTCCGACGGCCCGCCCGCTGACGGGCGTTCTTCATGAGATCCGGGACGTTGAGGATCGGCACGACTTCCCCGGCGCCAAGGATGGTGACCCCGGCGATGTTATTGACCTTGTGCAGATGGTTGCCAAGAGTCTTGATGACTATCTGCTGCTCGCCCACGAGCGCGTCTACGATGAACCCCATCCGGTGCCCGGAAAAACCGACGTTGGCGATCGGGATCTTCGTCTTGGCCTGATCATCTCCGGGGACGCCGAGGATGTCTGCGAGGCGCACTAGAGGGATGGTGCGCCGCTGACGGCGGATGACCTCGCGGCCTTCCACCTTGATGACGCTCGATGGATCGACCCGCAGCGTCTCGTCGACCGAAGCGGTCGGCAGCGCGTAGACCTGGTCGCCGACGCGAAGCATCAACGCCCGGATGATAGCGAGGGTCAGCGGGATGGTCAG
>CAYGFZ010000041.1:0-8830 GCA_964349355.1 uncultured Coriobacteriaceae bacterium | reverse complement strand
CGCCGACGCGAAGCATCAACGCCCGGATGATAGCGAGGGTCAGCGGGATGGTCAGTCGGAATCGGCTACCCTCCCCCATCGTGCTGTACACATCGAGCGAGCCTTTGAGTTTCTCGACGATGAACTCGCGGACCACGTCCATACCGACGCCCCGGCCGGAGATCTCGGTGATGATGGCGCTCGTCGAAAAGCCCTTTTCGAAGATGAGGTAGGTCGCTTCGCGATCCGACATCGCGTCGGACTCGGCCTGGGAGATGTAGCCCTTGCGAACTGCCGAGGCGCGAACCTTGTCCGGGTCGATGCCCGCGCCGTCATCTGCGATCTCGATGACGATGTGGTCACCTTCTTGTCGTGCCGACATCTGGATCGTGCCCGTCTCCGGCTTTCCGAGAGCCCGCCGGACTTCGGCCGACTCGATCCCATGATCGACCGCGTTTCGCATGATATGGATGAGCGGATCGTTGATCTCCTCGAGCACCTTCTTGTCGAGTTCGGTGTCCCCTCCTTCGATGAAGAGGTCGACATCCTTATTGAAAGAGCGAGCGAGGTCACGCATCGCCCTGGGGAACGTCGAGAAGACAGTACTCACCGGCAGCATGCGAAGCCGCATGCCCTGCTCCTGCAGGTCGTTGATGACCACGCTCGCTCGCGAGGTGTCGTCGGTGAGGCTCTTGGAGAAGCCTACCTGAGTCAAGCGTAAATCGGTCAGCATCGACCCGATGATGGTCACTTCATCGATGAGCTGAGAGGCAACGACCTCCTCGGTGTGCGGAATCGACGTAAGCGCGCTCCTCATGCGCAGCCATGCCTGCCAGAGTTCGGCGTACTTTGCGGTATTCTGCCTGAGCTCGCGGGCACGCTGTTCAGACTTGATCTGCGAGATGACGACCTCACTCACCAGATTGAGCAGGTCATCGACCTGAGACGTCTTGATCCTGATCGTATGCTGGACCTTCGCTTCGAGCTTCTCATCTCGTTGGACGCGCTGCGGCTGACCGGGGACAGCGCGAACCGCGGGTTCCGCGACATCCGGCTCATCTGACTCGTCATCCCGGGCGACGGAAGCCGCGACCGGTGAGGACTGTGCCTTCGTTGTCTTCGGGCCCTTGGATCGCTTCGGAGATGCTTCTGCCGTCTCCTGGCTCGCCTCTTCCCCGACGGAGTCCTCGCCTTCGGCCAGGGCTGTCAGGCTCGCCTGCAGGCCCGGGAGATCGATCGAGGGCGCAACATCGGTCCCGGCGATCTCGGAAAGGTGGACGATCGCGTCGAGCGCATCGAAGAAGCGGTCGCTCATCTCCGGCGTGTAAGGCATCTCCCTCTCGCGGATCTTGACCATGACATCTTCGAGCCGGTGAGCGATATCCGAGATCTCGATGAGCCCGACCATACGTGACGAACCCTTGAGCGTGTGCGCGTCACGGAGCATCCGGTCGATGAGATCGCGGTCGCCAGGCGCGTCCTCAAGCATGATGACGCCTTCGTTGAGGCGCTGGAGGAGATCTGTTGCCTCCTCCTGGAACTTGCCTATGAACGCACTACGGTCGAACTCGACCATCTTGATGCTCCTCTTCGCGGTTCAGCCGGATGGCTACTCGACGATCCTGAACGCTGAGCCGATCTGACTGGACTCCTTGGCGATGGCCGAGAGCTGGTCGGCCGTGCTCGCGACCTGGCGACTACCGGCCGCCGACTGCTGGGCGACGGCTGCAACCTCGCGCATCGCCTTGACCACCTGATCGGTCGCGCTCTTCTGCTGCTGGGTTGCGGCGCTGATCTCCTTGGCTGCCGAGGTCGTCTGCTCGATCATCTCGAGGATCTGATCGAGGTTCTCACCGGTCACGTTTGCGAGATCCACGCCGCTCTTGACCTGCTTCAGCTCCTGCTCGGTCGCCATGACGAGCTCATTAGCGGCTGTCTGGATCTCGCTCATGATCGATCCGATCTCACCCGTGGAGTCCACAACGGACTCCGCAAGTTTGCGGATCTCGATCGCAACGACCGAGAAGCCTTTGCCCGCTTCACCAGCCCGTGCCGCCTCGATGGCGGCGTTGAGCGCGAGTATCTTCGTCTGATCGGCGATGCTGTTGATGATTGCAAGCACCTGACCGATCTGTTGGCTGCGCTCCCCGAGCGATAGGATCTTGTTGGCGGAAGACTGACTATGGTTGCGGATCTCTTCCATCGCGGTGAGTGTGTTGAGGACCGCCTGCTGACCGCTCTCGGCGCTGCCGAGAGATGCTTCGGCCATGTTCACCACCTGGTTCGCGTTGTCGGCGATCTGGCGGTAGGTCGCAGCGAGCTCCTCCATCGTGGCGGTCGTCTGGCTGATCGACGCTGCCTGCTCCGCCGATCCGGACGCCTGCTGCTCGGTCGCCGAAAGGATCTCGTTGGCCGACTGGGATAGTCGGCTCGAAGATTCGTGCGTCTGCCTCACCAGATAGATGATGAGATCCAGCATCTGGTTGTATGAGCGTGCGAGCACACCGAACTCGTCAGGCGTGTCGAGATGGACCTTGTGTCCGATATCGCCCTGGCATGCGGCCTTCACACTCTCGACGACTTCGTCGAGCGGACGCATGAACCGCGCACCGATCATCACCAGCACGATAGCCCAGACGACGCCGATCGTGACCAGCGCGGCCAGTACCAGCAGCCAGATCCCCAGGTCGAACTGGCCGAGGAAGTCTTGCGCCTGACCGCCGAAGACTGCGAGTACCACCCACCACTGGATGAAGTTGAACGCCAGAGCAAGAACGATATTGGCGGCGGAGTACTTGTAGAGGAACTTGCCGCGAAATCCGTTCACCAGTCTATTGAGCATCATTTCCTCCGATTCCTACCGGTCCTCGGCATCGATGGGCTGAAGAATCCGGTCTACATTCACAAGTCCGATCAAACGTTCACCGACATAGACCGATCCGGCGATATATTCGGCCTGGATCTTGTCGATCACCGACAGCGGAGGTTCGACGCTGTCGACAGGCACGTCAACGATGTCTCCGATCTCATCAACGACCATGGCCGACGTGCAGGTCGCATTTTGAATGACGATGGCCGGGGAGACACCCACGTCGATCGAACCGGATGTTCTGAGGCGCATGAGCGCCGCGATATCGGTCACCGAGATGATCTCGCCCCGGATGTTGACCACGCCGAGAATGAACGACTGTACACAGGGGATCGGCGCAACCTCATACTCCTGATAGATCTCTCGAACCTCACCTACCTTGACCGCGTACCACTCCTCATCGAGTCGAAAGAGCAGCAGCCCCATGCGATCATCGGCCTCATCTGCAAGCGCCTCGTGAGCGAGAGAGTCAGCACGCCTTCGAAGGATCTCCTCGGCGACCGTGAGAAGCCGCGATTCGCGGACCGGTTCGCTCATGAGAGTTCCACCTCCCCGGACATATCGAGATCGACCGGCTCAAGAACGTGGTCCACATCGAGAAGGAATACCATCCCGTCCTCAAGACGACACACGCCGAGCATGCGCCCGGCAAGTGAGTGCATCTGCGGCGGAGGCTGCAGGCAATCGTCCGGCAGTTCGGTGACGTCATCCACGCCGTCGACGATGAACGCCACGAGCCCGCTTGAGGACCTGCAGATCACCATCGGGGTCTCGAGCGTACGCTCGATCGGCTGCATCCCGAGTAGCAGACGCAGATCTATGGCCGGCACCACGCTTCCCCGCAAGTTGATGAGGCCGAGGACCACCCCGGTCTCATCGGGAATCTGAGCCAGCGCCACGATCTGCTGAATCTCCTGGACGCTCTCGATCGGGAACCCGTAGCGCTGGTCGGCGAGGTGGAAGGCGACCATCCGGGTCAACACCGGAGGGCTGGCCGGGAGCGATGCGTCCTCTGAATCGGCGGTCGGCTCCGGTTCGGACTGGGCCACTGTCTCGATTGTCGGCTCCGGCGTGGAATCCTGCCTCTTCTTGCGGGGAGTCATCGCTTCCTTTCCATCTGTCACCCGGAGAACCGCAGAACACGGTTCAGCTCTTCCGCGCTGACGCGGCCTTCGCTGACCCGTGACAGACCCGAGGCGGCCATGGGCCGCATGCCGGCAGCACGGGCGGCCTGCGCGATCTCCTCACCAGTCCCATCTCGGGCGATCACCGTCCGGACAGGCTCGGTGAACGGCAGCACCTCGAATATCCCTGTCGCACCGGAAAAGCCGCTCTTCCCGCAGTTCGGACATCCAGAACCCGAACGCGAGACCAGGTTGGCGGGAGCTCCAGGAATCGCTGCAGCCAGTGGAGTGGTCTCCTCCTGCGAACAGTTGGGGCAGTTGGTGCGCACCAATCGCTGCCCGACTCCGAGGGTAAGTGCGGAGGCAAGGCTCGTGGGTTCGGCTCCCAGATCGAGCATCCTTCGGACTCCGGACACTATATCGCCGCCGGAAAAGGTGGCGATCACGAGTTTTCCGAGCCCTGCCGCCTCGATGGCCAGATGCACGTCCTCGACGGATTGCAGCGAGTCGATCGCCATCACGTCGGTGTCCTGGCGCATCCCTGCGGCGAAGTAGGACGCGGCACCCACCGGTGATCCGGGGTTCACGAGTACCTGCGCGACGGCCGGCAGTTCGAAGTCAACCGAACTCTCAACGGAGTAGGCGGTCTTGCCCGCTGCCGCGGCATGAGCGAGAAGTGCATAGTAGGTCGAACTCCTGCCACCCGCGACGGGTCCGCTGACCAGCAGTATTCCCCTGCCACGTTCGACCATAGCGTGCAGGGCGCGAGATTCTGCTTCAGACATCCCGAGGTCGAGTAACGTCTTGGGTTCGGCACTATGGGGGGCGAACGAGATGACCACCCGCTGCCCTGCGACAGTAGGAACCGCAGAGACGGTGACGACGAGGTCGTGCTCGGCGATCTTGGAGTGCAGCCTACCGAGTGCCGGCAGCGTGGACGGGACCGAACTCAGCCGCGCATAGGACTTGATCGCATCGACGAGCGCGCCCTGCATCGACAACGGGGCGCTTGCTATCTTCTCAAGACGGCCGCCGCTCCGATGGACCAGGAAGAAGTCGTCCTTGTACGGGAGCAGATGGATGCGGTTCGCTCCCTTGCGAACAGCATGCTCAAGGATGTCTGAGACCAGCACGGCGGTCTTACCCGCATCGGCGACGGCTAAGACATCGAGGTCGATCGCAGGTGGACCGTCCGCAGCAGCCGTCTCAACGACGTGCTCGATCGTCTCCGGCACTGTCGCCGAGAAGCCCTCCTCGGCGCCGGGCGGTTCCGCGACAACAACCGGGGCAGCGGCTCTCGCATCCCCGGAACCATCACTTCCTGATGTCGAGACCTCGAACAGGTCGCTCGCGTCGAAGACCGGTTCCTCTAGCCCCCCGGTCGGCGCGTCGGATTCGGCAACCGGAGGTGGCGGCGGACCCTCGTCTGCCGGCCCGGGAACGGGTTCGGCCGTCGTCTCGGCGGGGTAGTACTGCGCGATCGCTTCAAGGACCGACGTCGAGTCGGCAAGTACGGCTTCGACCTCGACCCCGAGTCGAGTTGCCAGGCCATCGAGTTCGAAGATGTCGAAGGCCTCGCCGATAGCGACGGTGAGCATCCCTTCGATCTCGAAGAGCGGCAGCATGCCAAGCTCACGAGCGTCAGCCGCCGGCAGCATCGTCAGCGCCTCGCCATCGGGTGCGTAGCTCGCAAGATCGACCCGGGGGATCCCGAGTTCCTCTTCGAGGACTGTTGCGAGGTCGAACGGGCTTACAAGCCCTCGCTGAGCGACCAATGCCCCCGGCGTCGCTACGCCGGAGGCAGCGGCCTCGTTGAGCGCAGCGATCTGCTCTACGGTGACGATCCCCGCTGAAGCAAGGGCGTCAAGGACCCGCGCCGTGATGGTGTTCGTCTCGCCCATCCGCCTGACCCCTTCAGCCCTGGGCTTTGCTGAGTTCCTCGGCCACTGCGGCCAGGAGTCTCTCGGGCTCCACGGGTTTGGTCAGATACTGGTTGGCCCCTGTGCGGATGCCCGTCGCCATGGCCTGCTCCTCTGTCTTGGCAGTAAGCATGATGATCGGGATCCCCTTGTACTTCTGATCGAACTTAAGGAGGCGGCACACGCGATACCCGTCGAGCTTCGGGAGCATGACATCGAGAAGTATCAGGTCAGGCATCTCGGCGCGTGCCGTCTCGAGCGCCTCGGCACCATCGACGGCAGTAATCACGTCGTATCCGCCCGCGATGAGAATCGCCTTGATCATCTCCAGGATGGTCGGGCTATCATCGACCGCGAGTATTCGCGCATTGGCCATTCCTTGACTCCCTCCCCGTACCCGGTCTACCGGTTGATATCGCCCTGCGGGCCTCTCACCTTTAGTGCGACCTCGGCCACCTACCGACACTCTAGCAGACTGCGTTCGCACGTTTTCGCAAGTAGATCGGGGCGAAAGCCCCCGAGGAACGCCGTCCACGCGCCCTCTGGACTGCGGCGAAGCGCGTCCAGACAGTTCCGATACCCGGCGTAAGCGGCTCTGCGCTCGCCGCGTGCCTTGTGCAGATTCGCCAGACTGAAGTACGCAAGCACAAAATCTGAATCGATATAGATCGTGCGCTTGAACTCGCGGACTGCGTCGTCCGGCCTATCGGTGCGCAGGTAGATGAGGCCGAGTACGTAGCGCGCTGCGGCCATGAGCGGGTCAAGCTCAAGCGCCCGATTCGCCTCCGCGAGCGCCGCCTCGAACGCACCGGTGTCAGCGTAGCCGTAAGCTGCAAGCAGGTGAGCATCCGCGCGTGACGGATCGACCGCGAGCGCCGCCTGCGCTGCCTCGAGCGTCTCGTCTCCACGACCCTCGCTGCTCGCAAGACGTGCCCGCGCAAGCAGCGAGTCTGCCGCACGCTTCACGGAGGCGGACTCCGGCGTCGACCCCGGGGCGACTCGTCCGGCCCGCTTCACTGCGGCACGCCCGGACGCAGATTCGCCCTTCCTGGCTGCGGTTCTGCGGGCCTCGTTCCTCACAGAACGGCCGTCCAGACGGTCGGCGAACGAGCGCATCGGCCGCTCACTGGGCTTCCGGTAGAGGAATACTCCACCGACTTCCACCGGCTCGAAACGATCGGTGATGCTAGTCAAGGTCTCCGAATGCCCGATGAACAGGTAGCCTCCGGGATTGAGTGACTCGAAAAAGTTGTCCACCACACGCCGCGTGGACTCGAGCTGGAAGTAGATGGTGACATTTCGGCAGAAGATGATGTCCCAGTTACCGAGGAGACCGAAAGGATACGGTTCTTTAATGAGATTGTGGTAGGAGAAATCGACGATTCGCCGAATCTGTGGCGCAATGCGATGGCCCTCGGAGGTCGGCTCGAAGTATCGACTCACCACGTCGTGCGGGACACCGTGCAGTGCCCGGGCTGGATAGACACCCGCTCTGGCGCGATCCAGAGCGTTGGTGGACACGTCGGTACCGGTCACCTCGGGACGGAAGCCGAGACCTTCGATACCGGCGTCGAGCAGGGTCATCGCAATCGTGTAGGGCTCTTCGCCGGTCGAACAACCGGCGGACCAAACGCGCACATCCTTCTGGTCCGCCGCCTTGCCCGCGAGGATCTTAGGAATGACGTGGTCGCGCATCGCGTCGTACTGCGCAGGGAAGCGAAAGAAGCTGGTCTCGTTGATGGTGACCAGGTTCAGCAGCTCGCGAAACTCGGTCTCGTCCGTGCTCAAGACATCGAAGTACTCGTCGAGAGAGCCGTAACCGAAGCGAGTCGCGCGCGTCACAAGAGAAATCCGCAAGGAGTCCATCTTCGTCTCTTCGAGATAGATCCCCGAGTGCAGGTTGATATAGTTGCGAAAACGGTCGAACTGCTCTGGGGTCAGGTTCTTTGAAAGTGGCTCGCCGGGGGGGGTCATGGCCTACTCCGCAACAGATTCGCCGCTCGACGCACCGATCTTCTCGATCAGCCCCGCAGCATTCATGCCGTAGAGGATCCTGGCCGTCTCGAAGTCGTTGTAGCCGGTGAGATCGGTGAGCTCGCGAACGGAGCGGCCACCGTGCAAGTAGCACAGAAGCATCCACTCCTTCGGCTTCAAGTGGATCTCGATCGACTTCTCGCCGGGCGCGGCGGCCATCACGAACCGGGTCTCAGTCGACGGTATCTTCTCGCGGATCCGATTCCACATCTCGAGACGTCGCGAGGACTCCATGATGATGTTTTCTACCGAGACCGAGATGCCGATGTCTTCTGACTCGCAGACATCGTCCCCCTCTAGTCGTAGCTCGCCCTCCTCCCAACGGAAGAGGTCGAAGAGCGTGTCGTTGATCTGTTCTTGGATGAACGCCTCAAGCACCTTGACGTCGAGGTACCCCTCGTCGACCAGAATCTGACCGAGGCGCCTGCCCGCCTTCTCTTTCTTCTGGATCTTCTGCAGCCCTAGCGCCTGCCGGAGTTGCTTGTCGGAGATCACGCCCGCCTTGACGAGACGCTTGCCAAGGGACTCGCGGTTGTAGTTCGAAGAGGCGAAGAAGACACGGCCCTTCTTGAAGCAGACCTTGCCCTCGGCACCTGCTGTGGTCATATAGAGCGTCCCGGTCTTCTGGCCCGAAGAGAGGAGGTGGAACATGTCCGCGAGCGAGAAGTCTTTTAGGTTGCCCTCAAGCGCCACGAATTCCCTCCCTGTGGTCCACGTCATGTCCAGTGTCGTCGGCCCGGCAAGCAGGCCATAGGGAACGGCGCCCACGGGGCGCACGCAGAGCAATCGTAGCACGGTGCCAGCCTCGGGCAAAGCAAGGTGAAGCCAGGCTGAGAAGGCATGTAGCGAGATGCCGAGGAGTCCGCCAGGCCCTGCCCGGCACTACGAGGGCACGGTGAGCTTGA
>CAYGFZ010000040.1:0-18809 GCA_964349355.1 uncultured Coriobacteriaceae bacterium | reverse complement strand
AACGTTACTACAGAGGATGGTGCAGCCGGACGGCGCTCGCAGACCTCGTTCTAACAGTAATTCTCCAGTACCTGTAAGCATCATAGCGGGCTTCTGGTGCCTGTGTAAGCATAGTGCTCCGGAACATAGATATGCTTCACGGGCAGATATGCGGTCTGTGTAAGCCCACACTGCGCCGACACTTTGCGTGCTCATGCTTCGTCGAGCGGGCTCTGGACTCCTCGGCCGCCTTTGTTGAGGACGTGGGTGTAGACCATCGTGGTGTTGACGCTCTTGTGGCCAAGCAACTCCTGGATTGTCCGGATATCGTAGCCGGACTCGAGCAGGTGTGTCGCGAACGAGTGTCGGAGGCTGTGACAGCCGCCGTGCTTGTCGACGCACGCCTGGCGCACCGCGTTCGTGAACGCTCGCTGCACGATCGTCGGATGCACGTGATGGCGGCCCTCGCGGCCGGTCCGCGCGTCGCGCCACCGGCGCTGCTGCGGGAAGACCCACTGCCACCGAAACTCGGACGCAGCCCTCGGGTACTTCCGTTCGAGACCACAAGGCAGGACGACCGCGCCCCATCCTTCGGCGAGATCGCTCTTGTGAATCACCCGGGCACGCTCGATCTGCTGACGCATGGGCTCCGCCAGCGCCGTCGGCAGCATCGTCACGCGATCCTTGCCCCCCTTCCCGTCACGCACTGTGATCTCGCGTCGCTCGAAATCCACGTCGAGCACTCGCAGACTCAGACACTCGCCGAGACGCAGCCCCGTCCCGTACATCAGCGACGCCATCAGCCAGATATCGGCCTTGAGCGTCGCGAGGATCGCCCGCACCTCCCCGCGGCTGAAGACCACCGGCAGGTGCTGACTCTTGCGGGCGCGGATGAGCCCCTCGATCACGCCCACCTCCCGACCGAGAACCTTCCGGTACAGGAAGAGCAGTGCCGACAGCGCCTGGGTCTGGGTCGACGCACTCACGCCCCGCTCGACGGCGAGATGCGTGAGGAACTCGTTTATCTCGCGCTCACCCATCTCGGCGGGATGCCGCAGGCCGTGAAAGCGTATGTAGCGCCGGACCCACAGACAGTACGCCTTCTCGGTCCGCTCACTGTAGTGGCGTGTCCGGAGCGATTTGCGAACCTCGTCCATCAACATGGCCAGTATCCCTCCCTGCTCGTGATCGGGGGGAGACGCCGAGGGAACCCCAGCAAACCACGAAGGCCTTACCGGAATCCGAACCACAACTAAACGCCGAGAAATCGCCCATCTCGCCATGCACAGAGATTCGACCGCGCTACGGACGCGACTCCCAGCGGCGCACAATCGTCTGCTCGCGGCTCGGCCCCACGGCGATCATCGCGACGGGTACCTCGGCCAGATCCTCGATGTAGCCGATGTAGTCGCGTGCCTCCTTCGGCAGGTCTTCGAAACGGCGACAACCCGTGATGTCGGTCTTCCAGCCGGGGACTTCCTCGTAGATGGGCTTCGCGTGATGGAACACCGTCTGGTGGCACGGCAGGTTGTTGTAGCGGTGGCCTTCGTGCTCGTACGCCACACATACCTTGATGGTCTCGAGCTGCGACAGCACGTCGAGCTTGGTGATGATGAGGTCGGTGATGCCGCTGACCTGCACCGCGTAGCGCACGATGACCGCGTCGTACCACCCCGCCCGGCGCTCGCGCCCGGTGGTCGTGCCGTACTCGTGACCCACCTCGATGAGGTGTGCGCCCGTCTCGTCAGATAGCTCGGTCGGAAACGGCCCGCTGCCCACACGCGTGATGTAGGCCTTCGCGATACCAAGGACCTTGTCGATGCGCTTCGGGCCCACACCCACGCCCGTACACGCGCCTCCCGCGATCGGACTCGAGCTCGTCACGAACGGGTACGTCCCGTGGTCGAGGTCGAGCAGCGTGCCCTGGGCGCCTTCGAAGAGCACCCACTGGTCGGCATCGAGCGCCTTGTTGACCACGAGCGACGTATCCGCGATGTGCGGCTTGATGCGCTCGGCGTAGGGCAGGTACTCCTCGGCGATCTGATCGACCGTGTAGGTCGGCAGCCCATAGATCTTGCTCAGGATATCGTTCTTCTCATGCAGCGCGGCCTCGATCTTCTTGCGGAAGATGTGCTCGTCCTGCAGGTCCTGCACGCGGATACCCATGCGCGAGGCCTTGTCCATGTACGCCGGACCGATGCCGCGACGCGTCGTCCCGATCTCGAGTTTGCCGAGGCGGTGTTCGCTCGCGCCATCCAAGTCGCGGTGGTACGGCATGATGAGGTGCGCGTTGCACGAGATCAGCAGTCGGTGGGTGGAGAGCCCGTCGGCCTCGAGCCGATCGATCTCCTCGAGCATCACCTTCGGGTCGATGACACACCCGTTGCCGATGACCGGCGTGATGTGCGGGTACATGATTCCGCTAGGAATCAGGTGGAGTTTCAGCGTCCGGCCGCCATGGATCACGGTGTGGCCTGCGTTGTTGCCACCCTGGAACCGCACGACGTAGTCGAAATCGTCCGCGATCAGGTCGGTTATCTTGCCCTTGCCTTCGTCGCCCCACTGGGCACCGACGAGTACTATTCCAGCCACGTGATTCCCGCTCTCTCGGCTGCTGTACGCCCCTGCAGCGTGATGAAGCATGCCGAGACAGTATGCCGCAGGTGGCGCGTATGTGCCACCGCGCCTACGCGAACAGTAGCGGTAGCCGGCTCTCACGAAGCAGCGACAGCGCCACGCTGCCGAACACCACTCTGCCCACGATCCCATGTCGCCTCGGGGCAAGTGCGATCAGCGTCGCCCCGAACATCTCGGCATCCTTCATTATCGTCTTCGCTGGATCGCTCCCGTGCAGAACTGCTATCTCCGCGCCACCTATGGGGGTCGCCGCGATCTCGTTGGCGATGAACTCCCGTGCGTCCAACGAGCTCCGGGCGCTACTCGCGACATGCGTCACACGGACCTCGGCAACGCCCGGAAGCCGGGAGACCACGCGCGCCACGCGGGGCAGACCCTCATCGATATCGGCAGCGATATAGGGCCGCGCGAACGGGGCCTTCGCCCCGAGGCGGCACCAGTTCGCGTCGCGCTCCTCGACGCGCTCCACGTACACCGGAGTGTCTCCGGCGAGTGCGATCTTCTCAGACGTACTGCCAAGGAGACGGCCCGGGGCGCCGCTGCGCCCGCGATCGGTCACGACGATGAGATCCGCGCCGATCTCATCGGCGACCTTCTGGACGCGCTCGGCAGCCGGCCCTTGCTCGATCCGGTGCTCGACCATGAAGCCGGCCCGCTCCAGACCCGCGGCCCGCTCACCCAGCCGCTCCTCGGCAAAGCGTATGATCTCCTCGGCCGAGATGTCGGCCATATAGTGTTCGGCCTCGATCACATGGAGCAGCGTGACCGCGCCGAAGAGTTCCGGATTGCACCCGAGCAAGGTCTCGATCGCAAGCATCCCGGCATCGGACAGGTCCGTGGCTACGAGAACGCGCATGCTCAACACCCCTTCCAATCCGAATACATCCTCACTTATCTTCCTACCCGTCCACCACGACCTCACCCACGATCGCCCGCGCTGCCACAAGCCCACTCGCCGAGGACTGGATGAGCCCCCTCGTCACCCCGGCACCGTCCCCGACCGCGTAGAGCCCCGCAATGGGCGTCATGAGAGTGGCGTCGAGGTCGAGACGGGACGAGTAGAACTTGACCTCGACCCCGTAGAGCAACGTGCTCGGCGCCGCAAGGCCGGGGACAAGCCGGTCCATCGCTTCGATGAACTCAAGGACGTCGGTCAGGTGCCGGTAGGGCAGCACCGAGGAGAGGTCTCCGGGGGTGGCAGTCGGCATGGTGGGCGACACGACCGACTCGGCCATGCGCTTGGGAGTCGAACGTCTGCCCACTTTCAGGTCCCCGAGCCGCTGTACCAGGATTCCTTCGCCGAGGAGGTTCGCAAGACGCGCGATCGAGCGCCCGTAGGTGATCGGTTCGGTGAACGGCTCGGTGAACGCCTGGCTCACGAGCACGGCAAAGTTGGTGTAGGCGGTCCGATGCTCTGCGAAGGAGTGGCCGTTGACCGTCACGACACCCCCGTACGACTCCGCAGTCACCTCCCCGTAAGGGTTCATGCAGAAGGTACGCACCCGGTCCCCGAACGCGCGCGAGTAGTAGGTGAGCTTCGCCTCGTAGAGGTGGTCAGTGAGCGGCTCCATCACCGGAGCGGGACACTCGACCCTCACTCCGATATCGACCGCATTGTTCGGAAGGCCGATGCCGAGGACCCCCGCCTGGGCCGCAAGCCACTCTGCTCCCTCTCTGCCAGGCGCCATCACGACGGCATCCGCCTCCAGCAGCGTGCCATCCGCAAGTTCGACCCCACTCACGCGACCGCCGCCGCCGACCACCCTTACCACCTCGACTTCCATGAGCACCTCGACACCCTCATCGATCAGGTGACGGTGCATGGCTTCGAGTATCTCGGGCGAGCGATCGGTCCCGAGATGGCGGATGCGCATCGGCGTGAGTTTCATCCCTGCGAGCGTGGCCTCGCGCTCGAGCCTCACGGCCGTGTCGGCATCGGGGCCGTGGACCTCGGTAGTCGCTCCGAACTCGATCCACATCTCGTCCGCCTCGGCTACCAGGGTCTGGAGACGTTCTGTTCCCACGTACTCCCCGAGCCAGCCGCCTACCTCACTTGTGAGCGTCAACTTCCCGTCCGAGAAGGCTCCCGCCCCGCCCCAACCGCTCATGATGTCGCACTCAGCACACCCGATGCATCCTCGCTCACGCGACGGGCAGCTGCGCTTAGTGATCGGCCTCCCCTTCTCGACGATCACAACGTCGCGCACCCCTGATCGCACGAGTTCTAGGGCGGTGAAGATGCCGGCCGGCCCCGCCCCGACCACAACGACCGCATGTCGCGCTGAAGCCACTCCCTCACCCCATATGCTCGCCCGGCCGGACACTGGATATGTTCCACCCTGTAGGAGAAAGCCCTCGTTGGCTGGAACGAGCGCGAGTTCGAACGTTTGATGTGCCGCTCAAAACCCTAGATCTTGTCGGCGTAGTCGACGAACTTCGTGTAGCGCTCGTTGAATACCAGGGATGCCAATCCGGTCGGCCCGTTACGATGCTTGGCGATGATGATCTCGGCGATCCCCTTGGCGGGACGATCTTCATCGTCATCGCCGCTGTGCGGATCGGTGTTTCGGTCGATGAACATGACCACGTCCGCATCCTGCTCGATCGCGCCCGACTCGCGAAGGTCTGATAGCTGCGGTCGTTTACCTGCCCGCTGCTCGACTGCTCGCGAAAGCTGCGAGAGGGCGAGCACCGGCACGCCAAGCTCCTTGGCGAGTATCTTCAGGCCACGGCTGATCTCGGCGATCTCGGTCTGGCGGTTCTCCGAGCGTCTTCCCTGCGGCTGCATGAGCTGAAGGTAGTCTACGATCACGAGGCCGTTCTGGCAGTCCCTCAACTGTCGGCGCGCTTTGGCCCGAACCTCCAGGATCGAGATCGAGGGCGTGTCATCCACATAGAAATCGAGTTCTGCCAGGGTCCCCATCGCCCGGTGGATACTCGCCCAGTCGCTGTCTTTGATGTGCCCGGTTCGGACATCCTGGGAGTTGATCCGCGCCTCGGAGCAGAGCACACGCTGGATGAGTTGCTCGGCTGACATCTCGAGACTGAAGAGCGCTACTGTCGTACCCGATTTCGCGGCGTTGACGGCGATATTGAGGGCGAAAGCGGTCTTGCCGACTGCGGGGCGTGCCGCAAGGATGAGGAGGTCGCCACGGTGCATGCCGGCAAGCACCTTGTCGACGTCCTTGAACCCGGTCGGGACTCCTGTGATGTGCTCCTGACGCTCGAACAGTTCCTCGAGTTGCTTGAAGCTCACTTCGAGGAGGTCTTCCATGCCCTTGAAGTTGCCGCCGACCCGTTTGTTGGTGACCTCGAAGAGCGTGCGTTCCGCCTCCTCGACGACCTCCTGCAGGTCGTCAGGTGCTTCGTAGCCGAGCGCCACGATGTGGTTCGCGGCACTGATCAGGTCGCGGAGGGTCGAGGTGCGCCGAACGATCTCAGCGTAGCGCACGGCGTTGGCCGTGGTCGGAACCACACCGGTGATGTCGAGCAGGTATCCCTTGCCACCGACAGCCTCCAGATCACCCGCGGAATCAAGACGGTCGGCGACACTCAACTGATCGACGGGGATGGCCCGGTTGTACAGGTGCGCCACCGCCGCGTAGATCTTGCGGTGGGCTGGCCGGTAGAAATCGTCCTCACCGACCATACTGAGCACGGTCTCGAGTGCGTCAGACGACAGGAACATCGAGCCGAGCAGTGCCTGCTCTGCTTCCACGTTGTGTGGTGGTACCCGCAACGCGCCACCCGAGGGTGCCAGCGCTAACGATCCGCGTACCTCGCTCATCGATGCCTCCCGACATGTATCGCCCTCGCCCGGCCGCGATCTGCGCGACACGTAGCCAGCTGATTCTAGCCGAGGGAGGTGACACCGCTTCCTCTCCGATGGCCCCTGTCCACAGGCCGAGGACACCCGCACCTCCACCCGAGGGGACTTATCCCCCGTTTCCACAGATACCGAAGATGTTTCATCCTCCTAAAACGACGTGGCCCCTCCCTTGCGGGCGGCGCCACGTCGACGGCACTCTGTGGAACTCCGCGCTACTCGTAGGTCTCTTCGTCAGCCTCCGCCGACGACTCTGCGGCGGCCTCGGCCTCGATAGCCTCGAGTTCCTCGATGGCGACAGGCTCCTCGGAGACGGCCTCGGCGGCTTTCGGCTCAGGGGCGACCTCTCCGCCGACGGGCACCACGTGAACGGTGACCTCGGCCTTGACGTCACGGTAGACCTGCACGGTGACGACGTGCTTACCGAGCTCCTTGATGTGGCCGTGGACGTCGATCTTGCGACGGTCCACGTCGGTCGCAAGCTGCTCGGCGATGGCATCGGTCACCATCGTCGAAGTGATCGAACCGTAGAGACGGCCGCCTTCGCCGACCTTTGCCTCGATCTTCACGCTCTTGCCATCCAGCTTGCCAGCGAGGCCGCTGGCTTCTGCGAGCCGGGCCTCCTCGCGTTCCTGGATGTTGCCCTTGCGGGCCTTGAGCTGCTTCAGGTTGCCCGCTGTCGCCTCCATGGCGAGCCGACGCGGAAACAGGTAGTTGACGGCATAACCACGAGCGACGTCGACGACGTCCCCCTCCCCACCCTTGCCTTTGAGTTCCTGTGTCAAGATGACCTTCATGTATCTACTCCTTGTCTGTCGCGGGCGATTTCGATGCCCGCACGAGCCCGCCGGTGGCGGACTCCCGTATATGACACTAGTCGCCGCTCACGTCCCTTTCGAGCCTCTCGGCCGAGGAAGAGTCGTCTCGCGGCAACTTCCGGAAGTTCGCCCAGAAGTCGATCAATCCCACCATGCTTACCACCGGGAGTACCGCGTCCACGATCAGGAGCAGTACATACCCTGTTCGCCGCGCCAAAACACCGAGCCCGATACGTCGATAAAACGACGACACCACGCCCATACCCTGGGCCAGCAGCAACATCCGAACGCCGATCAGCAGGTTCAGTCCTGCACCGGTCACGATACCCTGCGGGTCTTCGCCGATCCGGGCCGCTGCCAACAGCGCGAACGCCGCGATGAACGGCCAGATCACATGCGGGCTCAGGTCGAGCACGTCAAGACGGGGCAGACGTCTGACCTCTGCTCCGACACGGTTCGCTGCCCACCCGGCCGCGACGACCGCGAGCGCTGCTCCTAGCAGTGCCGTCGTGAAGTAGTCAGCCGGCCACAAGCGGTACATCAGGTCTGCTAGCATCTCCGGCTCAACACCGGCGATCGTCCCGTCCGCCCCGACTCCTCCGGCCGTGGTCACGAAAGCTTCGACCGCAGCATCCGTCCGCTCCTTCATGAACGCGAGGAATGTCTCCCCGCGAAGAGTCGCGTAGACCACAGTCGAACCGATCGAGCCCAACGCCACCACCGCGGTGAGGGGCACGATCGCCACGAGCGGCGAACGGTTCCTCATCCCGCCGATGATGACGAGCAGGGCTACGAACGTCGGTGCAAGGAATACAACGTCAGGCAGGTGCACGAATGCACCGAACGCCACAGTCATTCCCGCAGCGAACGTCGCGACGGTCGGGCGACCCCGGTAGACCAGGGCAGCAAGACCTGCTGCCGCTATGGGCAGACCGACCATGGGAAGCGTCGGTGCAAAGACTCCTCCGAGAAGCACTGCTCCGGAGAGAAGCACTGCATCGCGGATATCGGCAAAACGGGGCACCCCGGGCTACCTGCCCCGGCGGGCATCGACCTTACCGCTGACCACCGGCACCGTGTAGGGCACAAGCGCCATCTCGCGACCACGCTTGACCGCCATCGACAGGCGGTGCTGATGCTGTGCGCAGTTACCCGTGACACGACGCGGCTTGATCTTGCCGCGGTCGGTCATGAACTTGCGCAGCATGCTGACGTCCTTGTAGTCGATGTACTCGACCTTGTCCTTGCAAAATGCGCAGTACTTGCGCCTCGGCTTGCGTACGTATTCGGACACGTCTGATCCTCCTTTCGCCTCTCTCGAAGCGATCTGCCTTACAGTATGCGGGCCGGTGACGGGAGGGGCCCGTCACATGCGCGCGCTCGTATCGTTCTTTAGAACGGGATCTCGTCATCTGACGGGAGATCCGCAGTCGGCGCCGGAGCACTGGGTGTACGCCCGCCGCCACCGCCACCGCCTTCACCGCGCGAAGACATGAACTCGATGTCGTCCACGACCACCTCGACCTTGGAGCGCTTGTCGCCCTGCTGGTTCTCCCACGTGCTGTAGCGGAGCTTACCTTCGATGGCAACCTTCGTGCCCTTCGAAAGGTACTGGGCGATCGCCTCGGCGCGAGAGCCGAACATCACGCAGTCGATAAAGTTCGCGTAGTCCTCCCACTCCCCCGTCTGCTGGTTCTTGCGACGGTCGTTGACGGCCACGCCAAGGTTCAGCACGGCCATACCGCTCGCAGTAGAACGCAACTCCGGATCGCGGGTAAGATTACCGCTGATCATGACTCGGTTGATGCTCATCTGATACCACCACCTGATTCTCGTATGCGAACACCGGACACACCGTGCCGGAACCGCTCATACTCCGCGCGACTACTCGCGATCGTCGCGCCGGAGAAGCATGTAACGGAACACCGGATCGGTGATGTGCAGCACGCGGTCGATCTCGGCGATCGCATCGGGGTTGTGGTGGAAATCCACAAGCACGTAGTCGCCATCGGTCGCGTCGTTGATCTCGTAGGCAAGACGGCGCTTACCCCAAGACTCGACGTTGTCGACGACGCCTCCCTCGGCGGTGATGAGTCCCTGCGCCTTCTCGACGAGTCCCTCACGGGTCTCCTCGTCCAGGCTGGAATCGAGCAAGAGCAACATTTCGTAGGCCTTCATGTGTCACCTCCTCCGGGCTGACGGCTCCGGGACTATGAAGGCAGCCGCCCGGAGCAGGAAAATGAGCCCTCGCAGTGTATCACCGAGATACCACTGCAGCAACATCGTCTCTTCCGGCTCCGACAATAAGCCCCGGAACGGGCACCGAACGCCAGACCGGCCAGAGCAGTGCGCACCCCGCCAGGGAAGCCACGCCAAAGACGATCGCACGAAAGTTTGGCGATCCGGAGGCGAGCCATTCCGACCTGCGGTCGGTCACCAGCGTGGCGACCACTCTCTCCTCGTCGAGTTCGAGGGTTCGCACCACACCTGAAAGTTGAGCCGGGACCGCTGCGGCGGCTGGGTGTCCCGCGGAAGCACCCGAGGCGACCCTATCCGCGTGCGTGGCGGATACTGCGGCCTGTTCGGGTGTCACGGCAGACCCCGCCGCAGCCTGAGCAGAGTGTGCGCCCTCCAGCGCCGGGAATGCCTGTGGCGTCCGGGCACCCGACGACACGTTGTCGAAGGCCGAGGCGCCCGTCCCCACCGTCACGGCCGCTTGCGCCGTAGCTCCGGCGGGGGCCGGTGCGCCCGGGACCGGTGCGGGCGCCCTCGAAACAACGGGCGCGTTCGCTACGGCAGGCACGCTCACGTCCGCGTCCGACGGCTCACTCGCCGCCAACGGCGGAGCCAGGAACGCCGAAGGGTCGACGTAGAGGTCACCGCGGCGCGCGCCCACGTGTACATGGCTATCGCCGTGCGAGCGATCCCCGGTCGCGGCGAGCGTGCCGAGGGCGCGACCCGGCTCGACGCTGTCCCCTGCGCGGACGGCCAGCTCCGATAGCGGCATCAGCGTTATGCGGAGATCCCCGCTCTGGACGGTGGCGGCGAGAGTCGTCGCCCCCTCACCGGCCGGGATCCTCCCGGCGAAACTGACCGTGCCCCCGAGAACCGCGACCACCCGGTCTCCCGGCCTCGCCACCAGGTCGATCCCGCGGTGCGTGATGTACGTGCCATCCTCGGTGGTATATCTCTCTCCGAATCCAAGTAGCGTCTCGGCTGGCCCGTCAAGCGGCCACCCTGCCTCAGCGGCGCCCGCACTCCCAGGTCCCGCCAGCGCCACCGCCACCAGGACTACGGTCGCGCACACGAATCTCCACGCCCCCACGACGCACCTCCTTTAGGTCCGCCGCGCAGGAACGAGAGGGGGCGCGGAATGACTGCTTACGAACACCTGTTCGACGCCGCGCTCCGGATTCCTGCCTTCCAGCCCGAGAAAGGTCCTTCGCAGTCCGCAACACGAACGGCCGCCCGGAGGCGGCCGTGATACACGTGGAGCGGGCAACGGGTCTCGAACCCGCGACCTACAGCTTGGGAAGCTGTCGCTCTACCAACTGAGCTATGCCCGCATAGCGAATGGCATTGTACGTCAGCGCGACGAGCAGCGGCAAACGCGCTACCCGGCGCCGCTAAGTGCCGGTCAGCGCGCGCTTGAGCGCCTTCTCGTGGTCGACCGCAGTGAACGCGATCACCACGTCACCCGGCTGCAACTTCGTGTCGCCGTGCACGGTGACCACGTCGTCCTCTTCCCCTCGCAGAATCGCGACGAGGATGCAGTCGCTCGGCAAATCGAGTTCCGCGACAGTTTTGTTGCAGACCACACAGCGGTCCGTCGGCAGCTCGATCTCGACGATCGCCATGTTGCCCTTGCGAAGCGCGATCAGCGTGCGGAGGTCGCCGACTGTGGCCTCCTCCTCGATCATGCGCGAGATGATGGTGGTCGAGGAGATGGCCTCGATGCCGAGCGCGTTGAAGATGTGCTCGTTCTTGGGATTGTTGACGCGGGCGATCGCTCGCGGGATACCGAAAGCGACGCGGGAGAGCTGACATGCGACAAGGTTATCGTCGTCGTCCCCGGTGGCGGCGACGAACACATCGGCCCTGCCGGTGCCTGCATCCTCCTGGTATGCCGCGTCGCAGCCGTCCCCGTGGATCACAAGCACCTGGCGCGGAAGCTCCGCGACCAGCTTCTCGACGATCTCGGCACGCTTCTCGATGAGCGCGACATCGTGCCCCGACCCGGCCAGCGTCTTCGCGAGGTAGGAGGCGACTTTGCCACCGCCGTTGATGACGATGTACATCCCTACTCCTCCATGTAGCGCGCGATCTTGTTGAACGCGTCTTCCTTGACGGCCGCCAGGACGAAATCTCCTGCATGCAGGACTGCGTCGGGCTCGGGCACGAACATCTCGTCGCCCCGCGAGACCGCCGATATCCGGAACCGTCGCGCGATCTCGATGTCCCCGACGCGTTTGCCCTCCACAGCTTCGCTTGCCTTGAACTGGATGAGTTCCACGTCGCCGAGGGAGGACACGTGATGCCCATGCCCGTGACGCATCTTATCGAGAAGCGACTCGGCAACGAGCGTGGTCCCGCATACGTAGTCAAGGCCAAGCTGCTGGTAGGTGCGCTCCCTCAAGGGGTTGTAGAGGCGCGCCATGACATGCTTCACGCCGAACAGTTTCCTGGCCACCTCGGCAGCCATGAGATTGGTGTTGTCGAGGTTCGTCACAGCTGCGAATGCGTCCGCGTCACGGATGCCCGCCTCCTCCAGCACCTCCTCGTCAAAACCAAGGCCCTTGATGGTTATGCCGTTGAAGGTGCTGCCGAGTCGTTTGAACGACTCGGGGTCCTTGTCGATGATGACGACGTTGTGACCCTCGACCGAGAGGAGTGTCGCGAGCTGGGAGCCTACGCGCCCGCAGCCTACTACGATGACGTTCATTCCGTACTCTCGCCTCCGTCAACCGCATCCCGCAGGGGCAGACAGTGATTATGGGACGCTACTCCTCGGCATAGACGGTGTCAACACGCCGAGGAGGTCGTACGGCCAACGTCCCTAGACACAAACGGGCGCCGGTAAGACCCCGGCGCCCGTCGTGGTCACACGTCAGCGCTGGGTGTCTAGTTGGCGCCGATCTTGAAGATCTTGGTGCCACACTCGGGGCACAGGCCCTGAGTCGCCGGGCGACCGTTCTTCATCGTGATCGACTGCGCGTCCTTAATCTCGCGCTTGCTCTTGCACTTCACGCAGTAACCTTCCTTGGCGGCCATGCAGCGCTCCTTTCCAACCCTGTTTTCCATGCCCGATCACCAACAAAACTCTAGTCCGTGGCGACCAGGCGCTCATCCCCTCGGGTGAGTTCCACCCGACAGCAGTGTACACCTCTCGGCCGACATGTCATCCATCCGCACTCTCGAAGCGACGGCCCACGAATCGAGAAAACAGGCCGCACGCCGCTGCGGCAGCGAGCAAAAGTACGCCCCATGCCACCCCCGACGCTGCCCAGAAAGGTTCGGGAAATATGCGTATGAGCAGGGCGTCTGCCGCGAACTGCCACGTTCCCGCCTCGAAGAACAGCTCATGGAATCCTGCGAACAACCGGTCGAAATCGAGTAGCCCCACGAGTAGCGCAAGAATCACCAGGCCGGCGAGCGCGAGACCGGCGACGCGCAGCGCGAGCGTGAATACTGCGTCGTTCCGTCGCCAGGCAAGGACGCCGAACCCGGCCGCCGCGAGCACCCCCGCCACGACCGTTGCGGCGCGCGCGCCGTCCATCACGTCACGAACGTCGTCGAGGTGCGCGACCGCCTTCTCATCGAACGCCGGGCGGCCGTCTGCGAGAGTCGCGGGGAGCGTCGCGTCGGGGGTTCCGACGACATAGGCGCGGACCTCTTCGGCGAGAGAGAGGGTCTGTTCGGCAGAGAGTCCGGTGAGCGCGGGAGCGTCAGCAGCGATGACGAGTGTCCGGGTGTACGCGGGAGCGAGCAGAATGCGAACCGCCCCCCCCAGGAGCGCTATGGCGAGGAGGAGGCCGAGCAGGACTCCGGCGAGCCGTCGGGAGCTGCTCACGAGTCGGCTCCGGCAAGCACGATCCGGTTGCCGCCGCTCGTCGCAGCGGCGTGAAGCGCCTCATCGGCGGCCGCAAGCAAGAGGTTGTCCGTGGGACCGTGCTCGGGATAGGAAGCTCCTCCGATACTGACGGTGACCCCCGCCTCGTCGAGACGCAGTTCGGCGACGGCGGTTCGCACCGCCTCGGCAACGAACTCTGCATCGTCCCGACCCGGCGTATCGCCCGAACAGACCTCGGCGAGAAGGATGGCGAACTCCTCTCCGCCGAAGCGAGCCAGCACGTTGGTGCTCTGCGAAGGCGTCGAGACGCATGTGTCGAGCGCGCTCGTAAGGGTCTCGGCCACCGAACCGATCATCCGGTCGCCCGCCGGGATACCGAAGAGCCTGTTGAAGCGCCCGAACGAATCGATATCGATCATGAGCACCCACAGCCGGCGGCCGTCACGCTCGGCTCGCAACAGCTCGCTGGAGAGTGCTCGCAGGAAGTACTTGCGGTCGTACAACCCGGTCTTATCATCGATGATCGTGGATGCGGCGAGCTCGGACTCTCGTTCACGCACCACCGCAGTCATCCGCGTCGCGACCATCGCGGTCACCGCGAGTACCGTGGCCTGCCACAGATAGCGCACCCCGACATATGTACGTGAGAAGTGAAGCTCTCCCCCGGTGAAGGGCATGTCGACGTGAGGCAGGATACCGAAGAACTCTCCCCAAACCACGACCCCGTAGGCCACCGCGCAAAAGAGTGCGACGATCCACGTGTCGCGTACCCTCGGCAGGATGAACGCCGCTTCCAGCACGAACAGCGCGTACATCGCGTAGAACCACGAGTGCACCCCACCGGAGTAGTAAACGAGCACAGTCGCCACGATCACGTCGAACAGGAGTTGTGCGTGATTCAAAAATGCGATGTTGCCGAGGCGTCGGTAGGTCAGCGAGTAGTAGATGTTGTAGAGGACGACGAAGATGACCGCGAGCGCGGGTACGCGCATGTTCATGACAAGGTCCGACCAGGGGACCTCGAGCGAGTAGACCCATCCGCCGAGCAGCGAAAAACCGGCAAGGGCCGCCACGAGCGCCCAGCGGACCCGGATGACCAGTCCGACCCTCTCCGTGTTGGCCTGAAGGGCCTCGATATCGTAGCGCGTGGGCTCCTCGCGCCATGAGACCATGGCGCGGCGCATAAGAGACTTTGCGAGACGGCTCGGAGCCAAGGTGCGACCTCCATACGGACCGCGATGCGGCATCGGAGTTGCGAGCACAGTATACTGAACGGACACAGACCGGATGGAGTAGATGCCCATGAACCCCGCCGTGACCCGGGCGGAGATCGGACAGCTGATATCGACCCTCTCGGCGATCGGCACGCCGTTGCAGGCCCTCGTGCCCGCGCTCGCGATTGCGCTGCTTTCCCTGGCGCTCGTGCCCGACCTGCGGCGCTACCTCGGCCCGGCCGTTGCTGTCAGCGCCGTGGTTCTGCTTATCGGCGAGGGCGTCTTAGCCTGGTTCCACTGGCGTCTTTGGGAGCTAGCGGTCGTCGTGAGCCCCGACACCGGACTGGTCGTGGGCCGTATCGCGGTGCCGCTTTGGATCGAGTCCGAGAAGCTCTACGTCTGGGCTCTCATCGTGGCGATCCTCGCCGTCTTCATCCGGCGCCATCGCGAAGAACTGCTTCCCGGGGTGACGGTCGTCCTCGCACTTCTCATGCTCGGCGCCGCGTTTTGGGGCAAACCGTTCACAGAACCGCTCCCCTCCTTCCTCGCACAGTACGCCAACTACCTCGGCGCGATGGCGAGCGGGGACCCGGGCCGGATGATGGGCGCCTATCAGGGCATGGAGAGCGCGCGGCAGTTCTACTACAACACCGCCTATATGTGGGTGCACCCGCCCGCGCTCTTCTTCGCCTACGGGACCTTTGCGATCTCTTTCGTCGCCACGCTACTCATGGTGCGCCACCGCCACTCCTCCTTCGAGACGACCGCCTATCGGTGGATACGCCTAGGCTATGTCCCGTTCACGGCAGGGATGCTCCTTGGCTTCCCCTGGGCCGTGATCGCGTGGCAGGGCGAATCGTGGTGGTGGTCGGGCAAGGTAAATCTATCGATCATGATGTGGCTGCTCTACACGGCCGTACTGCATGGTCGCCTCTACCTGAGGCGCACGGGGATGTGGCGCTGGGTCGCCGCGCTTTCGATCCTCTCGTTCGTGGTGCTCGTACTCACCTACCTGGCCACGTACGTCGTACCCGGCGCACACAGCTACATGTGACGGAGGAGGTCTCCTGATGACAGACACACACCAGAAACAGTGGGACTACATCCTCATGGTGCTCACGATCGGGCTACTCGGCTCGCTCGGCTTCCAGTCGTTCCTCGGCACGGCGTACGTGTGGTGGGCCTCGACGACATCGCCGGCCTTCGACGTCGCCGGCTATCCGGTGTTCGTGTGGTGGATGAACGCGATCGCCGCCCCGCAGGTTGTCGCACTCGTGATCGTGATGGGTCTCTGCGTACCCAAGCGCCTCTTTGACCGAACAGTGCTGATCGCGGTCTCCTCAGGGATGCTCGTTGCGGGGATTGCGACCTGGGCTTTCAGCGGTAGCTTGCAGACCGGTCTCACCGTCTATCTGGCACTCTCGGCGCTCATCCAGGTTGGCGTGGTCGCACTGACGGTCGCCGGTGTGCGCGGGCCCTCGTACCTGACCGAAGGCCGCCTTGTGAAGGCCGGTTCGGGCCTGTTGCACCTCGGCTTCATCGTGTTCGCGGTCGTGGTCATCGCCCTGCAGCGCTCGGCGTTCATGCTGCCGGTTTTCTGGGCGGCAACGGCACTCACACTCGCGGGCACGCTGCTGGCCTTCTACGCCGACCGGTTCGCGTGGCGCAAGAGAGTGCGCGTCGAGATCGACCGCTCGTTCGCCGAGGAGTGAGCGGCGGCGCGGGCCAGGAGCGTGCTACAGCGAACGCACCAGCCCGGTGACGAACCGCTCGGCATTCTCGAGGTTGCGGGGATCGACCTTGTCCTCGACGTCGGTGCGCCAGTGCCAGTTCGGCAGCCGCCCGTTGATGTCGAACGCCATGAGGCTCATCGCACGGTAGCCACGCGAAAGCGCCCGGGTCGCATCGGTCGAGAGCCCGCGGTACGGACGGGTCTTCACCGGTAGCTCGTTTTCACGCGATACGCGCTTTCCTGCGGAGAGCAGTCGCCGGTCGGCGCGGTACCTGCGCGCCATCCCCTCTTCGGTCACCATGTTCAAGCCACCTGAACCGAGATTGTCCAGGTTGATGATCAGCGCACCGCGCAAGTCGGCGCCGTACGCCTCGAGGAGCGCGCCCATGCCCCACGTGCCGGTCTCCTCGGCTCCGGTGGCCACGAACCAGACCTCCTTGTCGGCGAGTGCCCGGTCGACACGCTCGGTCACACGCCTGCGGATCCGCGACGCCTCGGTCGCGGCGAACTCCGGATCGCCGAGCGGATCGGAGCCCGCGCTGCCCCCCTTCGCGCCGAATCCATCGTCGTCATCGTCCTCGCTGAAGTTCTCCCAAGATCCGATCTTGCGCCCGGTCTCGCGCGCGCCGAACGACTCGTCGACACCGAGCCATCCACCGACGTCCTCTGTCTTGCGGGAGCGCTTCCTGCCGAACCTGCCGAGAAGCCCGGGGCGGGTGGACTCAGGAGCGTCCGCCCACTCATCCTGAACGGAGCCGGCTGTCTCGGCGAAATCATGCGTTCCCGTCGGATCGGCCACCTGGACCGTATCGAACTCGATCGTCTCGAACTCAAGGCGCCCTTGTGCGGTGGGCGGCTCGTCACGAGGCTCGGACTCGGCCGTCTCCGCCCACCGGAAGTCGTCGGGAAGCGCGGTGGGGTCGTCGCCGGCTCCATCTCCCGGACCGTCTGGCATGTAGTGCAGCTCCGCACCGTCCGGGACCACTCCCGCTTCCTCGGCGGCCGCGGGACCGCGTCTCACGGGTGCGAACGATGTGGTGCCCGGATCCTCCTCGGCGGGTACGATCTGCTCGAGGACGCCGAGCATGACGGCGACACCGGACGCGTTGTCGTTGGCGCCATCGACAAAGTCCATCGCGAACTCGCGGTGAACGTTGATGACGAGTGGGACGAGAAGGTAGGCGCTTGCGGCGATCGTCGCATACCACAGCCACGGGTCCCACGCTGCGGTGAAAGGCAGCGCGCCCACCAAAGCGAACACGGGAACGATCATCGTGCACGCCTTCATGAGCGTGAACGTGACCGAGAAGTTCTTGACCATCGAGGGCGCGAACGCGAGCGACGCCTTCGCGGTGTCGTAGTGGGCGACGATCACCACGCGCGTGGGGCGCTCGCCCCGGCGTGACCTGGGTGTGTGCCGCGCGATGATGTTCTGGCTGGGCCCCTTCGGCGGAAGCAACGATGTGAGGCCGAAGCGCATATCGAGGTCCATCCACATCAGGAAGGCGGTCAGCGTTGCGACCGCAAAAGCCGGCCATGCAAGGAACGACCAGCCCGACGCGACAGCCGCGCCGATCGTGAGCGCATGATAGGCAACGTACGCCCACGAGTAGGTGCGTGGGGCATCGAACTCCTGCCGCTCGGTCGCCAGTCCACGATCGCGGAAGACCGTCTCGATGTAGTCGGCGGCCTCGGCCTCGGCGTCGGTCGTCGCGGGACGCGGGCCGATCACCGTTGCAAGGTAGTGGAGATGTTCTGCTGCACGGGACATGCGGTCCTCCGGGTTCATCCGGCCTGCGGCACTACAGGCGCGCGCCGCGCCATCCGAGGACATGATACTTCACGGGCGGCAGCGGTAGGCGAATCTACTGTGCCGGGGCCAGCAACTCCGTATCGTTGACCGTCCTGCGAAGCGAGGAGTGCCCTGCGACACCGTAGACCTCGATCTGGTCGATCGCGGCCAACCGTCTGGGCAGCTCGGCAGTGGAGTAGAGCACCGGGGCAGAGTGCGGTATGTGAGGCTCGGGACGCATCGCGAGCCGGAGCCGTCGTGAGATCGTGGTCGCCTCGCGCTCCATGGAGTCCCTGTCCGGCTCGACCCCCGCTCCCGCGTCGCACTCTCGGCGAGCGGTCGGCCTTCAGCGGCCGCGGTGGCAGCCTGCGCACTGGTTGAGCCGATATTCGCCGTGCTCCTCCACCACCGCAGAATCATCGCTGTGGCAGCGACATCCCGGGATCTGGAACGCAAACGGGCTCTCGGGGTCCGGAGGTGGGACCTCGCCGCCTTCGATGACGTCCCCGCCCATCGGCGGGCCGCCCGAGTCAGCTGAGGCTCCAGCTCCGGAAGGGACGAAGGCCGGACCGGAACTCGCCGCGGGCGCGGGCGCGGGAGGCGCCAGGGGCGTCCCGAAAACGAACGCCGCACTCGTGGCGGCCGCAGCTACGGCGACCGCCACGAGTGCGATGAAGATGGTGCGTGGCACGGCGCTTACGCCGCCTCGGTGCCGAGGATCGTCGCGAGGTCCTCGGCGGC
>CAYGFZ010000039.1:0-19706 GCA_964349355.1 uncultured Coriobacteriaceae bacterium | reverse complement strand
AAGGGCCCGTGGCGAAGCCTCGAGGACGTCGAGTTCGCCACTCTGGAGTGGGTGCGCTGGTTAAACAACCACCGGATGCTCGAGCCGATCGGCGACGTCCCGCCGGTCGAGTTCGAAGGTCTCTACTGGCTTGAGCGGGCCGCAAACGATACAGTCGGAGCCAAGGAATCAGGTCTCCAGTGAACCCGGAGCGATTCATTCTCGGTCAACCCAAGTAGTCACACAGGCGCTTACAGACGCTCAGGCGCATGTGTAGTTCAGTTGGCTAGAGTGCTGGCTAAGGAAAGCCCACCATTCGTGCGAAACGGGAGTTTGCTACACGGTTTCTGTAGCAAACTGTGTAGCAAGTACAGCCCCGTCCACCGTTCAAAGAAAAAGGGCGGAACCGAATTATGGTTCCGACCTGCATGTTACTTATGGCGGGAGTGACGGGGCTCGAACCCGCGACCTCTGGCTTGACAGGCCAGCGCTCTAACCAACTGAGCTACACCCCCATGTGGGACAAGCGAACGCGATTCTACCGTGCGCCTGCGCGGATGTCCACACTTTGGGGTAGCATCTGTTGCATGGAAGGCGAACACTTCACTCCCGAGATGAGCGGGCCACCGGAAAAGGTGGCCGGTGTCGCCCGCAGGGGACTCGACTCTGCTCTGAAAGACCGCGACCGCGCAGCTGCGGTGCGTATCGCACTCGGCGCCGTGTTGGACGGCGCGATCTCCGTCCCGGACCTCTACACGCTCGTACTCGGTCCACTGATGACCGACACTGGCGCTGCATGGCAACGCGGGGCGACCTGCGTCTGGGAGGAGCACTACGCCACCGCCACCGTGCGCACGATCGTCGAAGCGCTCGCGCCGCATGTAATCGAGGCACTCACACGAGTGACCGCCCGCGGCGAGACCGTACTGCTCGCCTGCCCTCCCGAGGAGTATCACGACCTTGGCCTCAGGATGATGCTCGACCGTTTCCTGCTCGCAGGCTACAACGCGCACTTCCTCGGAGCAGACCTGCCGGTGAGCGAGATCTGCGAGGCGGCCGAGCGACTCGGCGCGGACCTCGTCGTGCTCTCCGCATCCACTCACTACCACCGGGTGCGTCTCCGGGAGACCATCGAGCGCCTGCAGGCCGGGGTGCCCGCCGGCACCAGGATCGTCGTGGGCGGGCCTGCATTCGCACACGATCCCGAGGCGTTCGGTGACCTAGTGGTCGACCCGGCGGCCCTCGGCCTTCCCGGGTTTGAGCCGCGAGAGGACGGCTGACGTGCTATCGCTGCGGATCGCGGCCCGGTTCCTCCGCTCGAGCCCGGGACAGTCGGCGCTCATCATGGCCGGCATCGCTGTCGGCATCGCAACGCAGGTCTTCGTCGGGTCGCTCATCGTCAGCCTGCAGGCCGGTCTCGTCGACCAGACGATCGGCTCGGCTCCCCAGGTAAGTATCACAGCGGCCGAGGAGGGCACCCCGGTCGCCTACACCGACGAGATACGCGAGCTTGTCGAGACCGACTCGCGGATCGAGCCCGGTGCGGTCGTACCTGTTCGGGAGTCCTCGGCGCTCTACACAGCGGATGACGTGAGCGCTCCCCTCTTGCTGAAGGGTGGCGAGATAGCCGGTCTCGATGCCATCTACGGCCTTTCCGGCCGCGCGACCGCTGGGACGGTCCGTCTCGGAGATGGCGACATCGTGCTCGGCGTGGACTTCGCCGAGAAGTACTCGCTCTCACCGGGCGACGAGGTCTCGCTTACGCTCCCAGGCAACGACACCGAGAGCCTCACCCTGGTGGCGATCGTCGACCTCGGCGCGGCGGCGGCCAACGAACGGCAAGCCTTCGTCGGTGGGGAGCTCCTTCGCTCACTTTCCGGCTGGACCGCCGATGAGTTCTCCGCGATCGAGACGCAGCTGCAAGATCCCTTCTCGTCAGCGGATGTGGCCAAAGAGTGGCAAGCCTCGGTCCCTGGTGTGACGGTCACCGAGTGGCAAGCGGCCAACGCCGACCTCCTGACGGCGCTGCAGAGCCAGTCGGCATCCTCCTACATGATCCAGGCGTTCGTACTCGTCGCGGTCGCGCTCGGGATCGCCTCGACGCTCGCGATCAGCGCAGTGCAAAAGACGCGGCAGATCGGCATCCTGAAGGCGATGGGGCTTTCGGACCGCCGCGCGGGGCGCATATTCCTGTGGCAGGCGCTCCTGATGGGCAGCGGCGGGACCCTCGGCGGGATCGGCCTCGGTTTCACGCTCATCTGGGCCTTCTCGTTCGTGCCCCTCGACTTCGCGATCACACCCGAGCCGGGCTTCGTTGCCCTCTCGGCGGCGGTAGGCATCGGCGTGGCGCTCGCATCGAGCATCATCCCCACGCGCTCGACCTCGCGCCTCGACCCGATCGAGGTGATCCAGGGTGGCTGACCGCGATCTCCTTCTGGTCGCCGAGGACCTCAGCAAGGTCTATGGCACCGGGGATACCGCAACCCACGCGCTCAAAGACGTCTCATTCGAGTTCGCCGAGGGAGAGTTCGCGAGCATCATCGGACAGTCCGGCTCGGGGAAGTCCACGCTACTGAACCTCCTCGGCCTGCTCGATACGCCAAGCGACGGGGCCGTCTGCTATCGCGGGACCGACACAGCCTCCCTCGGCAAGCCGAAGCGCGCGGCGCTGCGCAACTCACTCATCGGGTTCGTCTTCCAGTTCCACTACCTGCTGCCGGAGTTCAGCGTCTTCGAAAACGTCGCGATGCCCGCGCTCATCTCAGGAGGGATGCCCGCCGAGGAGATCCGCGGCCGAGCAATCCAGACGCTCGGGCTGCTGGGGCTCGAAGGGCTCGAGGGCAAGAATGCAAACCAGCTCTCTGGCGGACAGAAGCAGCGGGTCGCAATCGCGCGGGCGCTGATGAACCGCCCGGCACTGCTGCTCGCCGACGAGCCGACCGGCAACCTCGACACTACCAACACCGATCTGGTGTACGACCTGTTCCGCGACGTGAACAAGCAAACGGGAACCGGGTTTCTGATCGTCACGCACGACCGCAGCGTCGCGCAGCGCACTGACCGGGTCCTAGAAGTGCGCGACGGCAAGCTGGTCGCCGACGAGCGGAACAGATATCTTGGTTAGTTCGGCACGATGGATGGGGCAGGGATTTGGCGGTGCCGTGACCGACACGTTGACGAGGGGACGGCGGCCACGGTGAGACGAATATGATCCACAGCCTACAGGTACCTGGCGATGACAGGCGCGTTGCCGCTGATGGAAGAAGCCCATTGAAGCACCCCTGACCAGCCGACTCAAGGTATGCCCGCACAGGTTCCCCGGCGCACACCGTGGGTATCATGGTTACACGCGGGCCTGACACCCGCGCGCTGTGACCCCGGACCGAGGAGGCCTCCCATGAAGGCAGTCGTCGACCACGATCTGTGCATCGGCTGTGGCCTGTGTGAGGACACGTGCCCCGAGGTGTTCCAACTTCGCGACGACGGGCTCTCCTTCGTCATCGAGGAGAATCCCGGGCACGAGCTCTATGGCCCCATCCGGGACTCGGCGGACATGTGCCCGACCGATGCGATCTCGATCACTGAAGGGTGAGACGACCGAGTGAGCGCAGGAGCTGACGAGACCGGCGGCCTGCCCGAGGGCTACACGATCCCGGAGACCGACGAGGCGCTCCTAGCCGAATGCGAGGTGCAGGTGTTCCGCTCGAGCGGTCCCGGCGGACAGTCGGTCAACACCACCGACAGTGCAGTGCGACTCGTGCATCGGCCTACCGGGATCCGCGCACAGTGCCAGCGGGAACGCAGCCAGCTACGCAACAAGTCCGAATGCCTCAAGCGCCTGCGCGCCAAGCTTGATGCGCTCGGCGAGAGGCCTACTCCGCGCATCAAGACACGGCCATCCGGACGAGCGCGCAAGCGACGGGTGGAGAGCAAGGTTCGCCGATCCGGCGTGAAACGGATGCGGCGGCAACCCACAGACGACGACTAGGCCCCACCGAGGAGACCAAGACGTGTTCGACTTGCAGAACATCGGCAAACTCATAGTCGTCGCCGGACTCGTGTTAGCCGCATTCGGCGTGCTGCTGTGGTTCGGCGGTCGCCTTGGCCTGGGCTCGCTCCCCGGCGATCTGCGCCTCGGCGATGAGCGGTGGGGCTGCTACGCGCCGATCGGCTCGACGATCGTGCTGAGCGTGCTCCTCACCATCATCGTGAACGTGATTTGGCGACTCTTCGACCGGTGAGCCAGGAGCTCCCGCCTACTTTCCCTGTAGTTGTGCTCGCACGAACTTGCCTTCGCGCAGGATCGCGTCGACTTCGGAAGGGTCGGTGATCTCTCGGTCGGAGCGACGGACGTGGTAGGAAGACATCGGGTCTCCTCGGCAGATACGACGATGCTGGCCGGAGTCTAGCAGGGCAAAGGCCGTGACCCACCGTGCCACGGCCTCCGTGGGGCCGCGTGCTATACTTGAATCACTCTCGGCCTCGAGATCGCGCCTGTCCTTCCTCGGCTTAGGACACCTCGCGCCACCGGCAGCAGCCCCTCCGCGAAGTCCGCGAGACGCGGCCGATGCCCCATTGAACTGGCGAGCCGCCACCCAGGAACCCTCAGGGGAGACCCTGACAATCGTGTGACCGTGTCGCCCTTCTTAGGCGGCGATTCGGTCGGGCTTCTGCCGATTCAAGGAGCATCGTGACCATCGCATCATACTCTGACCCAACACGTGTCTCTGGCCAGTTGCCTACGGCCGTCGTCTACTGCGAAGCGAACTTCGGCTCGATCGACGGCAAGACCGCCAACGGCCTGGTTCGCCACTCGGAGCGGTACGATATCCTCTCAGTGATCGATAGCGAGAGATCCGGGCTCGACTCTGGTGATGTACTCGGCGACACGAGCAATGAGATCCCTATCTGTACCGATCTCGCTGACGCGATCACCCTGGCGGGCGATGTGCCCGATGTCTTCATCTTCGGTATCGCACCGGCAAGCGGGATGCTCTCGGTGCGCGAGCGCGGGGTCGTCCTCGAAGCGATGTCTCTCGGAATGAACATCGTCAGCGGGCTGCACGAGTTCCTGGGCGACGACCCCGTGTTCGTCGCGGCGCGACTGGAGCACGACGTGACGATCCACGACGTGCGGCGACCGCGCGACAAGAAGGATCTGCGACTCTTCGACGGCTCGATCTCGACGGTGACCTGCCCGAGGATCGCGATCCTCGGAACGGACTGTGCCATCGGGAAACGGACGACAGCTACCATACTGACGCGCGCCCTCAACGAACGCGGGATCAAAGCCGTCATGGTCACTACCGGACAGACCGGTCTCATCCAGGGTGCGCGCTACGGTGTGGCGCTTGACGCGATGCCGAGCCAGTTCTGCGCAGGCGAGATGGAGGGCGCTGTCCTGGGCGCATTCGAGGGCGAGCGGCCTGACGTGATCATCGTCGAGGGGCAAAGCGCCCTTGGCCACCCGGCCTACGTGTCGTCCGGATTCATCCTGAGGGGCAGCCAGCCCCAGGCGGTCATCCTCCAACACGCGCCGGCCCGAGAGATGCGCTGCGACTTCGACGACCTGCCGGTCGCCTCACCGGCGAGCGAGATCAACCTGATCGAGACCTTCTCAGACACGCGCGTGATCGGACTGACGATCAACCACGAGAACATGACCGATGCGGAGGTGACGGCCGCTATCGCCCTGTACGAGACGGAGCTCGGCATCCCCGTCACAGATGCGCTCACTCGGCCGGTCGCCTTGTTGGTCGAGATGGTGCTGCGCGCACTCCCCGGACTCGCTACAGGGTCTCCCGCGATCGGGATCGGTGCAACAGATGCCACACTGATCCGCAGTGCGCCTCAGTTCAGCTAGAACAGGGTTATCAGGTATGCAACATATGCCAGGAGTAGGACCGCGCCGACAGGCCGAGTGATCCTCCCCCTCCAAAGAAGCATCGGCACCATCACCAGCGATGCGCCAACCATGACCCACACGTCAAGCGATGCGATCTGCTCCGCAACTCCGACGGGTCTCACGAGCGCGGTGATGCCAAGGATTCCGAGGATGTTGAAGATGTTGCTGCCCACGACATTGCCGACCGCGATGTCCGAACGACCTTCGAGTGCGGCCCAAAGGCTGACAACGAGTTCAGGCGCCGAGGTGCACCAGGCGACGACCGTCATGCCGATCAGGAGGGGTGAGAGCCCGAGGTGCCGGGAGACCGTCACCGCACTGCGAACAAGATACTCTCCCTCGCTGAATAGCAGGACGAAGCCAGCGGCAGGTCTCGCCCCGAGGGACACGCATCCTACCAACTCGCCGTAGTGGTGGTCGTCTTTCAGTCGCTGATCGAGCTGTTCGGCATGAAGGTGTACCTGGAGTGGGTACCCAAACGACTATTCCCGATCTCAGACACCTGATGGGAACATCATGCCAGCCATCAGCAGGCCATCGTCGCTACCGGACAACACCCGCGATCTGTTCCGCGAACACCACGCGAGCGATCATGAAGTAGATGATGAGGCCGGTCGCGTCAACCAGTGTGGTGATGAGCGGCGCAGACACGACGGCTGGGTCGATGCCGATGCGCTTGGCGAGCACCGGCAGCATACCGCCAGCGAACGATGCCCAGGTGCAGATCACGACAAGTGTCAAGGAGATGACCGCTGCGAAGTCCCAGCCGAAGATCAGCCCGACGATAGGGAATCCGGCGACCGCAAGCATCGCCCCAAGTAGCATACCCACGCGGACCTCGCGCCAGATGATATTCGGCAGGTCGCTGAAGCGGACCTCACCGACCGCCATCGCCCTGATGACGACGGTCGACGCCTGCGAGCCGGAGTTGCCACCTGTGTCGATGAGGAGCGGTATGAAAAGCGCCAGCGTCACCAACTCTTCGAGGATCTCTTCGAAGAACTGAAGGACGTTTACGGTGAATGCTGCTGCAACGATCAAGACGAGCAGCCACACCGCCCGCTTGCGAGCAAGAAACAGCACCGACGCGGACATATAGGCTCGCTCGAGAGGCTCGGCGCCACCGATACGAGAGATGTCCTCGGTCTCCTCTGCCTCGAGGATAGCCATCGCGTCATCGAAGGTTATGATCCCAACTAGACGGTCCTCCCGGTCGACGACGGGAAGTGCGATAAGGTCAGCCTCCTGCATGAGACGGGCGGCGACCTCCTGGTCCTCGTTGGCATGGACCGAGTAGGTCTCCGGCTCGACAATATCCGCAATCCGTGTCGCAGGATCCGCCGTGACAAGGGTCGTGAGGTCTACGGTCCCGACAAGGCGGCGCGCATCGTCAGTGACGGTGAGTATACGGAGGTTCTCGGCGCTGCCCCCGGTGCGGCGCACCTTCGCAAGCGCGTCGGACGCGCTCATCGTGGCGCGCACGTTCACAAACTCCGGGATCATGACGCGCCCGGCGGACTCGGGCGGATAGCCGAGAAGCGTAGCTGTCGCCCGCCGTTCCTGGGGAGAGAGCCCGGATTGCAGCTGCTTGGCGACCTTTGCCGGCACCTCATCGAGCAGGCGAACGCGATCGTCGGCCTCAAGCCCCTCGATCAGCCCTCTGACCTCCTCGGCGCGCAGTCCGATGAGCAACTCCTGCTGCTGTACGGGGTCAAGAGCCTCAAACACAGCCAGGGCGCGGTCCTTGGCAAGCAGTCGGAAGGTGATCGCGCGATGAGCGGGGTCGAGTCGCGTCAGCTCCTCGGCGATGTCGAGCGTGCCGGTCTCCTCGAGCCAGTCAGACAACTCGTTCAGACGGTCATGTCGGGTGAGATCGATGAGGTTTGGCATATGAGATCCTCCTCGGGTCTAGTGAACAGGGCAGTGTGGTCACGTATACGTTCGTGCGGTTTGCCTCTCGATGCCTCCATCGATCCTCACCTCCCCCGGTAGAGCGACATTGAGCACGGGCGACAGTACAACGCCCGGTAGACCACGTCGGTCGCGAGCCCGTCATCGTACCCATGCATCCTCGGTAGGTCAAAGAACTGGCCTGATCGTCCCTACGACAGTTGCCAGATCAGTGTCCCCGCGCCGAGAAGAGCAGTGTAGCCCGCGAAAAGGTAGAGGGAATGCCGCTTCAGGAATGCAAGGAGGACTCCGATGGAGGCGTACGCCGCTACGAACGCCACCACGCCTCCCGCGAACGCGGCCCACAGGCCGATGAAGGGCTGCGGGTCGGCCACCGCATCCAAACCCGTCTTCACGCCAGCGAGCAAGATGATCGGAACAGACATCAGGAAGGAGAAGCGAGCGGACTGCTCGCGATCGAGACCGACTGCCATCCCGGCTGCCATCGTCGCGCCAGCACGCGATACACCCGGAAAGAGCGCGACGGCCTGCGCGAGGCCAACGAGAAGCGCCTTACCCAGTGGCAGGCCCGAGATCTCGTGCAGCCGTTTGCCGCCGAGCAGTTCGGACGACACGAGCGCTGCCGCGGTGAGTAGGAAGAAGCCGCCTATCCAGGCGATGTTGGAGAACGCACGCTCGATGAGGTCGCTGAAGGCCAGCGCCATGACCGCTGTGACGGCGGTCGCAGCCATCACAAGCCACCCGAGCCTTCTCTCGGCATCCAGATCGGGGTTCTTTGACACGAGCGCGATCGCCATCCGGGAGATGTCGGAGCGGAAATAGATCGTGACCGCCAGGAGCGAGGCAAGATGTAGGACCACGTCGTATGCCAGGCCGAACTCGCTCCAGCCGAGTCCTTTGTGGATCAACATGAGGTGCCCGGAGGACGATATGGGGATGAACTCGGTCACTCCCTGGACCGCGCCCAGGAGGACTGCTCGCCAGAACTCGGTCATCAGAAACCCCTTCTCGTGCTCGATCGTCTTTCGGCGCACCTTGGGCAGAATCTGCAACGCGAGCGAGTGTACCAAAACACCCGATCGAGTTCCGCGGGGACGGAGTGGTGCGCCGAACTCTATCTCATCACTGCGGAAGCCGAACGTAGGACAACCTCCTTGGTCTTCCGCCCGCTTAACCTCGATAGAGCCTGTGCAGGCCATCGCCTGCATCGAAGATTGGGCAACGGGTCGCGAACACGGCAGTGCGGCGTGACGTCGCGTACAATCCTTGATGGTTGATAATCCGATGCACCGGCACTTCAGTCTCCACTGGATGATACCGATACGCTCACCAACGTCGCCCTGGAAGGATGCCCGAGTTGTCTCTGCATCCATACAGCCGATACCCGAGAAGAGCGGTGGGTCACTGAGCGGACCTGGGCGATCCGCTCGTCTACCGGAGAGCTCCTCCGGACCCAAGGCGTCCTGATCGACATCACCGAACGCAAGGCTGTCGAGGCGGAACTCGAACGGCACCGCGACCGGCTTGAGATGCTCGTAGCCGAACGAACAGAGGATCTCGCCCGTGCGAACGCGAGTCTCAACACCTCGAACGTGCAGTTTCGATCGCTCAATCTGCAGTTGCAGGTGGCAGTCGAGGATCTTGAGCAGGTGAACATGCGGCTAGAGGAGGCCACGCACGTCAAGAGCGCCTTTCTTGCGAACATGAGCCATGAGTTGCGTACCCCTCTGAACTCGATCATCGGGTTCTCGGGCATCCTCGGTCAGGGACTCGCCGGTCCGCTAACTGAGGAACAGACCACCCAGGTCGCCATGATCAATCGCTCAGGGAAGCACCTCCTCGAACTCGTCGACGAGATCCTCGACTTGGCCAAGGTGGAGGCTGGCGAGATGACTCTGAACGTGCAAGAGTTCGATCTCGTGGAGGTGCTCGAAGACGTTACCGAGATGCTCAAACCGCTTGCGGCCGAGAAGCGAGTGGATCTTCGACTCGATTCGCCGGAGGAGAAGCTGCACATCAGAACCGACTGCGCGAAGGTGAAGCAGATCGTCTTGAACCTGGCTGGAAACGCCGTCAAGTTCACCGACGAGGGACACGTGATCATCTCGCTTCACGTAGGAAGTGAACAGCACTTGGAGGTTCGCGTGATCGACACCGGACCGGGCATCCCCGACAACCGCATCGAGGACATCTTCGAGCCGTTCGCCCAGTTGGATTCGGTTCAGAATGCCAAGCCGAAGGGCACGGGGCTTGGGCTCACGATCTCAAGGGAGTTCGCGGCGATGATGGGCGGAGCGATAGACGTGACAAGTCGCCTGGGCGAGGGGTCCGAGTTCCGACTGACATTGCCGATCGACCACCCTGAAGACGCTCTCCCGGCCACAGAAGGAACCGGCCTCGTGTGAGACCGGTTCCGGGCTGCTGGTGGGCGATGAGGGATTTGAACCCCCGACCTCTTCCGTGTAAAGGAAGCACTCTCCCGCTGAGTTAATCGCCCGTATGTGGTGCCCCCAGGAGAATTCGAATCTCCGTCTCCGTCCCGAGAAGGACAGCATCCTTGGCCGCTAGACGATGGGGGCGTTCAGAAGTCTAGCAGGACTCGCGCCAGGATGCCCACCGGTAGATGAGCGTGAGCACGTGAAACCGAGGCGGTCACGGGTTCCGCCACTCCCCTCCCGGCAGACGCGGGATGGGAGTAGAATCGATTCGGGATTCGCCCACCGCGCCACGCGCTGTGACGTGACGCCATCTGTTTCAGGAGGTACGGGTATGTCACGGACCACTCGGATCGCTGTTGCACTCACGCTCGCTGTCGCTTTTCTCGCCATCGCTGCCGGCTGTTCGGGTCCGGACCCCTCGACACAGATCCGAGAGCACTTCGAGAGTGAAGGCATGGCGGTGAAGTCACTGAACGTCAACTCCTCGCCCCACGAAGCGCAAGTGATGATGGATCTCATGATCCTCAACAGCCACGGCATCACGGATGCGAAAGACAACGAGCTCGATCACGCAACAGTGACTCTCGATAACGGCGAAGAGGTCACCGCGGTCCGGTACAAAGGGAAGGTCTACACCTACAAGGGCGAGTAGGGGTCCTCACGAGAGTTGCGGGGGCTTCAGGAACTCCACGGCAATGGCGGTGGCCCGGTTGATAGGCGAGGATCTCGGGGCCTCGTCGTACAGCAGGACGGGGTATCTGTCCTCGACCGTGATGGGCTCAGCGTGGATCGCGGATTCGAACACGAGACCGTCGTCGAGCGGCACCGCGAGTCGGACGCGCGACCGCTGCATCCCACACGCGTAGCATGACGGCGCCCTTGAGCGCGAGTCGATCCTACCACTGCGTCTGCGACAGTCGGAAGAGGAGCCGCTCCATCGCGTAGTAGAGCACCGCCTGCTGAAAGTCCAAGCCGAGCTCGGCTGCTCGTGCCTTCAGTCGGCGGCGTATCTCAATCGAAGTCGCGGTGCTCACATCAGTGCCTGGAGGTAGGGGCGCATGACCTGCTCCACCCGGTCGACCTTGGCGTAGCGCATCAGCTGCGCGGGCGTCCCTCGGCGAGAGCGCATCGTCTCCTGCAGTGCTTCGATGGCTACGTCCTGTCCGATGCGGTTGCGGTACTTGAAGCAGTCTGCGACTGTCTTGGCCAGATCGAACACGCGGATAGGTGTTCCGTTCATATCGTGCTCTTCGACGCCGGCCGCTATAGCCTCAGCGCTCATCGAAAACCGCTCGATGCGCGGGTAGGCAATCCTCGGCGCCTTGACGCCTGTCGGCAGCGCGATCTGCACCGCCGCCGGGATCTGCGTCCCGATGCCGTGGTACTCGAGCGCGCTCACCAGACAGAGGACGGCGCGGGGGACGCGCCTCAGGACTGCGGCCACACTGGGGTATGCGGGCAGCGGCAACGCGGAGAGATGGTAGACGCCCCGGGACAGAGATTCGACGAGCCCAGTGTCACGCATCCAGTACAGCGTGCGCTCCTCGATGCCCGAGGAAAGCGCTTCGGAGGTGCCGAGCACCCCACCCGCACGTTCGAATGCGGCCGTCGCGCGTGCGAGCTCCATGTCCGAAGGGGTCCTCATGGCATATACGTTACCACAGTTACTGACAACTGTGGTCGTTTTTATGCCAACTCCGTTTGGGCAACAAGTCGGGCAACAAATCGAGAGCCTCGGGGGCCTCCACGATTGCGCGATCCATGAATGACATCATGACGCATTAACGATATCATCTGGGGGTCCTGCGATTCATTACTGTGAGGAGATAGCATGCGCGGCTCATTCAATCCAGGTCACCTCGAGCAGATGAGCGTGCCTATGTCCACGGTCCGCTCTATCGGTCTCCTCGGTGAATACAAGGGCAAGCAACAGCTCTTTGAGAAGCAGTCGCCTCAGGCGTTGAGCGCGCTGCGCGAGGTAGCGCGAGTACAGAGCATCGAGTCGTCGAACAGGATCGAGGGTGTGACTGCGGCCTCGGGGCGTGTGGCCGAGCTCGCTGCCAAAAAGACGACGCCGAGAGACCGCTCAGAACAGGAGATCGCCGGCTATCGCGATATACTGTCGACCGTCCACGCAAACGCGCTCGGCATGGACCTCTCGCCCGGTCTCGTGCTTCAGCTCCACCGGGATCTCTACCAATTCTCACCCACTCCGGGCGGCGCGTGGAAGACCACTCCCAACGACATCGTCGACGTCCTGCCCGACGGCACGCACCGCTTGAGGTTCAGCCCTGTTGCACCGCACCTCGTCGACAACGCCATGAACGAGCTCGCCACGGGTTATCACTCGCTAGTGTCGGGAGGGCAGGTGGACTCGCTGATCGCAGTCCCCGCATTCGTGCTCGACCTCCTGTGCATCCACCCGTTCTCCGACGGCAACGGACGGATGTCGCGCATCCTGAACCTCATGCTCCTCTACCAAGCCGGCTATGACGTCGGCCGTTACATCAGTCTTGAGAAGGTCATCGAGGACTCTAAGGAGACGTACTACGAGGCACTCGAAGCCTCGTCGGACGGATGGCACGAGGGCCGGCACGACCTCGTTCCCTGGCTCCAGTACTCGCACGGCGTTCTCATCGCGGCTTACTTGAAGTTCGAGCAGCGAGTCGGGCAGATGGGGACAGGGCGCGGGGCGAAACGCGAGATGGTGATCGACTGCATCCGGCACCTCTCGGCGACCTTCCGGTACGCCGACGTCGAGCGAGCCTGCCCGGGAGTGAGCCGTCCCACAATCGTACGCGTGCTCGGCGAGCTTCGAGACAATGGTGAGATCAGGTGTACGAAGGGCGGGCGCGACGCGACTTGGGAGAGAACGACTCAGTGAGTCATTAACGATATCATTTGTGAGTTATCTGATTCGTTTAACGGGCTGCGGGCGCTTCTCAGCAACAGGGAATGCTATTGGGTCGCCTGAAGGCATCAAAACCCCCTCTGAACTGGGCCTTTGCCCCACGCCCGCTCTTAGCCACAGGCCTGCAGAAATGTTGGTGCCCCCAGGGGAATTCAAGTCCTGATTGTGCTTGTGACTACTGGGACTCGTTGGTACAGCGGAGCTGCGGCGAGTCCCAGTAGTTACCAACGAGTACCAATAGTCACCATGTATTTGGGCTGCAAATCGGGCTGCAAATCCGGGGCGCCGTTCTTACGCCCGGATCGGAGACCGCGAGCTGTAGTTCCGACTCGCTTCCACGATAGAATACAAACGACCGGATCCTGCCATGCCTGCCAAGGAGAGCCCCATGTCGCAGTCCATCCCCCCAGCGGTCGAGCAGCGCCTCTTCGCCGCAGATCCGCTTGATTCCGAAGGAATCCTCCGCACCGACATCTCTCTCCCGCTGGAGGCCTTGGCCGGGTCCCGCACTTTCGTCAATGCGCGCCTGCTGCTAGCGGCCCTCGCCGAACAGCCCGCGAAGGCGACGAGTGAGCTGAAGAACCTCAACCGAGCGTTCGTGAAGCGCATGGCCGAGGAGATGACGTGGCCTCCGGGCTACATTGAGCACGTCTGGCGTTACAACCGTGTGCTCGACGAGTCGGATGTGCCGCGCCTGTTCATCCTGCGACACCTCATGGAGATCGCAGGGCTCGTGAACCGACGCAAAGGCGCATTCCACGCGACTCGGCTCGGCAAGCGCCTCCTGGCCCCGGAGCGTGCCGGAGAGCTGTTCGACCTGCTTCTACGCTCCTATCTCGGTCGCCTGAACTGGGCGTTCATCAGTCTCGGCCCGGAGGACGGTGAGATGCAGCGCTACAGTGTGCACGCGGTGTGGACGATTCGCCAGCTCGCCGAGAATGGCGCCACCGCCGACAAAATCGCGTCGCGCTTGGTCGTGAGCGACACGATCTGGCGGGAGGATCAGCCCTGGCCCGGCGGACCGGACAACCTGCGGACGGCGGTGCGGAGACGCCTGCTGGAACCGCTGTGGGACTTCGGGCTGCTCGCGCGCGAGCCCGAGAATGAGGCCGACGGGCCACCGCAATGGCGAGTCGCGCCATTATTCGACGCCGCGATCCGCTTCGAGCTCGGCGTACCGAGCGCTGCGGCAGCATCTTTGGACGACCGGGTTGTCACGCTCACGGTGACGTTGCGCTACACCGAGCCGCCTGTGTGGCGAAGGCTCGAGGTGCCCTCGTCGCTGACGCTCGACCGGCTCCACGAGGTCCTCGTCACCGCGATGGGGTGGCTCGACTACCATCTGCATGCTTTCGAGATCGACGGACGCCGCTATGGCGTGCTCTGCGACGACTTCGAGCTCGACTACACCTTGCCCGAGGACGGGATCGTGCTGACCGACCTGGTCGGTGTCGGCGTGGATCGATTCATCTACGAGTACGACTTCGGCGACGGCTGGGAGCACGACGTCGTGCTTGAGGCTTCTGGAGAACCGGCGCCCGGCGTCGACTATCCGCGATGCACTGACGGAGGGGGTGCCTGCCCTCCCGAGGACTGCGGAGGCGTCTCAGGCTTCGCCGAGTTCGTCGAGGCGATGGCCGATCCCGGACATTCGGAGCACGAGGCGCTGAAGGTGTGGCATGGCGGCGAGTTCGATCCCGCCGCGTTCAGCGCCGCGAGGACATCATCGCTGCTTCGCGTGCTATGGACCGGCGAGCTTCCCGACGAACGGGAAACGTGAGCCTCATGCTACGCGGCGACAAGTTGTCTAGCCCCCATGCGCCGATTCCATCGTCTCGATCAGCCCTGACATCACCGAATTTTTGGGCACCAAAATGAAGCAGAAATGGCCTCTGGGCTGGGAGTGTGTCCTCACACCGGCTCCAAGACGACGAAATCCGGATCCCGATTTTGAGCCCAAAAACAGGCCAAACAGGGCCTGTGCCTGCGGTTTTGTGGTGCCCCCAAGGGAACTCGAATCCTGATTGTGCTTGTGACTATTGGTGACTATCGGGACTCGTTGGTACGGGGGAGCTGCGGCGAGTCCCAATGGGTACCAGCGAGTACCAACAGTCACCATGTACTTGGGCACCAAATCGGGCACCAAATCGGAGCTCTCGCCTAGCCGGCTTGCCCGGAGTTCGGCGGCACGGTCGCCTCCACGCGATAGCCCATGGCCCGGTAACCTCGAAGCCTCTTCTCCCACATGCGCTCAAGCACCGGCAAGAGCGGGTCAACGTAGTCGTAGATGACGACCTCGCGTTTCTCGTCGTGCAGGCGGTGGAGCCTGCCAGCGTACTGCTGTAGCGTGCCGCGCCACGAAATCGGCATCGTCAGGAAGAGCGTGTCGAGACGTGCGTCGTCGAAGCCCTCGCCGACGAGACGCCCCGTCGCAACAAGCACGCTCGATTCGTCTTCAGGCACGGCCGCCATGCTCTCGACCAAAGCGGCCCGCTTCTTCACCCCCATGCCGCTGGAGAGCGCGAAGACATGCGGCGTTCGCTCGGCAATCAGACTCGCGAGTAAGTCGCGATGCGCCGTGCGTTCAGTCAGGACGAGAGCCGAGCGGCCCGCCGAGGCTGCGGCTACCACATCCTCGACGATCAAAGCGTTGCGGGCCTCATCGCCCGCAAGCAGGCGATAGACCTCTTGGATTCCGTCTGCGGCCAGAGCCGCAACGCCGAATCCAGTCTCGCGCGGCCGAACTATGTGCTCGAACGGCCGGGCTGCGGCTTGGCGCTTCAGATCGGTCTTGAACCGTACAGGTCCGCACTGCATCGTGATGATCGGATGATGGCCGTCCTTGCGAATCGGCGTGGCCGTAAGTCCGAGCACGAAGCGTGCGCGCGCCTGGCGCAGCACGGCCTGGAAGCTGAACGCAGAAACGTGATGGCACTCGTCGATGATAACCTGCCCGTACTCGGCGACGATGGGGTCGACCGAGCCCTTTCGGACCAGCGACTGCAGCACAGCGATGTCGATGGTCCCGGTCGGCTTGCGCTTACCACCGCCGATGACGCCGATCGATCCCAGCGGAACATCGAGGAATGTAGAGAGCCGCTCTCGCCACTGCTCCATGAGCTCGCGACGATGGACGAGGACGAGCGTGCTCACGCCGCGCTTGGCAATCACGTTGGCGGCCACCACGGTCTTGCCGAAGGCCGTTCCCGCGCTCAAGACACCGTCGTCGTGCTCCAATACGGCCTTGGCGGCTTTCCGTTGTTCTGGCCGCAGAGCGCCCGAGAACCTCGCGAGCAGCAGCGAACCTTCGGTGCGCTCGTCTGTGACCTCGAGTTCGGAGCCGTAGCCCTCGATCACCTCTCGCAGGTCATCAAGGCATCCTCTCGGCAGCGCGAGATGCGCATCAAACTCCTGGGCGCACGAGATGATCCGCGGCTTGTCCCACGTGGGCAGGCGCATGGCCTGTGCGCGGTAGAACTCAGGGTTCTCGAAGGCGGCAAGCCGGGCGATCTGGTCGAGCAGCGAGTCGGGCAGTCCGGCTTTCTCCACGAAGATGAGGTTCGCGCGCACGGCTCGGACGACCGCCGGGACATGCCCGATCAGCTCTGGACGCACGAGGGGTGGAGGGACCGGCAGCGCCCACGGTGTGTCGCCGCCACCACCAGCCGGGTAGCTCCGGACACCGAGCGGGCTTCCATCCGCGGCAAGCCGCGACAATGCGGCATCGACGACCGATCGTCCAAGTCGCACCACAGAGCTCAGATAGGCCCACTGGTCGGAGTACTGCCGCAGCTGCTCGTCGACGAAGACCGAGCGTCCGGCTGATCGGGGTTCATGCTGGAGCGGCAGAGCGATGAGGTTGCCGAATCCTCCGCGCGGCATCGTGTCCTGGCTCGGAAAGAGCCGATCGTATGATCGGAGCGACAGATCGTGTCTACCGCGCGCAGCCTGCGTCAGCAGCGCTGTGCCCAGACGACGCGCCAGCGCCGCGGGCATCGGCTCGGCGAAGAAGAACCACGCGTGGGCACCAGCCCCAGACCGCGACACCTCGACATGGCATTCGATACCGGCGGCGGATGCGGCCGAACGGAGCGCGGTCACATCACCGCGCCAGCCCTCGTCGTCGAAATCGATCGCGAGGAAGTGGCAGGTCTCGTCCTCGAGCATGGCATAGACGCCAACCGTGCTGCGCCCGGTGAGATGGTCTTCGATGGTCGAAGCGCTGAGCGGCAGCAACTCTCGATTGGCACAATCGGCACACTTCACACGTCGCTTGTCGCACAGGCCCGAACGCCACTCATTGGCGCAGGCGGGCGCGTACCCGCTTCCGCCCGTGCGGCTCTGCCAGTGCCTGGCGAACACATCGGCGCGCCCGCGAAAGAGAGACTGGAACAGCTCGATCTTGGCGGCCGACGACGACGAACCCGTGATTCCGGAGCTTGGAGCGATATCCGGCTGCATTGCAGTCGCGGCATCCCATGCCTCGAGCCCCAACATCTCCTTGAGCCGCGCGTTCTCTTCGGCAAGCAGGAGATTCTGCCGTCGGAGCGCCTCGAGTTCGTCCGGCTGCAGCCGATCGTTCACAGGTACAGTCCCGCCGCCGCAATCGTCATTTCTCGCGACCAAGCGCCTTCCACGGCCCGTCGGGAAGACGGGCAATGAGACGGTCGTGCACGAGCAACGCAGCGTCGTCTACGTCGTATCCCGCAGGGTCGCGTAGCAGCGGAATCACGTCGGCGCGGAAGTCAGAAGACGCGAGCTTGCCCACCATGTTCGCCTCGAACTCCGCGCGGGAGATCGCGGTCTCGGTTCGCGCCAGGTACTCGCCGAGACACTCGATGATATGCACCTCATCGGGGTCGAGGGTGGTGAGTCCGAGCCACAGGTCGTAGAGGTCACGTCCCTTCCGTCGCTGGAAGAGCGCCCTCATCTTGGTGGCGAGCAGCTCTTCGAGCGTGAACGTCGTGATCAGCTCCTGGGCGGAGTGCCACGGGCTGGCTACAGCGAACGACACATGCTGAAGCCCATCGACGCTGAAGTGCTCCCGCGTGTCGATCTCGATCTTGACCCGCATCCGCTGCACGGGCAGCGTGGTCGTCTCGAAGCGGTAGAGCAGCTTGGCGCTGGCGGGGCCCTGTTTCCAGGCGGGCTCGCCCAACCAAGGGTCGAGCGCATCGCGGAGTTCCGCCAGCACAGGGCCGATCGGACCCGCCTCGACCTGCACGAGATCAAGATCCTCGGAATAGCGCCCCGGAGGATCGAAGTGGAGCTTGTGCAGCGCGGTCCCGCCGCGAAAGGCGAGCGCTTGCCGCAATGACTGGCGCGCAAAGGTCGCGGTGAGGGCTCTGGACAGGACCAGATCCTGCTCGACCTGCCCGTCTAGAGGCCACGGCGCAGAAGCTCTCCAAGCCGTGATCTGGGCCCGAGGAATCACAGATCAGTCTCCACGGCCAGGTTCGGGATCACGCGCCAAGGACTGACGGCATCGGCACCGCCCCGAGGCGCATCGGGAGCAAGCGCAACGGGCCGGTACCGCTTGGAGCCAAGGACACGGAGCAACGGGTCGGCGAGCCGGGGCTGGCCCGTGCGGTCCAGAAGATAGCCGAGGCGCTGGATCTCGGGGGTTTTGCGCACTCGCGCAGCAGAACACAAGGCCTCTGGCTCAAGACGCTCCGCGAGCTCGAGCAGCACCGTCGCGACGTTGCTCCAACCACCGCAGGCCTCCGAGTAGCGCACGAGATCGAACGCAGTCGATTCAGGCGTGGACACGAGCATGGTGCCAGTCTCCGTCTGCATTGGGACCGTCGGTGTCGCAGCGACCTGACGGCTCATGTGGAACATGATGTGTGCGCGTCCGGCCACGCCCTCGCGGGTGGGACGGTCGGTGACGACCTGAAACGTCATCGGCTGCTGGTGAGAAGCGCCGTGGATGGCCGCCGCGGATAGCAAACCCACGTAGTAGGGCTGATCGAGGAACCGCATCAAGTCGTCGATGAACCACGGCGGCGGCGGCGAGCCGACCGTGATGTACTCGGTAGGCACGATCACGTAGAACCCGCGACGCGGAGTCACTATGCGGCCGCGCTTCTTGAGCCGGCGCAGTGCGTTGTCGACCGCGATCTCAGACGTCGGTAGCGCGGCTCGCGCATCCGCGTGAGAGAACGTGTAGGTTCCCGTTGCCTGAAGCCTGTCGACGAACACCGAAACCTCTTCAGGGGCTGTCACTTCTTGAATCGCCATTTCACTTTCATAAGGTAGCTCTCAACGCTGGTTTACGCAAGTAGAGTGGCGCGTTCAGAAGGAAGCTGAGAGTAGCGGGACCGCGCAGGCAGTCGGGCACCAAATCGGGCACCAAGCCGATGTCGAGGGCCGACCCTCAGCAACAGGGATTCTTGTGCACCAAAATGGAGCGAAATGGCCTCTGAGCTGCGGTTTTGCCTCTGCCCAGCCCTCCGAAGGGCACGATTTGGTGCCCGATTTCAAGCACGCAACAGGGAATTTCAGGCATCTGACCTGCGGTTTTATGGTGCCCCCAAGGGAATTCGAATCCTGATTGTGCTTG
>CAYGFZ010000038.1:0-20417 GCA_964349355.1 uncultured Coriobacteriaceae bacterium | reverse complement strand
TACGGTGTGGCTGTGGCCGTGACTATGGCACAGAGCCGCCGAGGAGTAAACCCTACAGCCCGGAGAAACGTTCTCCGAGTGCACGATAGAGCGACCGGGCGACGGTGTCGCTCCACGACGGGTCCCTGAAGGCAGCGGCGTCCTCGGGAACGCCATACGAACCGATCCTCACACGGATCGACGGAGCCGCGACGGCCTCGAGCAAGGGATCCGTAGTGACGGTGGATCGAAGAACCGGGCGCTCGTCCTCCCCAAGAAACCGGATGACCTCGTCGGACAAACGGCCAGACTGGCTTCCTGCGGGCACTCCGTCAAGGTCGATCACTGCAAGACCGCCCGGTGGATCAACCGCGGCCTCGATGCTGATGAAGGCGGTCACACTCGTGGTCGTTTCCCCTGCGCGCTCCACACGGGTCGCGAGGGCCACTTCGGTCTCCGTGACCGATCGCGTCACGACCACCCGTGCTCCGGACGCCTCAAGGAGCGATCGCAGACGACGTACGACTTCGAGTGATGCGTCGACCTCCCCGGGCAGACCGGGCGCCGGATCGAGGACGAACACCCTTTCTTGCAACTCGAACGGAAGAAGTTCGCTGCTTGCGGTGCCGGCAGCGGCGATCCGTATCCGGACGATATCCGAGGTACGCACGGTGGCTCCGGCGGCAGGAATCGTCTCGAGGACAGTATCGCTAGCCTCTTCCGACGGCACCGCCTCAATACGGACGACCAGTCCGCGTTGCTCCAACTGTGCACGGGCTACAGTGATACGCAGGCCGGTGACGTCGGGCATCTCGAACTCCTCGGTCCCCCCGGATACCACGAGCGCGATGCCACTTCCGCGGGCGACGATGGATCCATCGACCGGGTCCTGAGAGAGAACCGTCCCCGCAGGCGACTCATCGAAACGACGCTCGACGCTCGATATATGCAGCCCTTCACGGGCCAGTTGCGTACGAGCGACGCCCTCGGACAGTCCAATGAGGTCCGGTACGCTTACCCTCTGGGTGGTGGTGTACCAGATGCCAGCACCGATGATGAGCACAAGCGTGAGGATGACACCGCCGACAGCGGCGATGCTGGAATTAGGGATCAGTCGTCTGCGTGGATGCCGGGGACGATCGACAAGCGGGAGGCCCTGAACCGCCGAGGAGATCTCGATGTTCTCATCCTTGATCGCGTCCGTGCTCACGTGCTCGTCCACGCTGCTGTCACCTCTGGCGTCGATTCGAATACCTTGTCATGCGGACTAGACCTCGCTATCCTGCTACATCTGTCCGTGCCTACGGACACGAGAGGAGTCCGACCCATGCCTGCATACGACTTTCGTTGTACCTCCTGCGAACATATCTTCGAAGTGATCCGACCCGCCCGACAAGCAGCTGATGGCGAGTGTTGCCCGATCTGTGAGGCCGTGGCCAAACGGATCTTCAGTCCCGTCGGCGTCGTCTTCAAAGGCTCTGGCTTCCACAACACAGATTATCGTGCCAAACCGTCTGAATCCTCCTCGGCGGATCCGGCTCCTACCGCTGATACCCCGGCCGCCTCAACGTGCAGTACTTCGGGCTCATGCGAGTCGTGTCCTGCTGCAAAGAAGTGACGCACCGGCTCTAGTCGCGGCGAACCCAGAAGGGTTCATCGCCGGTCTTGTAGACGGCCTCGATGAAACGCACGGTACCGGTCGACGCATCCATCGCGACTGAGTGAGTCCTCGATCCCTTACCGAAGTACTTCACACCGCGCAGCAACTCGCCGTCGGTGACTCCGGTCGCAATGAACGCCGCATCATCGGTTGCCACGAGGCAGTCCATGTCGAGGATCCCGTCGATGTCGCACTGTGCCATCTTTGACGCACGCTCGCGATCCGCTTCATCGCGAAAAGAGAAACGTCCCATGAACTGACCGCCGATGCAGCGCATCGCTGCGGCCGCGAGGACACCTTCGGGCGCCGCTCCTATACCGAGGTACAGATGGATGCCTGTACCCTCGATCGCAGTGGCGACAGCACCGAACACGTCACCATCGGAGATCAGCCGGATCCGCGCCCCGCACTCCCGGATCTCACGGATGAGGTCAACGTGGCGCTCACGCTGGAGCACACACACGACCACGTCTTCGACCGGCCTCTTGAGAGCCTTTGCGACTGCTGTGCAGTTTTCAGCAGGAGTAGCGTCAACGTGTACATATTTCGCCGCCACAGGTCCCGTAGCGACCTTCATCATGTAGGTATCTGGGGCATGGAGCAGCGTGTCCTTTGGACCGAACGCAAGCACGGTAAGTGAGTTCGACTGCCCGTAAGCGGTGAGGTTGGTACCCTCAAGCGGATCGACCGCGATATCGATCTCCTCGCCGCCACGACCGACCACTTCGCCGATATAGAGCATCGGCGCCTCATCGCGCTCCCCCTCACCGATGACGATGGTCCCCGAGATATCGAGGGAATCAAGAGACGAGCGCATCGCGTTCACAGCCGCCAGGTCTGCTGCATCCTTGTCCCCCCTGCCCATCCACCGACCTGCTGCAAGAGCCGCAGCTTCGGTGACTTCGAGCATCTCAACAAGCCTGGTGGTACGCATACGCCCTCCTCGGTCCAACGACTGTTCTTACGCGCGGTCTATTGGCGCTGCAGCACTGCGGCGAAGTGTCCATCCGGGCCGCCGATCCGGGGCCGTGATGCGAACCAGCCTTCGGACGTCACGAACGGTTCCCAACCCGGCAGCCCAGTACTCCCCAACTGACGGGTGAAGAAGCCCTCCCCTGCCGCGTTCTCCAAAAATCCCCTGACGACCGCAGTGTTCTCGGATTCGGTGACGGTGCACGTCGAGTACACCACGAAACCTCCAGGACGGACAAGACGGGAAGCCGTTGTCAACATCGCTGCGCCGACCGCCGCGACCGCGGGAATATCCTGCGGCGAGAGTCGCCACCGCTTCTCGGGATGACGGCGCAAAGTGCCAAGGCCGGAGCACGGAGCGTCGACGAGCACGGCATCGGCGGATGCAGGTCCTCCGAGAACCTCGACCGCAGACTCATCCGTACAGTCGGCGACCACGATGCGGACGTCAGGGACACCGAGCTCCTCCATGCGACGAGCGAGCAACTCGGTCTTGAAGCTGTGGATATCAGCTGCGAGAAGAGTTGCAACCCCACCCTGACGGAGCGAGGATGCCTGCATCAGCAGAGTCTTGGTTCCTCGGCCAGCGGCAATATCGACACCCGATCCCCCGGGGGGCGGAGCCGACAGAGAGGCGACGAACTGTGCGGCTGCGTCGGCGACCACACATGCCCCGGATGCCAGGGAGTCGCCGCGAACAGCGGCCGCCGGAGAACCGGCAACGATGCACCCTCCAGGTCCGTATGTTTGCGGGTCGACTCCCTCGGCGACCAATCGCGCCATGAGCTGAGCGAAATCGCCGACGAAGGGGTTGTGCGCCAGATAGAGCGGCGCGGGCTCAAGATCAGCCTCCATCATCTCCCGCGCTGCCGCTAGTCCAAGGTCGCGTACGAGCAGTTCAGCGAGCCACAGGGGATGGCCCGTCAGCCGCGCGAGTGCAGCCAGATCTGTGGCGGGGTCGCCCCACGGGAAGGCCTCCGCTTCCTCGGACAGGCGGCGCAGCACGGCATTGGCTAGCCCGGCGGCTCCGCCTGCGACCTCGCGTACGCTGTCGACACCCTGATGGACTGCGACACGCGCCGGGGTGCGCATGAAGAGGATCTCGTAGGCGGCCAGCCTGAGCGCATCGCGAACGAGTGGATGCACGCGACCCGGGCGATCGAGATGTCGATCCAGGGCTTCATCAAGCGTGCCCTGTGTGGCGAGGGTGCCATAAACGAGACGGGTCGCGAACGCAGTGTCGCTGTCGATCATTCCGGAGCGTGACAGTCGCGCAGCGAGCACGTCATGAGCCCAAGCTTCGCGGCTACGCACGTCGCTGAGAACCTGCCGCGCGGCGCGGCGCGATGCCGTCAGACTCACGGGCATGCCTCCCACGTCGATGCCTCGCCGAGATGGGCTCCTCGCGCGAAGCATGCGCCATCCATACAGCTACGCCCCTCAGGACGGATCTCGTCAAGTGACAACGCTCCGTCTGCGAAACCGAGCACGAGATCTCTTTTCCCGGCACGCACCCTTCCTTGAGGTATCTCCTCGTCGCTGGGAGACGTGCGCACGACGGTGACCATCCTCCCCGCGACGCAGGCACGCGACGGCGCGCTGCCCGACGATGCAAGAACACGGCGCTGGGCCTCGGAAACGGTCAGTCCCGGGTCCAGCGCGACATCATGACGTGTGACTTTGGCCGCATAGTTGGCCAAAGACTCGTCCTGTTCCACCCACTGTGCGGTGCCCGACTCGATCTGGCCGAGAACCTCGAGGAGTGCCCCGGCACCCATATCCGCGAGTAGATCGGTAAGTGAGTCAACGGTGTGATCATCGACATCGACCGACGCCTGCAGGGCGTACGGCCCGGTATCCAATCCCTCCTCCATATGCATGATCGAGATTCCGGTGACCCGGTCACCCTCGAGTATCGCCCGATGAACCGGTGCGGCTCCACGATGGCGCGGCAGGAGTGATGCATGTACGTTCACACACCCCCACCGTGGGATCGCCAGTACATCGCGAGGGAGGATGAGCCCGTACGCGGCGACGCAGATGATATCGGGAGCCAGGTCATCAAGCCCCGCAACGACAGCAGGGTCCCTGAGGGTAGGAGGCTGTCGCACTTCGATACCGAGCGATTCTGCGACCTGCTTGACCGGAGGCGGGGACGTCTTGCGGCCTCTCCCCGCCGGCCTGTCCGGCTGTGTATACACCGCCACCACCTGGTGTCCGAAGGCCAGGGAGCGCAAGACCGGGACGGCGAACGCCGGCGTCCCCATGAACACGACCCTCATCGTCCCCCCTGTTCTAGCGGACAGGGTCAGTCAGCTCGTTGTACTGTCGCATGGCCGCCCGACGCTCTTCGGCTGAAGCCCTATCGATGATCAACACGCCGTCAAGGTGGTCGATCTCGTGCTGAATGACGCGGGCGAGTAGGCCTTCGGCTTGTAACGTGACCGGGGCACCATCCAGGTCGACCGCCTCGCAGACGACGGACACCGAACGCTCGACCATCACTGATATCCCGGGAAGCGACAGGCAGCCTTCCTCGTCGACCTCCGTCTGCTTGGAACGCTCGACGATCCGGGGATTACACAGGACCGCCAACCTTTCATCGATGTCGTACACCAACACACGCTTCTGGACACCTACCTGCGGTGCAGCGAGTCCAAGACCGGGGGCGTCGTACATCGTTCGAGCCATCTCGGCAGCGAGAGTACGCAACTCGGAATCGGCCCGGGGATCGACCTCCGGGGCGCGCTCTTTGAGCACTGGACTGGGGTGAGCCATGATGCGCATTGCTGGAGTAGCCTCTCAAAGGTCGGCGTTGGCGTATAGCAGTCAGTAAAACAAGCAACAATCCTGCCGGTATTCTACAGCACCCGACCCATCCGATGCCTGCCTTAGAGGAGATCGAGCGGATCGATGTCGGGAGCCACCGAGACGCCGTCTACGGCCCGAATCGTCTCAAGAGCCTCTCGTACAGCAGAGGGAAGGCCTGCGGCGGGTGGCCCCTTGACCAGGACGTGCCACCGGAAGCGGCCTTTGATCCTTGCCAGCGGCGCCGGGACCGGGCCGAGGACTTCCCAGTTCTGCTCTGCGCGCGCGACGAGGGCCTCTGCTATCTTGGCTGCCTGTGCGCGGGCCGAATCCTCACTCGCGGCGGTCACCAGAACGTTCGCAAGTCGCCCGTAGGGGGGGAAGCGGAGTTCCCTTCGCGCTTCGACCTCGGGGCCGTAGAAGAGCGAAGGGTCATGTGTCGCCACAGCCCGGATGGCGGGGTGTTCGGGCCAGTACGTCTGGATCACGACGGTACCCGCACGTTCACCTCGGCCCGCACGACCTGCGACCTGTTCAAGCATCTGGTATGTACGCTCGCCCGATCGAAAGTCGGGCAGGTGGATGGTCGTATCTGCACTGATCACTCCCACGAGGGTGACTTCGGGGTAGTCAAGCCCCTTGGCGACCATCTGCGTCCCGACCAGTACGCCGCTTTTCAGTGCCTCGAACTCGGCGAGACGGGTCTCGTGTCCCCCTTTGGCCGAAGTGGTATCGGCATCCATACGGACAACCGCCAGCTCCGGGACGACGGACTCTAGATCGCTTGCAACGCGCTGGGTACCAGCCCCGAACCTCCTCAAGTACGGACTGCGGCACTCTGTACACTGGGGCGGGACCGATCTACGTACCCCGCAGTGATGGCACATCAGACGCGGGCCGGTCTCGTGGAACGTCAGCGATGTGGAGCATCGCTCGCAGCCCGGGACATGACCGCACTCACGACACAGGAGGAACGATGCGAACCCTCTGCGGTTGAGAAAAAGGACCGCTTTCTCTCCTCGCTCTTGAACGCCTTTGAGTTCGGCTACCAGTCGCCGGGAGAACATCGAGCGGTTCCCTCCGAGAAACTCGGCGCCGAGGTCGACTATCTCGACGGCTGGCGGTCGACCGCCGCCAACGCGTTCGGGCATCTCTACCCGGGTCACGACTCCCCGCTCGACAGCAGCCCTGGTCTCGAGTGCAGGCGTCGCACTGCCTAAAACAAGGACTGCTCCCCTCGCCTCGGCGAGCCACCCTGCGACCCTTCGCGCATGATAGCGAGGGGCCGAGGACTGCTTGTAGGAGGACTCATGTTCCTCGTCGATCACGATCAGGCCGAGATCGGAGACGGGAGCGAAGAGTGCAGACCTCGCCCCCACAACGACCCTGGCATGACCGGTTGCGATCCGTTCCCACTGGTCGAGTCTCTCCCCCGCCGAAAGCCGACTGTGGACGACTCCCACCCGATCCCCGAACCGGGCACGGAAGCGACCGACGGTCTGCGGAGTGAGTGATATCTCGGGGACGAGGACGATCGCGCGAAGACCACGTTCGCACACGTCCTCGATCGCGCGAAGATAGACCTCGGTCTTCCCTGAGCCGGTCACTCCGTCGAGCAGGACCCGGTCGCCTGGCCGTGCAGATGCTATCGCCTCGAGCGCTGCTTGCTGCCCGTCCGACAAAGTCTCGTGACGCGGGGCGGGACGCACGTGAAGCGACGGGTCTCGAAACCGGCGCCGGGAGATGATGGTCACAGCACCGGCCTCCTCCAGACGGGAGAGCACCGAGGAGACCTGACCGAGAGACGCCGTCAGCTCACCGATCGTGACGGGCCCGGCACCCAGGGCGTCGAGTACCGCACGCTGACGATGCGCCGTAGCCGAGGGTTGGAACGTGCATTTATCGGCGAGTTCGACGACACGCTCCTCCACGGGCGCCACCGTAGGTGTGCTCAACCGCCAGCCATCCGAGTCGACGATCGCCTTGGGAACACCGCCGGGTGGCAGGAACAACCGTACTGCTTCGGAGAGCGGTGCCGCATACTCGTTGGCGATCTGAGAAGCGAGTTGCGCGGCGATCGCATCGAAACGGGGTGGAGATACGACCGCGAGAAGGTCCCTGCGCCCCGGCACGTCGCTCGTTTCGAGAATCTCAACGACATGACCGACGACGGTACGCGATCCGAACGGCACGACGACACCGGCCCCGATCTCGACCGATGCATCGAGTTCGTCCGGGACATCGTAGTCGAAGGCTGCTGTCAGCCCCCTGGCAGGTATGTCGAGTGCGACGCGCGCGATCCGCACCTGCTGCACCTCTCGCAGTCGTGTGTTCCTCGGCCAAGCATACAGAAGGCCACCGACATCGGTGCCGGTGGCCTTCGGGTCACGCGTATCGGTGCTAGCCGTTGAGTCCGGCTGCCTCGGCAAGCGCGTCCGCGCGATCGGTGCGCTCCCACGTGAAGTCCTTGTCCGCGCGACCGAAGTGACCGTATGCGGCGGTCTTGCGGTAGATCGGGCGGCGCAGGTCGAGATCACGGATGATTGCGCCCGGACGAAGGTCGAACACCTCGTTGACGGCACTCTCGATCGCGGCGACCGGGACCTTCTCGGTGCCGAACGTCTCGACCAGGATCGACAGCGGATTCGCGACACCGATCGCGTACGCGAGCTGGATCTCGCAACGATCTGCAAGCCCCGCAGCGACCACGTTCTTCGCCACCCAGCGCGCGGCGTAGGTCGCGGAGCGGTCCACCTTCGTGCAATCTTTCCCGGAGAAAGCTCCGCCGCCGTGACGGCCCATTCCGCCGTAGGTGTCCACGATAATCTTGCGGCCGGTGAGGCCGGTGTCACCCATCGGACCGCCAATGACGAACCGTCCGGTCGGGTTCACATAGATGTCGGCTTCGTGATACTCGATACCCTCGAGTTCGAAGACCGGCTTGATGACGTGCTCGACGAGGTCGGGCTTGAGGAGCCCCTCGATGTCTACGCCATCGGCGTGCTGAGTGGAGATCAAAATCTTCTCCACCGACACAGGCTTGTCGTCAACGTAGCGGACTGTGACCTGCGTCTTGCCGTCAGGTCGCAGATACTGCAGGACGCCGGCCTTGCGCACTGCGGTCAGACGCTCTGCGAGGCGGTGTGCGAGGTAGATCGGCAGCGGCATGAGCGAGGTGGTCTCGGTGCATGCGTATCCGAACATCATGCCCTGGTCCCCGGCGCCCACAAGATCGATCGGGTCGCCGTTGAAGCCGTGCTGGACCTCGAATGACTCGTCCACGCCCTGTGCGATGTCGGGACTCTGCTCGTGGATCGTCGTGATTACGCCGCACGTCTCCGAGTCGAAGCCGTACTTCGCACGGGTGTAGCCGATCTCCTCGATGACACTTCGCACCACTGACGGGATATCGATGTAGGCATGGGTGCGGACCTCGCCTGAGACCACCACGAGTCCGGTCGTAATGAGTGTCTCGCACGCGACCCGGACGTACCCGGGGTCGGCCTTGGTTCCGGCAGGCGAACAGAATCCTGCCTCTGAGAGCTCTATCTCCCGGGCAAAGATCGCATCGACGATCGCATCCGAGATCTGATCACACATCTTGTCGGGGTGCCCCTCGGTGACTGACTCCGAGGTGAACAGGTACTCGCGCTCTGACATGCCGTCTCCTATCATCCGTCGGTATCGCGGCCCAAGAAAAAACGCCCGTGCCTGGTCAGACAGGGCGCCCTCTCGCGCGGTGACACCAGAGACGCTGCGCGATATGCCCTCATCTTCCAGGCGATCTTATGCCTGCCGAGACGTGGCACCGTACGCTACTCTTCGCGCCGGTTGCCGGGGCTTCACAGGGCTCGGTCCCTCCACCCACTGCGGCCGTCACCGGCCGCCTCTTGATGAGCACGGTCACGATAGCATGCTGCGAGACGCCTGGGAAGACGAGCTCTGGTCACCGGCGGTGGTACCATGCACGATGACGTCAATCGAACCCGTCCTCAAGGAGCCCTCGTGTCCGACCTCGTCCGCGTACGATTCGCCCCGAGTCCCACCGGTCACCTGCATATCGGTGGCGCCCGTACCGCGATCTACAACTGGGCGTTCGCGCGCAGGCATGGCGGTGCGTTCATCCTTCGAATCGACGACACGGATCCGGAAAGGTCGACCGAGAAGAACACTCAGGCCATATTCTCCGCCCTGCGTTGGCTGGGTCTCGACTGGGATGAGGGGCCTGAAGTGGGCGGTGACCACGGGCCCTACTTCCAGACGCAACGAACCGCATCCTACGAGGCTGCCCTTCTCCGGCTGAAAGCGGACGGCTCGCTCTACCCATGCTTCTGCTCCGCAGACTCGCTCGCCGCGAAGCGCGACGCTGCCCACGCAGAGGGCACCTCCTCGGGCTACGATCGCTCCTGCCGGGATCTCCCCTCGGCCGACGTCGACGCCCGCATCAGGGCAGGCGACCCCCACGCGTGGCGCCTGAAAGTCCCGCTCAACCGCGGGGACATCGTCTTCGTCGATGAGGTCCGCGGGGAGAGTACCTTCGCCACTGATGTGATGGACGACTTCATCGTAGCCCGCTCTGATGGCTCACCGACCTACAACTTCGCGACAGTCGTCGACGATGTCGAGATGGCGATCACGCATGTCATCCGCGGTGACGACCATCTCTCCAATACCCCCCGCCAGATCCTCGTCTTTGAGGCGCTAGGCGCTCCGGTCCCTGTCTTCGCGCACCTCTCGATGATCCGTGGTGCTGACGGCAAGCGACTGTCTAAACGTCATGGGGCCGCCTCGGTCGAGGATTACCGCGCCGAGGGATACCTGCCCGAGGCGCTCATGAACTACCTCACGCTACTCGGATGGTCCCTCGACGACCGAACCACGATCATCGATCGCGACACTCTGGCTGCGAACTTCTCCCTTGACCGGGTCTCCCGCAACCCGGCCGTCTTCGACGCCGAGAAACTCGAATGGATGAACGGCGTATACATCCGAGAACTCTCCACCGATCAGTTCGTCGACCGGATGGTGCCGGTGCTCGCCGCCGCGGGACTCGTCGGACTGGACGTGTCCGAGGAGCGCCGCGCGTGGCTGTGCGAACTCGCTCCCCTGGTATCCGAGCGCGTTAAGCGCCTGGACGAGATCGTACCGATGGTGACCTTCATCTTCGCCGAGTCGGTCACCATCGACGAGACCGCGCGCACCAAGGTGCTCGAGAAGGAAGGTGCTGCTGCCGCACTCGATGCGACCGCAGTCGTACTCGGTGAGCTCGCCGACTTCTCTGCCGCCGCCATCGAAGAGGCGCTGCGCACTGTCCCCGCTACGACGGGCCTGAAGCCCAAGATCGTCTTCCAGGCCGTCCGTGTCGCCGTGGCCGGCTCAACGGTGAGCCTCCCCTTGTTCGAATCGCTCTCACTCCTCGGCAAGGAGCGGTCTCTCGAACGGATCCGTACTGCTCTAAGCACGCTGACGGAGTAGCACGAGAGGGGTTTATTGCGGGTTGACATGCCTGGCGCACCCCCCGTAATATATGTCTCCGCGCCCTGGCAAGGTAGGTGCGTACTGGGGTGTGGTGTAACTGGCAACACGCCGGATTCTGGTTCCGGAGAGTCTAGGTTCGAGCCCTAGCACCCCAGCCAGTATGGCCCGTTGGTCTAGCGGTGAGGACGCCGCCCTCTCAAGGCGGAAATCACGGGTTCGAATCCCGTACGGGCTACCAAGAGATAACGGACGCCCCCTGTCGACTCTGGCGGGGGGCGTCCTTATTCTTCCAGATGCCGCGTATGCTATCCTCAGCCCCCATGGACACCAATATCTCATCCTCACCCCAACGCGGAGACTTCATCCGCGAGATCGTCGCCTCCGACCTGCGCGATGGCCTCCATGACTCGGTCGTTACCCGATTCCCTCCCGAGCCCAACGGCTACCTCCACATCGGACACGCGAAGTCGATCTGCCTGAACTTCGGCATCGCCGACGAGTTCGGTGGGCGATGCCACCTGCGCTTCGACGACACCAACCCGATCAAGGAAGAGCAGGAGTATATCGACTCCATCGAAGCGGACGTCCGCTGGCTCGGGTTCGACTGGGGCAAGCACCTCTACTTCGCCTCGGACTACTTCGAGCAACTATACGAGTGGGCGATCCACCTTATCGAGGCCGGCAAGGCCTACGTCGACGACCTGTCGGCTGATGAGATCCGTGAGCATCGCGGCACACTCACCGAGCCGGGCACAGTGAGCCCGTGGCGAGAGCGCACGGTCGCCGAGAACCTCGATCTGTTCACCCGCATGCGTGCAGGTGAGTTCCCGAACGGCTCTCGCGTGCTGCGCGCGAAAATCGACATGACATCACCTAACATCAACTTCCGCGATCCTGTCATCTACCGCATCCTGCATGCCACGCACCCACGTACCGGTGATGCGTGGTGCATCTATCCGTCGTACGACTTCGCCCACGGACAGTCCGATGCCATCGAGGGTATCACCCACTCCATCTGTACCCTGGAGTTCCAGGACCACCGACCGCTCTACGACTGGTTCATCGAGAACCTCCCGGTCCCCTCGCGCCCGCGGCAGTACGAGTTCGCGCGCCTCAACCTCACCCACACCGTGCTCTCCAAGCGCGTGCTTCTCCGTCTGGTGAACGAGGGCCATGTCCGCGGATGGGACGATCCCCGGATGCCGACCCTTTCGGGGTTGCGACGTCGGGGCTTCCCCGCCGAGGGGATCCGAGATTTCGCCGCCATGATCGGAGTGGCAAGAGCCGACAGCGTCGTCGAGGTCGAGATGCTACATCACGCCGTGCGCGACATTCTCAACCGCACCGCGCTCCGTCGTTTCGGAGTCCTCAACCCCCTCAAGGTCGTCATCGAGAACTACGCAGAGGATGCGTTCGAAGAGCTCGAGGTGACCAACAACCCCGAAGATCCGTCGGCGGGAAGCCGTCTCGTCCCGTTCACGCGCGAACTCTGGATCGAACGTGAGGACTTCATGGAAGACCCTCCAAAGAAGTTCTTCCGCCTCGCTCCGGGACGCGAGGTGCGGCTGCGCTCAGCGTACTTCGTCACCTGTAATGAAGTCGTCAAGGATGCCGACGGGGCAGTCGTTGAACTACGCTGCACCTACGACCCGTCCACACGCGGCGGAAGTGCTCCCGACGGTCGTCGCCCTAAAGCGACACTTCACTGGCTATCGGCTGCCCACGCGGTGCCGGCAGAGGTGCGGCTCTACGACCACCTGCTCAAGAGCCCGTACCCGAATACCGACGGCCAGGACCTGTTCGAGGACCTCAACCCCGACTCCGAGACCGTGCTGCGGAACTGCTACGTCGAACCGTCTCTTGCCGAGTTTCCCGTCGGAGAGAGCGTCCAGTTCGAAAGACTCGGCTACTTCTGCGCCGACATCGATTCGACACCCGATGCGCCCGTTTTCAACCGAGCGCTCACCCTCAGGGATGCATGGGCGAAACTGCAGGCACAGGGACGACACGATACCGACTGATCTCAGATGTCGCCGGTTCCGCAACGCACCTGGCGCGCCACCTGCTAGAATGGGAACCGGAGTGGGCCGAACGGTCGCGCGGATCGCATGAGGATCTGTGAGGAAAGTCCGGACTCCACAGGGCAGGGTGCCTGCTAACGGCAGGGCGGGGCGACCCGACGGAAAGTGCCACAGAAAAGAAGACTCTCCGACCCTAACCGGTCGGAGAAAAGCTGAAACGGTGCGGTAAGAGCGCACCAGCGTTGCGGCAACGTAGCGGCTTGGCAAACCCCACCTGGAGCAAGGGCGAATAGAAGCGATCAAGGTCGGCCCGACCGACGCTTGGGTTAGCCCGCAAGAGGCCACGGGCGACCGTGGTCCCAGATAAATGACCGTTCTCGACAGAATCCGGCTTACAGGCCCACTCCGCCTACGCCTATACGATCCGCTCTCGGACAGCGTTGGCGACCGAGCCGGCTGCGACTGATTCAAGCCGCACGTACTTCGCACCTGCTGCCAACGCCAACTCGCGGGCAGCACTGCTCGGCCGGGATCCCCCGCTTGTGTCGATCAGGAGCACATTGAGGTCGGCGGCCCGTAGGCGCGCCGCGATCGCACGCGCATCCTCGCTACCCAGGCCACCATCGAGGCCCACGTTGGCTCGCCCGTCCGTCACCAGGACCAACCACGGAACGATTCGCTGATCGCGACGTGCCTCGGCGGTCAGCAACTCCAGGCTCTTCATCATGCCGTGGGCAAGAGGTGTCGCCCCACCGGTCGGGAGCTGTTTGAGCTTGATCTGGGCGAGTTCCACACTTGAGGTCGGCGCGAGGACCACATCGGCGCCGTTGCCGCGGAAAGTGACAAGGCCGACCCGGTCCCGCCTACGGTAGGCGTCCACCAGCAGTTCAAGCACGGCGCCGCGGGCGGCATCCATCCGGTTCTGAGCTCCCATGGAACCACTACCGTCGACACAGAAGACGATCGACGTGCCGACCTTGCGAGTGCGGATCTTCTGATGGATGTCATCGGACCGGACCTCGATCGCCATGTCACCCGTGCGAGAGTGCTGATGGGGTGCGGCTGCCCTGATAGTAGCGTCCAGGGCGAGATCGACAGAGCCACACACAGGAGCCGGTTCCGATCGGGAGTACCGTCCGCGACGATCGCCGGACAGCGTCTCCTGTCGTCGTCCGGCGATCGAGCGTCGAGCGCGGTCCAGGGACGCATCCAAGGGTGCCTCGACCCGCGTGGCGAGCACCTCCTCGGCACCACAACCCGCAAGACCAATCGCTGCCGCCCCAAGGCCATCGCCAGCGCTGTCTCCGTCCGGCGCGGCAGCTCCTTCGGCGGTCTCAGCGGGACCGAGAGCAGACGACATCGCTTCGTTGAGCGTCTGAAGATCCTGCTCCTGATCGTGGAACGGGGTGCGACGCATGCGATGAGCCAGGACTAGAGGGGCGACATACCGGACATCGGCCACGGAAGCGGCAGAGCGTCCGGCAAAGGCAGCGGACGCCACCGCTGCGCGCGCCATCGTGAGATCGGCACGATGTCCGTCTACACCCGCGCGCGAGCACAGGTCGGCGATTCTATGAAGGAGCTCATCGGGAAGCTCTACCGTTGGGAGCCGGAGGCGTGCATGCTTGAGGGTGACCTGGAGCTCGTCCTCGGCATCGACCCAGATGCGACAGAATTCGGTCGCGCCGTTCTCGAACGACCGGCGACGTTTGACGATCTCCACCCGGGACGTCATGTCGCGCTCGGATGTGACGTCGACGCACAGACCGAAACGGTCGAGGAGTTGCGGGCGCACTTCGCCCTCCTCGGGATTCATCGTCCCGACAAGAATGAAACGTGCCGGGTGAACGAAGGATATCCCTTCCCGCTGGACGACATTGACGCCCATCGCGGCTGCATCAAGAAGTGTATCGACGAGGTGATCGTCGAGCAGGTTCACCTCATCGACGTAGAGAATCGACCGGTTCGCCTCGGCAAGGAGCCCTGGCTCGAAAACGCGCGCGCCATGCTTCAGTGCATGCTCGAGGTCGAGAGTGCCGACAAGCCGGTCCTCAGTGGCCGAAACCGGCAGGTCGACAACCCTTGGGCGGGCCGAAGACCTGGGAAGAGGCCCGTCTTCGCGACGCTCACGGCACTCCTCGCACCACGAGCCGGGGTCTGACGGGTCGCACGCAAAACGACATGCGTCGACGATGTCGTGCTCGGGAAGGACCGCCGCAAGGGCACGGACGGCAGTCGACTTGGCAGTCCCCTTCTCGCCGCGAATCAGTACTCCGCCGACGAGCGGGTCGATGGCGTTTAGAAGAAGCGCCGTCTTGAGCGTCTCCTGGCCGACGATGGCCGTGAATGGATACGTATGCGACGGACGTCGGCCCATCGAACCTCCCCTGGGGAACTCCTGCGACTACAATATACTGTAGTCGCGTACGCTTGGTAACCCCAGGTCTGGTATTTCGTGGGTTCGTGGGTCAGACGGTCCGCCACTGGAACGAGCCGCAGTCAGACGGGCGACTGTCTCCCCGCTTCGGACAGGTGTTGAGGTACACGCAGTCGTCGCACTTAAGCTCACTCAAGTCGGACTCCCCTGCCTCGTAGGGCTTAGGCTCGGACTCCGGAGCCAGAGAGGCCTCATACTGATCGTGCGCCGGACTGGCGACCGGAATCTCCTCGAGGTCGGCAAGAAGACCGGAGACCGCATCGTCAGGCTCCCCGGCAGACTCGCCGACAGGCTCCTCGATCGGCGGGGCAGGCGGGGCGGGCTCGACGGGCGATGGCACAAGAGGCTCTGGCGGCAGGACGGATGCGGGATCGGTGACATGCGGTGGCGCCTCATCGTACGCTCCCATGATCACGGGCCGTGACTCGAACTCCTCGGAATCCGAATCTGCTGCGCGGATCAGATCCCCGTCGTCGAGCGAAGGCTCCTCGAGCGGATCGGGAACGTACTCCGCCGGCTGCTCTGGCGCTGGCTCCTCAGATGCGGGCTCCTCGGCAGGCAGTTCTGCGGCGGCGGGCTCCTCGGCAGGCGGAGCCTCGGTGCTCGAAAGGGCTGCATCCCACGGCCACCCGGCCGCGGGAGAGGGCTCCAGATCAGGTGCGGGCAGGTTCCCGGCCGGAAGAACGGAGTCGGGAGGCACGATCCCTGAAGATTCAAGGGCACCAGCCGCCCGCCTCAAAGCATCGTGAAGTGGCAGCGGGGACTCCTCGGCTTCGGTCTGGGGTTCGATATCTGCCACGATGGCGTCTGCGATCGCCGAATCGACAGGTGGCTCCTCGTCACGTGCAGGCTCGAATTCCGGCTCGGGTTCGAGTTCAGGTGCGACTTCGGGCTCGGGCTCGGGCTCGGAAGGAGCCTCCCAGACGGAGGCGTCGACGGCCTCGGAAGGAGTCTCGACGATGATCGCGTGCGTTTCCTCGACGGCTGCCTCCTCGGCAGGCGGGGCCGATGCGGCGGCTGACACGATCAACACGGGTGTGGCGGAGTCCAGATCGACGACGAAGACCTCGTCCGGGACTGGCGAACCCCCCGTGGTCGAGATGCGGGAAAGCTCGGCAAGTGCAGCCTGTCGAGAGTCGAAGAGCGAAGGAGATACGAGTCTGACGGTGTCAGCGTCGCGGCCCAGCAAGAAGTAACCCATCGTCGGCACCTCACATGATCGAGTGTCCGGGTGTTTCGGCGGTAGTAGACCCTATGCTAGAACCCCTGCACTCACAGGGCAACCGGCATCTACCACAATGGTGGTCCAAACTCGTTGTCGCGGTGATGTGACTCACAGCGCATCACGAAGGCGTTTCAGGCTCTCGACGTTCTCCGCGTCTTTTTGCGGAGCTTCTCCCGGCATCTCGACCACGACATCGACATGGGCCAGTGCAGGGGTCGCGAACATTGCGGCGAAGCTCTCGGTACCCAGTGTCCCCTCTCCGATCCAGGCATGACGATCGAGATTCGAACCGAGTTCGGACAGGCAATCGTTAGCGTGTATCAGCCGCAGTGCATCCGCTCCGCACCGTTGAGCGATCTCGTCTACCACCGCATTCCATGACGCTTCGCTCTCAAGCGGGATCCCGGACGCGTGTGCATGGCACGTATCGAGACACACGCCGAGGAGTTCGCGATGCGTCACACGATCGATCACCGATGCGATCTCGGCGATGTCTCGCCCGAACGTCGAACCGGCTCCGGCGCTGTTCTCGAGGAGCACGCGTGTGACGGGTTCGTCGTTCACGCCGGCAAGCGCCAACGCCTCGTCGACAGCCGAAGCGATCCGTGTCGCGGCGCGATCCGGATCTCCCTCACGGTCGGTACCGAGATGCACAGCGACCCCGGCTGCTCCGAGTAGCCGTGCACGGATGACCTCGTCGGCAAGGGCATCGATGGATCGCTGGCGATGGGCGGTGTCGGTGGCACCAAGGTTGATGAGGTACGCAGCATGCGTGAAGACCGCAGCGATGTTCTTCGCCCGGCACGCGGCACGGAATGAACCTGCCGAATCCGGGTCAAGCGGACGGGCGTTCCACCTGCGGGGACTCTTTGCGAATATCTGGATACACTCGCAACCGACCGATGCTGCATACTCCGCAGAGGCCGCGAAGCCCCCAGCCACCGAGACGTGTGCTCCGATGAGCATTCGCTTCCTCTCTGTCGTTTCCGTGTGGGTCGGATTCTACCGCACGAGTCGCGCACTCCGGCCGGCAGGGTACACTCGACGAGATGAACAACGAGCACACATCGTGGCACGGCCGGGCGATCCTTCACGTGGACATGGACGCATTCTTCGCCTCTGTCGAACAGTTGGATCATCCCGAGTGGCGTGGCCGTCCGGTGATCGTCGGGGGCGACCCGAAGCGCCGCGGCGTCGTGTCCGCCGCATCCTATGAAGCGAGACGCTACGGCGTGCGCTCGGCGATGCCCTCCACGCGAGCGGCCGCACTCTGTCCTGACGCGGTATGGGCACGTCCCCGCAGCGGACGCTATCAGGAGATATCCCAACAGGTGCGGGAGATATTCGCCGAAGCAAGCCCACTCGTCCAGCCGACCTCGATCGACGAGGCGTATCTGGACATGACCCCTGGGCGCTACTCGGCACCTGACCCCGTGGCCGCTGCACGCAAGATCCAACTGGCCGTCGACACACTCGGCGTGAGTTGCTCTATCGGGGTCGCGACCTCCAAGATCGTGGCCAAGATCGCATCCGACCGGGACAAGCCGCACGGACTGACCGTCGTTATGCCCGGGACGGAAGCCGCCTTCCTCGCTCCGCTCTCCGTCCGGCTGATGCCGGGGATCGGCGCGGTCACCGGCATCAGTCTCGAACGGCTCGGAATCACCACGATCGGAGATCTCGCCGCGCTCGATGATCGCTCGGCCGCCGATGCGCTCGGTTCGTGGGCCCCCACCCTGTGCGACAGGGCACGTGGCATCGACCCCCGTCCCGTCGCGCCGGGCGAGCCGACAAAGTCCGTCTCCAACGAGCGCACATTCGCCGAAGACATCCACCATGCGCACGACGTCCGGGTCGCTCTCGGGTCCCTCGCGGAAAAGGTCACCAGCCGTCTTCGGCGAAAGGGTCTTTCGGGGCGGACTATCACCGTGAAAGTGCGGTATGGTGACTTCACGACGCGCACGGTCCGGCGTACGCTCATCGTGCCGTCTGACGAACGAGTGCTGGTAGAAGGGGTCGCCTGGGAGTTACTGACGACTGTATGGTCACCCGGAGTCGGGGTTCGGCTCCTCGGTGTCGGCGTCAGCGGATTCCAGGAACGCGCCGAACAGCTCGACCTGTTCGCCGAGCCACAGCATACCGATGATGCGCGAGAGAGCCTGACCCGCAGCATCGATGCGGTCCGTGATCGATTCGGGCCCGACGCCCTACGCTTAGGGCGGGCATCGCCCACGCGGAACGAGGAAATGTCCACGAGCGACCAGAACGAGACTGAAGACAGGAGACGGACGTGAAGAAGACGGGGGTCCCTCTGCTAGTTGTCGCGCTCATAGTGCTACTTGGCGCTGCAACCGTGATGGGAGCTTGCTCCAAGGCGTCCGAGCCACCGCCCGCTGTCGTCCCGGGCGCCCCGCCCCTCGTCGACGCGCCTGGCCTCTATGATATGGCTGGCGACCGCATGCGTGCAGTCGGCGTTTTGGATCGGGTCGAACTCGAAGGTGGTTTCTGGGCGTTAGTCGGGGTGGCGGGGACCGATTCCGTCGAGTCTACTGTGATCGCTGTTATCGAGAACCCCGACTCACTCGACGTCGAACTCGCCGATCTCCGCGGCCGCTACGTCGAGGTCACGGGCACTCTACTCGACGGCGCGTCGATCCGCATGGCAGGCCCGGAGATCAGGGTGGAGCGTATCGAGGTCCTCGGAAAGTCGGACGGCGAGTAGCGAGACCGCCTTACTCGCGCCCGGCTCACTCCGCCGAAGCCCACGACTCCTCCTCGGGAGCCCCTGCTCCGCCGAGGGAGGGTCCCATCGGTCCGCTCGGCACGCCCCGGCGGAGCCTGACCGGGCTCCCACTGCCGGTGCGCACCACATACGGGCTGACGTCCTCAGCGACGATCGCCAGACCACGCTCGTGATTGTTCTGCAGCACACCATCGATGAGGTAGCAGCGGTGGCGCACGATCGCCTCCCCCACCCGATCGAGCACGTCGGAGAAGACCACGACGTCGAGCAGCCCGGTCGCGTCTTCGAGCGTGAGAAAGCAGGTGCGTCGCCCAGACCGGGTATGCGGCGTCTGCGCCCGTTCGCGCACTCCGCAGACTCTCACACGTGCGCGATCCGGCAACTCGCGAAGGTCACGCGCGAAGGTCACTCCCCTCCCGGCCAGATCACTCTCCGCAAGATCGAGCGGATGACATGTGAGCGACAGGCCGAGGAGTTCGAGCTCGGCCGAGAGGCGCTCTGCCGGCAGCCACCCGCTCACGTGCGTCGGGTCCTCGCGCGGGCGCACGGGGCCGGGCGCGAGTGTGAGCACATCGTCGGCAACCCCTGCCTCACGTGTGAGCGTGGCCTTAAGCTCGGGCAGTATCGCAAGCATCTCATCGCGAGAGGGTGGGCGGTCCTCCTCGCTCACGCCGAGGCCGTCGAGCGCACCAAGCCGTACGAGGTTGGCGGCGACCTTCGCCTCGGCACGTGTGCGCCGCAGAAAGTCGGCCAGATCGCGGAAGGGACGCACCGCTCTCTCGCGCTGGATCGCGGTGAGCAGCCGGGCGCTCATCTCGTAGGTGTCGCGCAGGCCGACGCGGACCGCACGCCCGTCACGTTCAACTGTATAGCGCGCCTCGGACTCGTTAACGTGTGGTGACAGGAGCGCGATACCGTGGCGACGCGCGTCGTTGGCGACGAGGCGCGGGGTGTAGAAGCCCATCGGCTCGTTGTTGAGGATCGCACACGCGAACTCGGCCGGGAAGTAGGTCTTGAGCCACGCGCTCGCGTAGGAGATGACCGCGAAACACGCTGCGTGCGCCTTGTTGAAGCCATACGCGGCGAACCCTTCG
>CAYGFZ010000037.1:12940-20681 GCA_964349355.1 uncultured Coriobacteriaceae bacterium | reverse complement strand
ATCAACACACACGAGGGCGGGACCCACCTCGAGGGCTTCAAGAACGCGATGACGAGAACCGTGAACGACTACGCTCGCAGGCAAGGACTCTTGAAGGAGAAGGATGACAACCTGACCGGAGAAGATATCCGGGAAGGGCTTGTTGCCATCATCTCGGTGAAGTTGGGGGATCCGCAGTTCGAGGGTCAGACCAAGACCAAACTCGGGAACACCGAGATGCGAGGATTCGTGCAATCTGCCGTGATGCAGGCTCTCTCAGAGTACCTTGAGGAGAACCCCAAGCCGGCGCGCTCGATCGTCGGCAAGGCGACCCAGGCATCCAAGGCCCGTGCAGCGGCGCGCAAGGCGAGAGAGCTCACGCGCCGAAAAGGCCTTCTCGAGTCGACCACGCTGCCTGGAAAGTTGGCGGACTGTTCGGTCCGGGACCCGGAGCTCACCGAGATCTTCCTCGTAGAGGGCGACTCGGCAGGGGGCAGCGCGAAGCAAGCCCGGGATCGCTCCTTCCAGGCGATCCTGCCCCTCAAGGGCAAGATCCTCAACGTCGAGAAGGCGGGCATCAACCGCGCCCTGGCCTCCGACGAGATACAGGCGATGATCACCGCCCTCGGTACGAGCATCGCCGAGGAGTTCGACCTCTCTCAGGCGCGGTACCACAAGGCGATCATCATGACCGACGCCGACGTGGACGGCGCCCATATCCGATGCCTGATCCTCACGTTCTTCTACCGCTACATGCGGGAGATGATAGAGGCGGGATATGTCTACATCGCTCAGCCGCCGCTCTACAAGGTCACGATGGGCAAGAAGCACGAGTATGCGTACACCGACAAGGAGCTCCAGGAGATCCTCGGCAAACTGGCCGAGAACACGAAGTACTCGCTGCAGCGCTACAAGGGTCTCGGTGAGATGAATCCCGAGCAACTCTGGACGACCACGATGGACCCCTCGACGCGGACGCTGTTCCAGGTGACCGTCGACGATGCGCTGGCGGCCGAGAAGTCGTTCACCGACCTTATGGGCGACCAGGTAGAGCCGCGCAGAGAGTTCATCCAGCGCCACGCCAAGGACGTGCGGTTCCTCGACATCTGACAGTGAACGGATTGATGCGAATGGCACCCAATCCCAACAAGAGAGAGGCCCGGCGCTTCGAGCCGCCTCCCTGGGAGAGGGACCGGTTCGAGGAGCTTGCGAAACGCTCGGAGCAACAGGGCGCTCCGGCTGACGAGAACCCAAAGCCCGCGGCAGCCGAAGCAATCGAGCAGGCGCGTGAGGTTAAAGCTCCTCGGGAGGAGCGCGTACCGGAGAACCTTGAGACCATGCTCGTGGCCTTGAAAGCGGAGGAGCCCGAGGCGCTCGCAGACGCATGGAAGGTCGCCGCCGCCGCATCGGTGGTGGTGATCACGATCGGGCTGATGCTCGTGGTGTGGGGCGCGGTGGCGATGGCGCGAGCCGGCTCGGCCGGCGCTGCCGGAGTGATGGGATCAGCGATCATGACCGTGATGGGCGCATTGTTCGCAGCGCTCGGAGCGTGGCTGGGAGTACGTAGTCTTCGACAGCGAGGAGTGCTCTAAGTGGCAGAGGACATGTTCAGCAGCTCGGTCAGCCCAATTGAGATACAGCAGGAGCTCAGGGAGAGTTTTCTCGAGTACTCGATGAGCGTCATCGTGTCGCGTGCTCTTCCGGACGTGCGCGACGGCCTCAAGCCCGTACACCGGCGCATCCTTTACGCCATGAACGAGTCGGGACTGACCGCAGGGCGCTCCTACAAGAAGTCCGCGTGGACCGTCGGAGAGGTCATCGGTAAATATCACCCCCACGGAGACTCCGCCGTCTACGACACTATGGTCCGCATGGCGCAGGACTGGGCGATGCGCGTTCCCCTCGTCGACGGACACGGCAACTTCGGATCGGTCGACGGCGACTCTGCGGCGGCGATGCGCTACACAGAGGCCCGCCTGCAGAAGATAACGATGGAGTTGCTGCGCGACCTCGACAAGGAGACCGTCGACTTTGGGCCGAACTACGACGAGTCACTGACCGAGCCTCTGGTCTTGCCGGCGCGCTATCCGAACCTGCTCGTCAACGGGTCGGCGGGTATCGCGGTGGGCATGGCGACCAACATCCCGCCCCACAACCTCGGCGAGGTCATCGACGCGACGAGCATGATCATCGACAACCCGGACGCGACCGTCGAGGAACTCATGACCGTCCTCCCCGGTCCGGACTTTCCAACAGGCGGCGCCATTCTAGGGATCGAAGGCGTTCGTGATGCCTACGCCACAGGCCGGGGATCGCTGAAGGTACGGGGCAAGGCGCACATCGAACAGACCACCACCGGGCGCACGCGGATCATCATCACCGAGATCCCCTACGCGGTGAACAAGTCGAAGCTCGTGACGAAGATCGCCGACCTCGTTCGCGAGAAAAAGCTGACCGAGATATCCGACCTTCGGGACGAGTCCGACCGCAAGGGGATGCGTGTCGTCGTCGAACTCAAGCAAGCGTGTACTCCTCAGGTCGTACTGAACAAGCTCTACAAGCACACACAGCTCCAGACCGGCTTCGGCGTGATCATGATCGCGCTCGTAGACGGGGTGCCGCGCACCCTGTCGCTGCCGGAGGTCTTGCGGCACTACGTGGAGTTCCAGAAAGAAGTCATCACCCGACGCACGAAGTACGACCTGCGAAAGGCCGAGGAGCGGGCACACCTCCTCGAGGGGTACGTCATCGCGCTCGACAACATCGATGAGGTTATCAAGATCATCCGGGGCAGCGCCGACGACACAGAGGCCAAGGCGCGGCTCATCGAGCGCTTCGCCCTCTCCGAAGCACAGACCGACGCGATCCTCGAGATGCGCCTCCGTCGCCTGACCGGTTTGGAGCGGCACAAGATCGAGGCCGAACTGGTCGAACTGCGCGAGAAGATCGCGTGGTACAAGAGCGTGCTTGCTGACGAGAAACTCGTGCTGCAGATCATCAAGGAAGAGATGGCCGAGGTTCGCGCCAAGTTCGCCAATCCTCGTCGCACCGAGCTGACCGGAGACGCCCGCGACCTCGACGTTGAGGACCTCATCGCAGAGGAAGACATGGTCGTCACCATCACGAAGGCGGGCTACGTGAAGCGGTTGCCGGTGGCCACCTATCGGCAGCAGAAGCGCGGCGGCAAGGGCGTGGCCGGGGTAAACCTGCGCGAGAACGACTTCGTCGAGCACCTCTTCATCAGCTCGACCCACGACTACGTCCTCTTCTTCTCCAGCAAGGGGAAGGTCTACCGTCTGAAGGTCCACGAGCTGCCGGTCGGCTCGCGGCACGCACGCGGTACCGCGATCGTGAACCTCCTGCCGTTCGCACAGGACGAGAGGATCGCAGCGGTCATCAACACACGAGAGTTCGGGGCCGAAGACTATCTTCTCTTCGCCACCAAGCTCGGGATGAGCAAGAAAACAGCCATGGAGGCGTACGACCGCAGCCGCCGCGACGGCCTCATAGCCATCAACCTCCGCGATAACGACGAACTGATCAGCGTTCGCCGCGTACACGCGAGACAGCGAGTCATGATGGTCTCCACTGCAGGCAAGGCGATACTGTGGGATGAGGCGGATGCCCGACCGATGGGTCGCGACACCATGGGAGTGAAGGGTATGGCGCTGAAGTCCGGGGAGACCGTGCTGGGCATGGAGATAGCTCCTGAAGGCAGCGAGCTGTTCGTGGTGACCGAGCGAGGATACGGTAAGCGCACCCCCGTATCGGAGTACCCGACCCAGAAGCGCGGCGGGATGGGCGTAAAGACCATCCAGGTCACGCCCAAGAAGGGACCGCTGGCTGGTATGAAGATCGTCCAGCCCGACCACGAGTTGATGCTGATCTCCGAGGAGGGCGTCGTCATCCGGGTCCGCGCCGAGGATATCTCTCGCCTCGGTCGCTCTACACAGGGCGTGAAGGTCATGAACGTCTCGGAGGCCGACCGGGTACGAGCTATCGCCCGAGTAGTGGCGGGCAAGAAACGCAAAGCGGCCCGCGTCGCCGAGGGGCAGGGCGAACTGCTCCCGGCCGATGGATCCGCCCCTGCACCGGAGAGCGCGGCGGCCCCCGCTCCGCTTACCGGCGTGGACCGTGAAGCGGAGGCTGAAGCACTTGTAAGCGAGGAGTTCGAGGAGCTCGAGGATGAGTAGGGCGACACTGAATGAGGGATGAGTTGCTCGGCGGGCGCGTGCGGGGAGTGCTGTTCGATCTTGACGGCACGCTCATAGACACCGTCGCGCTCATCTTAGGCTCGTTCCGTTACGCAACAGGGAAGGTACTCGGCGAGCCCCTTCCTGACGAGGAGCTCATGCGCAACGTCGGCGTCCCGCTCGCGCGGCAGATGCGGGAGTTCGCCCCGGACAAGGCCGATGAGTTGCTGCACGTGTACCGCGAGCACAACGCGTCCGTGCATGACAAGATGATCGCCGAGTATCCGGGTACACACGGGGTGATTGCGTCCCTGTTCGACCGCGGGGTGCCCATGGGAGTCGTGACCTCCAAGGGAGCTCCCATGGCCCGCAGAGGGCTCGAGATCTTTGGCCTGGACCGCTTCTTCGAGGTCGTAGTCACCGCTGACGACGTGCCTCTCCACAAGCCCGACCCTTATCCGCTCAGGAGGGCGGGGGAGCTCATCGGGATACCCGCCGAGGAGTGCCTCTACCTGGGGGATAGTCCACACGACGCCTGTGCGGCGAGGGCGGCGGGTTCGGTTGCGGTGGCAGCGCTGTGGGGCGCGTTCCCGGCGGGGGACGTGCTAGATGCCGGCCCAGACTTCGCGTTGTCGTCCATCACAGAACTGCCCGAGCTGTTGGCGGGACCCGGCACCCGGTTCGCTGTTACACGCCCCGCGGGCCAGGGCGACAGCAAGAGCGGGAGCCCGCATTCGCTGGAGTGAGCGATGCCGGGGAACCTATCAGAAGACTGGCGAAACTGATCCAAGGAGGATGTCGGTGCCGGGAAGTAGGAAGATCGTAGCGGCCGTGATCGCGCTTGTGGTCCTGGGCGGGGTCGCCGTAGCCGTGGCCTTGACCGCAGGCGGGCCGACCGTTGAGGTGGAGGCCGCGACAGCAACGACTGAGGATCTTGCGGTCACCGTCACGGCTTCCGGGCGGGTAGACTCGGACACGCGCGCGGACGTCTTTCCGCCCACTGCCGGGATCCTGGCCGAGGTCCGGGTGACCGACGGGCAAGAGGTCACCCGGGGCGAGGTCCTCGCTCTCATGGACACCGATTCTCTCGAGATACAGGTCGCCGGAGCCCAGGCGGGTCTTGCGCAGGCCGAAGCAGGCCTCGCATCCGTCGATGACCAGGCACCGGGGAGCGCCGAGGTTGAGGCAGCGAGAGCCGCAACCGATGCCGCGTGGGCCGGGTATCGGGCTGCACAGGCCATGGCGGGTGCAGTCGCAGGGCAAGGTCCTACCGGCGCCGAGATCGAAGCGGCTGCAGCAGCCACCAGGGCCGCGTGGGCAGCGTACGTGCAGGCGCGCGATGCGCACGACCTTCTCGATGCGGCCTATCAGGCTGCGCCGACCCCTATCGCCGAGGCCAACCGGACTGCGGCAGCGACTGCCCGGGAACAGGCCTACGCGGCCTATCTCGGCGCGAAATCGAACGAGGAGCGCCTGCGCTCCACGGATCTTGGCGCGCAGCAGGCGCAAGCCGACGCTGGCGCACAGCAAGCCTACGCCGCGTACCTCGGCGCGCGGGCCCAGCAGGAGGCGCTCGAGGATCTCGACCTCTCCCCTCAGCGCAGGGCTGCTCGCGCAGCGGTCGATCAGGCGCGCGAGGCCCTTGCCACCGCCGAACAGAACCTCGCCGATAGCATCCTGGTAGCACCCATCGGCGGCGTTGTTCTCTTCAACCCCCTGGGGACCCCCTCGGCGGACGGTTCGGTTCCACGGGCATCGGCAGGTGCAGGTGTGGCACCTCAGGCGGCCCCGTTCACCATCGTACAACTCGACGCGGTTCGTTTCACGGCCGAGGTGGATGAGGTCGATGTCGACCTCATCGCGCGCGGCATGCAGGCCATCGTGAGGCTCGACGCGATCGCCGACCGCTCTTTCGAGACGACGGTCACCGAGATCCGGCCAGCCGCGACGCTCACGCCGACAGGCGGGACGGTCTTCCTCGTCTACTTGCGACTGGGCGCGACGGAGTCGAACCTGTTGCTCGGGATGAAGGGGGACGCGGTCATCGAGGTGAGCAAGGTGGCCGGCGCGACCACGATCCCGATCGAGGCCCTCTTCGATGAACTCGAGGGATCCTTTGTCTATGTCATCTCGGAGGACAGGCTTGTCAAGACGCAGGTCAAGGTCGGGACGATGACCGAGACCGCCGTTGAGATATCCTCGGGGCTTAAGGCGGGACAGCAGGTCGCACTCTCAAGCGCGACCGAGTACGAAGACGGCATGTCTGTTCGAGTCAGATAGCCATGGACCATCGTGACAGCAACCGTCCCATGACCGTTTCCCCGAAGACCCACGGAGGGCATACGGTCCTGGAGACGGTCGGGGTGACGAAGCGCTACTACCTCGGCGATATCGAAGTGAACGCCCTGTGTGGCATCGACGTGACGATCCGCGACGGCGAGATGCTTGCCATCATGGGTCCGAGCGGATCGGGCAAGTCGACGCTCATGCACATCATCGGTCTCCTCGACCGGCCCACCACCGGCAGCGTGATGGTCGAGGGCGAGGAGGTCTCGCAGATGGTGCCGAACGAGTTGGCTGCCGTACGGAACCGCCGCATCGGATTCGTGTTTCAGTCGTTTAACCTGCTCGCTCGCACGAGCGCACTGGCCAACGTCGAGCTCCCTCTTGTATACGCGGGGATATCCGGGCCGGAGAGGGCGCGTCGTGCCCGGGGAGCACTCGAGCGCGTCGGACTCGGCGACCGGATGGGTCACCTTCCTAACCAGCTTTCAGGAGGTCAGCAGCAGCGGGTCGCCATCGCGCGCGCTCTTGTGACCGAGCCGTCGATCGTGCTCGCCGATGAGCCCACGGGCAACCTCGACTCGGTCTCGGGTGTCGACGTCATGACGATCCTTCAGGACCTCAACGCGCACGGCATCACTGTCGTGCTCGTCACGCACGACGACACAGTCGCGCGCCACGCAACGCGGGCGGTGCACATCCGAGACGGCCGGATCGTGCGAGACGAGCCGGTGACCGAGCGTATCGTGGCTGCCGACCGCCGGGCAGAGGTGCTTGCGGCTGCTACCGGAGAGGGTGCGAGCGCGTGAATCTTGTAGAGAGCTTTCGCATCGCGCTGAGAGCGCTCGGCGCGAACAAGGTGCGCAGTGCGCTCACCATGCTCGGAGTCATCATCGGCGTGGCGGCCGTGATCCTGCTCGTGGCGATCGGCACGGGGGTCCAGGATGAGATTACGGGCTCGATCGAGGGACTGGGCTCCAACCTTCTCTTCGTTTTCGCCGGCAACTTTGAGGATGGCGGCGGAGGCCCGGGCGGCGGAGGGCTGTCGACGCGGCAGTTCTCGGTCGAAGAGGCTGACCTGCTGCAGCGCCGTCTCGGACCGGAGCACGTCGTCGTCCCGGTGGTGCAGGGACCGATCACGCTCCGCGTCGGCAATCGAACGATGCGCTCCACGACCGCCGCGGCTAACGAGAACGCCGACCAGGTCTTCTCGGCACAGTACGCTGACGGTCGCGGCTATCGCCGCAGCGAAGTGGCAGCTGCAGCGCGCGTGGTCGTGATCGGAG
>CAYGFZ010000037.1:0-12840 GCA_964349355.1 uncultured Coriobacteriaceae bacterium | reverse complement strand
CGCGGCTATCGCCGCAGCGAAGTGGCAGCTGCAGCGCGCGTGGTCGTGATCGGAGCCAGTGTGCGGGATCGCCTCTTCCCGAACCAGAACCCTGTCGGCGAGAGTATGAGCATCAACGGGCAGCGATTCACGGTCATCGGGCACGTCACCGCGCAGGGAGGATCGCTCACGGGCGATCAGGACAACCAGGTCTACATGCCCTACACGGCGGCACAGCGACTCCTCGGTACGACAGATATCGGCCTGATAGCGATCAAGGCCGGCTCCCCGGATCAGGTCGAGGCGGTGCAGAGGCAGGTGGGCCAACTTCTCAGACCGCGCTTCGGTGATGAATTCAGCGTGTTCAGCCAGGAGCAGACTCTCGGCATCTTCCAGCAGATACTCGGGACCCTGACCTTCATGCTCGCCGGCATCGCGGGGATATCCCTGCTGGTGGGTGGCATCGGGATCATGAACATCATGCTCGTGAGCGTGAGCGAGCGCACCCGGGAGATCGGCATTCGCAAGGCTGTGGGTGCCCGGACATACGACATCATGAGCCAGTTCGTGATCGAGGCGGTCATGCTCTCGGTTCTCGGCGGGATGGTGGGTATCGGCCTCGGGGCGATCGGAGCCGCAGTCTTGCAACAGTGGGTCCCGACCGAGGTGACGCTGTGGGCGGTCGCCCTCGCCTTCGGGTTCTCGGCGGCCGTCGGGATCTTCTTCGGTGTCTACCCGGCGTTCAAGGCCTCACGTCTCGATCCGATCGAGGCGCTGAGGTACGAGTAGCCGCAGCCGGGTCGGGGTCGGGGCGCCGCAGTCTCAACCCTGGAAGTCGCTCGGGTCGACGTCGTCGAGGAACTCTCGGAACCGCTCGATCTCGGCCTCGGCACTCTCGCCAGGCTCCTCGGTCACCTCGATGACAGCGGCTTGCTCGAGGACCTCCTCGGCGATGTAGATCGGAGTCTCGGTCCGCACTGCGAGTGCGACCGAGTCGCTCGGGCGCGCGTCGATTTCGACGACCGAGCCGTCTGCGCGCGCAATGACGATCGATGCGTAGAAGGTGCCCTCCTCGATCCGGGTGATCTCGATGCGGGTGAGTGTTCCGCCGATCCCGGCGATGACGTTACGCAGCAGGTCGTGGGTCATCGGACGGGGAGGGACGATGCCCTGCAGTGCGAGTAGGATGGCCGTCGCCTCGGTCTGGCCGATCCAGATGGGCACCAAGCGGCCACCACTCGCCTCGTCATCTACGGGGCGCAGGATGATGACCGGCTGATTGCTGGTCGAGTCGACACTCAGGCTTGCGATCCGTACGTGTATCACGGGCTCGTGGCTCCTCGGCGACGTGCGGTTTCTCTTACAGTACGTTCCCATCATACGGTAGCGGCGGGCGACGTCGAAGAGCGCACCTTCTGACCAGCGGTTGTCTGCTTGACCACTTTCGGCCTGTGGGCTATGGTACGAAAGCGTTTCGCCCGAAAGGGAGAAACGGGCCCGTAGCTCAGTTGGTTAGAGCGCACGGCTGATAACCGTGAGGTCGATGGTTCGAATCCATCCGGGCCCACCACTCATCGCAGCCGCACGCCTCTTCGTCAGTCCCCAGCGGACCGGAGAGGCGTTCGCTTTTCCGGGGGCCTTTAGCGCAGCCCCACCTGCATCACATCGATGGTGCGGTAGCTGAATCCGACGCGACAGAGCTGCAGGCAGAGCCTCCACATACGTACGAACCGCTCGTCGAATCCCATGCCGTAGACCTCGGACTCCCGGCGTGTGTCGTTCCGAGACGATCCTCGGCCTCGAACAGGTCGACCTCGTGCCGGGGAGAGAGGAGCCACGCGGATCCGACACCGGAGATGCCGGCGCCGATCACGGCTATTCGCAAGGCGTACTCCTTCCGGGCGAAGGGACGTCGGTCTATGCACTGCGGGGCGACGCTCACTCACGGGTATACTTTCCGAAGCGCGACGGGTGGACAGTCATCGGAACGGTTCGTGACCCTGGGCGCTATTCAGATACGGCGTGGCCGGGCGAGTTGTTCCTCGAGCGTGTCGATCTTGCAGAGCCGGGATCGGGCAGACAGTTGGCGGATCGTGTGATCGCGGCTCACGGAGTGCCCGACGTGCTCCTGAACAACGCAGGCACACTTCATTTCGGCCCCGTCGAAGACGAGCCTCCGCACGTCGCCGAGGAGGTCTTTCGCGTCAACGTCCTCGAACCGCTGGAGCTTATCCGGGGCCTGGTGCCGGCGATGCGGGATGCGGGTGGTGGCACGATCGCTAACGTCACATCGGTCGGCGGGCGGCTCGCGTTCCCCCTCTTCACGACGTACAACGTGAGCAAGCACGCGCTCGAGGGGTACTCTGAGGGGCTCTGGCATGAGCTTGCACTCTCGAACATCCGCGCGAAGGCGATCGAGCCGGGTTTCGTCGAGACTGCTATCTGGGACAAGTCGGTACGCAGCCGCGGCGGTTCGCCGTATGAGGGATCGGGTCCCTACGCCGGCGCGATGGCGACCATGGCCGGCTTCGAAGGTTCGATAGCGAATCGCACCACGCCGCAGGCCGCCGCCGAGGAGATCCGCTCCGCGATCCTCGACTCCTCCGACAGGCTCCGTTACCCGGTCGCCGCCTACGCCGGGGCACTCATTCGTGCCCGGCGCGTGATCGGCGAACTGAGGGTGATGCGGTTCTTCCACAAGCGATGGATGGGATGAGCGCGCTATCAGATCAGCTGACGCATTATCCGCCGAGGAGCGTCACGCGCACCTCGTGTTCGACCCCGTCATCATCAAGCGGGATGAGTAGGTCTTCCAGCACGTCTCCGTCGAGTTCGACCCGGGCGACGCCGCGATTGACGCCCCGCGGGTTCTCGATCGTGATGGCCCAGAGGGTGTCGGCGTCACGGTAGTCGATCTCGAAGCGCGGCCACGACTTGGGCACGCAGGGGTCGATAGCGAGGTACCGGCGGCCGTCTTGGGCGATAATGCGCAGGCCGAGGAGGTTTTGTACGGCGACGCGATAGAACCACGACGCTGACCCGGTGTACCATGTCCAGCCGCCGCGCCCCACATGCGGAGAGACGGCGTAGACGTCGGCCGCGACGACGTATGGCTCGACCTTGTAGCGGGCGGCCTCGTCCGGGGTGCGCGCGTGGTTGATCGGGTTGATGAGGCCGAGAAGGTTGAGGCCCTGGTCTCCGTCGCCGCGAAGCAGGTGGGCCAGGGCGACCCAGACGGCCGCGTGAGTGTACTGTCCGCCGTTCTCGCGCACTCCGGGGACATAGCCCTTGATGTAGCCAGGATCGTGGGACATGCGGTCGAAGGGAGGGGAGAGGAGCGCGATCAGGCCCGCCTCATGATCGATCAGCTTGTCCTCGACGGAATCGAGAGCCATCTCTGCTCGCTCCGGGTCGCCCTGCCCGGAGATGACCGCCCAGGCCTGGGCGATCGCATCGATGCGGCACTCCTCGGCGTCGCGCGTGCCGAGCGGGGTGCCATCGTCGAAGTAGGCGCGGCGATACCACGACCCGTCCCACCCCGCGCTCTCAGCAGCGGCGACCAGGGCAGCCGCGTGGTCGCGGTACCGGAGCGCACGCTCGGGCTCACCCATCCGCTCGCACACCGGGGCAAACGCGCGCAGCACCACATCGAGGAACCAGGCGAGCCACACGCTCTCGCCGCGCCCCTCATGGCCGACGCGGTTCATGCCGTCGTTCCAGTCGCCGCCACCGATCAGCGGCAGTCCGTGGGCACCGACGTCGAGTCCGGACTCCAGGGCGGCAACGCAGTGCTCATAGACGGTCGCCGTGCGTTCTGCGATCGTCGGTTGGACGTAGGCATCCTCGGCACCGGGTTCCAACTCCGGTCCTTCGATGAAGGGGGTGTGTACGCGGAGCACGTCGGTGTCCCCGGTCGCAGACACGTACTCAGCAGCCACGAGGGGAAGCCAGTGACGGTCGTCGCTGATGCGTGTACGCACGCCCCTGCCGGAGAGCGGCTGCCACCAGTGCAGCACGTCCCCGCGTTCGAACTGGTGGCGCGAGGCTTCGACGATCTGGTCGCGTACCAGGTCCGGTCGCGCGAAGATCAGCGACAGGGTGTCTTGGAGCTGGTCGCGGAAGCCGAAGGCGCCCGAGGACTGGTAGGTCGCGGTGCGTCCCCACAGCCTGCACGCAAGCGACTGGTAGAGCAGGCGACCGTTGATGAGCAGGTCGAGCGCGGAATCGGGTGTCCGTACCTGCACCGTCCCTAGTACTGTGTCCCAGCGTTGTCGCATCTGGGCGAACGCGCTGTCCACCTTGCGCGCGTCTCTGTAGCGAGCCACAAGGGACCGTGCCTCCTCGAGGCGATCCGCTTGGCCGAGGAGGAACGTGATCTCGGAACTCTCGCCGGGTGCGATCTCGAGGCACGCCCTCAGAGCTCCGCAGTTGTCGTGGAAGCGGCCAGATGTTCCGCCGAGGCGACCCGCGTGCATCGCGGCCGGGTCCGAAGGGTGCCCGTTGCGCCCTACGAACTCCGTGCGGCTCGCAGTCCAGGAATCGAGCACCCGGTCGCAGGCGAGGAAGGCTGGCCGACCGGGGAAGTCGGGATTGTAGTGGTTGTGGGATGTCAACGTCTCGAGCTCGGCATCGAACCACGTCACGACCTGGTGTTGCGCCATGCTGCGCGACGAGCCGAGGACCCACTCAACGAACTGCGTCACCGAGAGGTGGCGCGGCTCGTCTCCGAGGTTGGTCAGTCGCAGCTTGACGATGCGCACGGGATCCTCGGCGGGAACGAACCAGAGGAGATCGTGGTCGATACCGTGAGAGGTGTGACGGAAGCGGCTGTAGCCGAATCCATGGCGCACCTCGAAGGCCCCGCCGTTTCCGCATGGTAGAGGCGTGGGGCTCCAGTATTCGCCGGTCTCCTCATCGCGAATGTAGAGCACCTCTCCTGAGCCGTCGGCTACGGGGTCGTTGTTCCAGGTGGTGAGCCGGTTCTCGTGGCTGTTCAGGGCCCAGGTGCAGCCGATGCCGGCCTCCGAGACCATGCATCCGAAGTGTGGCGACGCGATGACGTTGATCCACGGGGCCGGTGTGGGCGCGTGCCGGTCGAGCACGATCACGTACTCGCCGGTCGCGGGGTCGAAGCCACCAATACCGTTGTCGTGGACGAGTCGCGGCCGTTCGCTCTCTGTGGTGGCGAGAGCCCGGGACTCACGAGTCGCGATGAACTCATCGGGTGCAGGCGGACGCTCGGCCCGGAGGTTGAGCTGCAGTTCGATCGAGCCTCCGTCTCCGTCGAGGACCGCGCGGGCGACGCTCTCGAGCAGGTTGGCGACGTCCGGATGCATCTGGTCGGACCGGCGAAGGAACACCCCTCCCGGCCTGTCGACGAGTTGCAGCGCGTGACCGGTCCGCACGAGGAGCCGAAGACGGTCGTCGAGCGCATCTGAGTAGCTGGTCGGCCGGGTGTTGAGTACGACGAGGTCGGCCACGAGTCCCTTATGTCGCCAGTATTGGTGGGCGAGCAGTGCCTGTCTCACGAGTGGCGCGTGTTCGAGTTCCTCGATGCGGACAAGCAGGATCGGATGGTCTCCCGAGATGCCGAGCGACCATAGGCCCGACAGAGGAAGGCCGTTCTCGGAAGGCGTGTGAGTCTTGAGTGGCGAGTGGGGGTCGGTCAGGAGCAGTCGGGAGGCGAGGCGCTGGAACGTCACAGCTTCCTCGGCCCCGATCCCGAGGTCGCGCAGTTCGATCTGCGCGCCAGTCCACGAGAGGTCGATCGCGCGCTGGGTGCTGCGGGGGTCGTGATAGCGCTCTGCGAGGAAGACAGCGCGCTCGCGTGAGGGGGCGGCTCCGGTGACGAACACGAGCCGGACGCTCTCTCCAGCTTCGAGCCTGACTGTCCGGCGGATCGCGACTGCAGGATCGAGCACAGCGCCGACCGTCCCCGAGAGGTCGCCGCCCGCATGGACTGCGGCCGGATGCTCGGGCCCGTTGAGCCTGCCGAGGAACCGCGCTCGATCAGTCTCACAGGAGCAGGAACACTCATCGCCGGTATCGCATGCGAGTACGTGGAACCCCCAGGGCCGTTCCTCGGCCGAGGAACGGGGACGCCGCGAGAAGAGCAGCGCTCGTAGTTCCGGGAGCGATTCCGTTTCGACGAACAGGTTCGAGAATGATTTGTGAGCCTGGTCAGCGGCTTGCGCGGTGAGTGCGACCTCGAAGTAGCTCGTGACCTCGATCTCATGTGCAACGAGTCCGTGGTTGGAGATGGTGAGCCTGCGTACTTCGACGTCGTCTTGCGGGGAGACGGCGACTTCCGTGTAGGTCTCGATGTCGCCATCGATGCGACGGAACTCCGCCTTGTCTGCCGAGAACGTGACATGGTAGTAGTCCGGATGCTTCGGCGCGGGATTGTGTCCTGCCGACCAGACCTCTTCGGTCGCGGTGTCTCGCAAGTAGAAGAAGTGCCCCCAGGAGTCCCGCGTGACGTCTTCGCGGTAGCGCGTGATCGCGACGCCCTTCCAGCGGCTGTAACCTCCGCCTCCGTTGGTGACCATCACCGAATACCGGCCGTTGGACAGGAAGTGGGTCGCGGGGACGGGCGTGTCGGCGATAGGGTAGTGCCGGGCGGGCGGTTCGGGGAGCTCGCCGATGGACCGGACGTTCTCGACCTCCTCGGCGTGGGGGACGGTGTAGGGCGCTGTCGTCGGCACGCGCTCCTGCAACAGGAGTTCGGCCGAGGCGACCATGGGATCGCGGTGGAAGCGCTCCTGCATCCGTTCGCCGGTGAGCGCGTTGGCGAATGCGACGAGACTCATGCCCTGGTGGTGAGCCATGTAGGCTTTCACCACTGCGCGACCTTCACCTGCGGGTATCCGGCCTGGAGTGAAGTCGAGCGCCTCGTAGAAGCCGTACCGCCCGCGGGCACCGATCCCCGCAAGCGTCTGGAGGTTGGAGAGAGCCGCCTCGGGAGCGACCGATATCGCGAGCGCGGTCGCATACGGGGCGACGACGATGTCCTCGGACAGCCCACGCTTGAGCCCCAGCCCGGGCACGCCGAACGCCTGGTACTGGTAGGTGAGGCTCGCATCCTTGACGTTGAAGGCGGACTCGGAGACACCCCAGGGCACTCCGAGTTCCCGACCGTATGCGATCTGTCGGTTCACGACCGACGTGTAGGTCTCGTCGAGCAGGGTGAGTGGCCACGAACGCATGACGAGCAGCGGCATCAGATACTCGAACATCGATGCGCTCCACGAGAGAAGAACGCGGCTGCCGCCGACCTGTGTGATCTGTCGGCCGAGGCGGAACCAGTGTTCCTGCGCGACGTCGCCCTTCGCGATCGCCACGAAGCTCGCGAGCCTGCACTCCGAGGCCAGCATGTCGTAGTAGGAGGGGTCGAGGCGGCCCTCGGCCGTGTTGAAACCGATCGAGAAGAGGAGACGCTGCTTGTCGAAGAGCAGACTGAAGTCGGTACGCTCCCACATCTCCCGTGCGATCCCGGCGTCGAGGCGCAGACGCGCGAGAAGGGTCACGCCCCGTGGCCGCGCCGAGCGGATAGCACTGGCCAACCGGTCCGCCCAGCCCGCACTCGCGTTGCGCGCATCGTCATCGTCGCCTGGCTGGTCAGCGGCGAGAGAGTCCAGCGTGTCGAGGACCTCGTCGAGCCCCTCCGCAATACCGACGACGCTTGGGACATGACCGAGCAGTGGTTCGAGGGCCGCCGCACGCACATCGGTGAGCACGGCCGATGGCACGTTCGTGAGGAGCGGTGCCCAGGGCGCCAGGTCGCCGATGATCTCGCAGGCATCGCCGATGAGGTCCGTGAGCGGGGTGACGGCGTCGAGAGCCGAGGGAGTGCGTCCGTCTGTCTCGTCCCCGGACTCAAGCGAGGCCACCAGTGGTCGGGCGGTCTGTGCGAGCGCCCCCCATCGGCTCAGTGCCGTGTGCCAACTGCCGAGATCGCCCGGTGGATCGGTCGTGGCGATATCGCGGAGCAACTCCTCGATAAGTGAGCGGAGCCGGGCCGCTCCGGTATCCGTGCCATGACCATCTCGGTTGCCAGGTCTGCTGGAGAGGTCGTCGAGCACGAGCAGCGCGGTGTCTGCGAGTCCGTCAAGCAGTTGCGTACCTACGAGTGGGGCCTCGGATGACTCGAGAAGACCCTGTCGCACGACGAGCAGGTGTCCGGCCAGGTTGCCGCTGTCTACGGTCGAGACGTAGTGTGGGGGGAGCGGCTCGAGTGTGCGCGTGTCGTACCAGTTGTAGAAGTGCCCCCTGAAGCGGCGCATGCCTGACATCGTCGCCAGCGTGTCCGCCGTGCGCTCGGCCAGGGAGCGCACCGTCTGATAGCCGAGGTCGTATGCAGAGAGTTCGCAGAGGAGCTGCAGTCCCATGTTCGTCGGCGACGTGCGGAACGCGATCTCGCCTTTCGGGTTCTCCTGGTAGTTGTCGGGCGCGAGATAATTTCCCTCGGCGGTCACGAACGTCTCGAAAAAGCGCCAGGTCAGACGAGCGACACGACGCACATCGGCTGTCTGTCTCTCACTGAGGTCCAGGCACCGGGCCGGGCGCAACTGCGAGACCCACCAGGCCGCGACGGGACCGGCTGCGAACAGTGCGACCAGAGGGAGAGCCACAAGGGCGCTGGCCGGGTCAGCGAGGGAGCCGGGTGCCATGAGGGCGACGCCGGCTGCGGCCGTCGGCCCGAGCTTGCGCACGTGGGCGCCGAGCCCCGTCCCGAGTGAGCGTTCCGTGTCGGCGGCCGTCGTCCATTCGAGCATCTTGCGGCGCGTGACAACCATTCGCCACAGCGCCCGCAGCGCAGCGTCTGTCATCAGGAACGCGTGGTGCGGCAGCAGTGCGAGGCTGAGGAGTGCTTGCGCCGAGCCACGCCCGAATTCGCGCCATACCGCCATCGCCGAGCGGCGGAAGGAGATGTTCGGCGGTCGGCGCAGTAGTCCGTCGAGTGCGGTGAAGTAGACAGGGAAGAGGACCAGAAGCACCATGATGAGCGGCCAGGCCCAGGCCGGACCGGGAAGCAGCCACCACCCCAGCGTGATCAACAGGAGCAGCGCCGGTCCCGCCATCGAGCGGCGCATGTTGTCTAAGAGTTTCCATCGGTGGAGGGCTGAAAGAGGATTGGGGATACGTCCGTTCTCGCGGGGAACCCGGAGGCCGAGCCACGGGAGTGTCTGCCAGTCTCCGCGGACCCATCGGTGGAGGCGCGCTGCCTGGGCGCGGTAGGTCGCAGGGTGGTCATCGAGTAGCTCGATGTCGGAGGCAAGGCCCACCCTGAGCAGGCAACCCTCCAGCAGGTCGTGCGAGAGCAGTGTGTTCTCGGGAATGGCCGAGTCCATCACGCCCATGAAGACGTTCAGTTCGTAGATTCCCTTGCCCGTGAAACTGCCCTCGCCGAAGACGTCCTGGTAGGTGTCGGAGACCGCGCCTGCGTACGGGTCGATACCGGTGGTGCCGGAGTGAAGCCATGCGAAGAACGATCGCGATGCCGCCGGGAGGGACATGGCCACCCGGGGTTGGATCAGTCCGTAGCCCTCCCTGACCCGCGGCTCGCCGGGACTCCAGCGTGCCCGGTTCAAGGGATGCGCGATCGTGCTCACGAGCTTGCGTGCGGAATCGCGGGGCAGCTGCGTGTCGGCATCGAGCGTCAGCACGAATGTGACCCCGCCGAGGAACTCCTCGTCACCGATACGGTGGGTGAACGACGTCTCGCGTGAGTGGCGGAGTGCGCGGTTGAGCTCGACGAGCGACCCTCGCTTGCGCTCCCATCCCATCCAGCTGCTCTCGGCCTCGCTGTAGGAGCGGCCCCGCAGGAAAAGCATGAATGGAGCCCGCCCGTGTTCGGTCAGGTACCGTGCGTTGAGCTCATCGACGGCCCTTAGAGCAGCCTCGACGATCTCGGCGTCTCCTTCGGTGTGCCGGGAGTCTGCTGCCTTCAGGTCGCCGAGGAGAGCGTAGCCGAGGTTGGCATCGCGATTCGCCAGATAGGCGACTTCGAGGTTGTCAAAGACGGAGCGGACGGCCCGCACCGAAGAGAGCAGCGCGGGGACGACGACGAGGGTGCGGTGCCCGGCGGCGATCGGCTCACGGTAATCGAGCCGCGGGAGGACACGAGGCGGGAAGAGTGCGGCGGACAAGCGGTTGACGATCGAAAGACCGGCCTCACTGACCGGAATGAGCGCGACCACGGCGATGATCGAGGCGACGAGCAGGCTTGCACCCGAGGTCAGGGCATAGAGGGGGAGTATCGCGGTGAGAAGAGCGGTGATGACAGCGAGTGTTCCCCAGTAGTACGCTCCGCGCCCGGCCAGGGGGCCGCGGTAGAGGCGTTCCCGCCTCTGCACGGTGTAGTCTGTACTCTCCTCGAGGCGCGGCCGTCCGGACCGGATGAGGTAGTGGCCGACGTGGCCTCCGACATCATCCGCACTGTCGCGTGAGAGAGCGTCGAGCGCAAGACTGATCGTTGCCTCGGCGACCTCTATCTCGCCGAGGGGACATCGTCTGGCGAGCATCTCCACGGCGCGCCGGTATCGGTCCCGGCTCTGGAAGTCCATGCGGGGATAGACGCCTGACGGGTCTTCGCGAAGCACCTGCTCCACGACGCTCGTGTCTTCGAAGAAGGTCTTCCAGTCGTAGGCTTCGAGGAATCGTATCGAGCCGATCGAGTTAGCGATAGACACCTGGTCCGCAGCCTGCTGTTGGTGCAGGTGGTGCGAAAGCTCGTCGAGGTCGCGACCTCCGGCGGCAAGAGTCCGCGATAGGAAGGCCCCGAGTGCCTCGCCAGCATCGCGGCCCTGGAGACGTTGCGAGAGGCGGACGTAGAACGCCGGTGCCGCGGCCCCCGCCACCCTTCCCAGTTCGTCGACGAGGTCACGCAGTCTCTCCGGGTCGTCCTGCGCGGTCACGATCAGCCGGGTAGCCCACTCATCTGCTGCGCGCGTCGCCCGGTACGTATGTACGACGAGGAACGAGAGGCGTCGGATATTCTCGATGAGGGCGACGCGCAACATGATCGGCACCGCCCAGACCTCGCCGATAGTGAGCGGGTCTACCTCTTGCAGCCCCTCCATGAAGCGGGCGAGGCGTTCGGCATCGAGGTCCGCGTCGGTGTGCCCGACCATCGCAAGCATCGCGGCGTACACTCTCGGGAAGCCGGACGGTTCACCGGTAATAAGGCGGGGCAACTCGAGACCGTAGCGCGCAGGGAGATCCTGGCGCACAGCGCGGATCTGACCCTCTATGAGGTAGTGGTTGTCGAGAAGCCATTCCGTCGCAGGTGAGAGGGTGTGGCGTAGGCGGACGGCACGGGCGAGCTCGGCGTTGTCCGAGCGGAGCGACTCTGCGATTCGGCCGATCAACGGCAACAGAGGTGTGGTAGCGGGTGGATCTGCCGTTGTTGACTTCTGGGAGGCGGCGAGCTGGCGGGCGGCTTCGCGTAGGCCCTCAGCGGTCAGGAGTTCACCGCGCACGGGTGCGTCGAGCAGGAAGACCTCCTCGGCGGTGGGAACCGGGGCCATCACGTCTGTCACGGGCGGGCCTTTCTTTGTTGCGGCGGTGCACGCCTGTGGGTCGAGCGCCAGCAGGTTGGTCACATCCTTGCTCGTTCCCCGTCGTGTCCATGCAGTATCGCTCCTTGAGCCGCGAGATGCGACACTTGTCCGACAAATACCAGGCGGGGTATACTTCCGGGGAACCCTTCCGTAGGAGATGTAGATGGAACCGAAGAAACTGGTGATCTGGGCCGCAGTCGCCGTCGTGGTGGCCGCGGGTTTTGCGTTGATGATCCGACCGGCGACTGGACCGGGAATCGAAGAGGCATCCCCCGAACGCATAGCGGAGGTTCTCGCGGCAGGTGCGCGCGTCATCGATGTCCGCACCCCTGGTGAGTTCGAGATGAGCCATCTGGCGGGCGCGGAGAATGTCCCGACCAACCTCCTCGCTACACAGGCCCAGGACTGGGACCGCAGCGAGCCGCTCGTTGTCTACTGCACCACCGGGGCGCGTTCGAGCCAGTCGATCAGCCTCCTTGCCGATATGGGCTTTGAGAGTATCTATCACTTCACGGCCGGCCTTGTCGCGTGGGACGGCGCGCTTGAAGGAGGGTTCGAGGTCGCGGAGATGCCTGCAGCCGAGAAGCCGACTGACTCGCCCGTGGTGTATGAGTTCTTCACTGATTGGTGACCCGCCTGCGTAACCATGAAGCCTGTGGTCGACAGGCTCAGCCAGGAGTACGAGGGCCGCGTGGAGTTTCGCCTCTACGACGTTGACAAGAGCGAAGAAGGCACACAGTTGATGCGGCAGTACGGGGCGCAGTACGTGCCCACGTTCGTGTTCCTGAACAGTGATGGCTCCGAAGCGGACCGGGCGGTCGGCGAACTATCCGAGGACCAGATGCGTCGTATGCTCGACTCGCTCAAGTGACGCGCCGAAATCCGATACGCCCTTGCCCCGGCGGGGTACATTCTCTTTAGGCCGGAACCAGGACCGCAGGCGACGGCTCATCTACAACCGGAGCGGTCATGAGAGGTGAAGGCATCTCATTGGATGAGACGCTGAACCAGATTGGGCCGGGATGGCAGAGAAAGACCTCCGGACGACCTTAACTGATGATTCGAGCGTTTGAGAGTACGTGTCAGTCAGTCGGTTCGTTGGACGCTTCCAGAGGGAAGCGGGCTTGTTGAGATCGGAAGTACGATAAGTCCGGTCGCCGGAGAGTCGGGCATAAGCCCCTGGATACACGAGGATGCGGCCGAGAGGGAACTCTCACTCGGCCAAGAGTTCTCAAGGATATCCCTTTGGAGGGGAACCTCGGGCGGTGCGAAGGCCATCTCGGCTTCTTTCTGTCCTGAT
>CAYGFZ010000036.1:11185-21041 GCA_964349355.1 uncultured Coriobacteriaceae bacterium | reverse complement strand
AAATGAGCCGCCACGAGCGGCGACGTCGGGCCATCCCGCGAGCAGCAGCACACCTCATCGATAAGACCGTCCCAGATCGCCGGATCGTGTCCGAGCCACCCGCTAAAGCCCCAGCGGTGACGCAGCAGGCCCGGCGCGATATCGCCCGCGATGAGTGCAGCTTCGAGCACGAGGGTGCCCGAACCGCACAGCGGATCGTAAAATGAGCCGCCACGAGCGGCGACGTCGGGCCATCCCGCGAGCAGCAGCACACCTGCGGCGAGATTCTCCTTGAGAGGCGCGACCCCCTGCTCGCCCGGTGCGCGATACCCGCGCTTGTGCAGCCCCTCGCCCGACATGTCGATGCTCACAGCAGCCTTGGTGCCGCGCAGCGCGACGTTGACGCGCACGTCCGGCGCGACGGTATCGATGTCCGGGCGCGCACCGAACCGCTCACGCAGCCGGTCGACGATCGCATCCTTGACCTTGAGAGTGGCATATCCCGTGTGCGAGATCGGAGAACGCGATGCCACTACGTCGACCGCCAGAGTGCCGTCCGGCCTGACGTGATCCTCCCATGCTATGCCGAGGACCCCGTCGTAGAGCGTCTCGGGGTCGGGTGCGGGGACGTCGGTTATGCGCAACAGCAGCCGCGAGGCGACTCGCGACCACATGCACGCACGGTATGCCCCCTCGAGAGGGCCCGCAAACGCGACGCCGGCCCGTCCGGGACGCACGCGCAGCGCGCCCATCGCGCGCAACTCCTCGGCAAGAACTGCCTCGAGGCCGAGCGGGACCGGTGCGAAAAGGGCGTGTTCGATGCTCATGGCGTCACCGTAGCACAGCAGTCGGGCGAGAAGCAGGCTCAGCCGCCGAGCGCCGCTGCCAGTTCGGTCATCACCCGGGGAGAGACCGCAGCAGGCCCCCCGTAGATGTGCGCGACGCCGATCTCCAGCCGGTTCGTCCAGAGAGTCTGGCGCAAAGCGGGGTCCATAGTGGACGGAGGCACCAGGTAGAGTACCGTTGGCTGGCCGGACTGCCCGAGTGCCGCGCCGGCTGCGAGAGCGTCGGCGAACGAGGCTCCGGTGGCAACACCCGCCTCGCTGCGAGTGAGACCGGCCCCGACCCCGTGGTCGGCCACGACGAGCGCGGTCGTGTAGCGAGTACTGCCTGAAAGCCGGCTGACGTCCACGTCGGGCTTCTTCACCTGGTCGATGACACCGCGCCCCACCGCAGCCTCCCCGCCCACCACATACGCCCGGTTCACGCCAAGCGCGGTGAGTGCAGCCGCAGTGCTGCCGGGAACGCGGTCCTTATGAACGAGCAGTACCGGGCGCGAATGAAACGCCGATACGGGCGAGACGGAGAGCGCGTCGGCGAAATCGTCGCCCGTCGCGAGGTAGGCCGTGCCGTCGAACTCTCGACCGGAAGCCTTCAACTCGGCCACAAGACGGTTCGCGGTAAGTGCCGCGGTGCCGTAGCGGTCCGATCCCGCTATACGTTCGACCTTCCCGCTGACCGCTGCGGTCACCTGCGCCAAGACCTCATCGGAGACCGCAGAGGGTCCACCGAGCACGAGCACCCGCTCGGGCCCGAGGCGCGAGAGCTCTCGCTGCACAGACGCCGGAAGACTCGCACGGCTCGTCAATAGCACAGGGCCACCGACCGCACCCGCGAGTCCGGCTCCGCCGAGGGCGTCAGGCCACGACTCACCTGTCGCGAGCACCACGGTACTGACCTCGGCAGGATCGGGGAATGCGCGCATCGACACAGAAGCGGCCGTCGCATACCGGTCGCTGCCGTAGACGCGCGCGACGAAGTCAGGATCGGGCGTGATCCCCCTATACCGATAGGGCGTGAATGCAAGACCGGCCGAGGGCCAGAAGGGGTAGGGTGTCTGGCGCATCCTCGCCTCACCGGCCGAACCGCTCTGCTCGTAGGCCCAGTACGTCACGCGGTCGTCATCGGCCCACCCGCCGAAGATGACCGCATGCCCTGTGGTGGTCGCGGTCTTCGGACGAACGATCATGTCCCCGTGGCGCAGCTGGTCTTTGGTGATCAGAACACCGTAGTCTAAAAGGTTGTCGGTCGCCGGGGAGATCGGGTGGCCCGAGGCGTTCATGAGCGCCCACGACATCGATACGAAGCCCGAACAGTCCGTGCGGTATCCCTCGAAGTGTCGCGCCTGGCTGTAGGGCACTATAAGATCGACCCATCGGGTGGCGCGCGTCATCACTGTGTCTCGCGTGATCGCGACTGCACTCGTCACATCGCCAAAGAGAAGGAGCGCAGCGAGTAGTGTCGCGGCGCCCTTGAGGAGCACGCGCCCGGTGGTATGACGCAGGGTGTGATTCGGGCTGGCCATGTATCTGTCTATCGGCACCGGGCGCTATCCGCTGAAGCCTTCGACCACATAGGTACCGGACCGCTGGTCCTTGCGAAGCGTGATGAAGCCTGTCTTCTGTGCATCCTCAAGCAGCTGGGTGAACGAGCGGTAACCGTAGGACGACTCGCTGAACGACGGCTGCTTACGCTTCATGGTGTCCTTCAGCATGGAGGCGTGGATCACGTCGACGTTCTCACGCAGGAGCGCGTCGATCGTATCGAAGAGCAGCTGGTAGGCTGCTCGCTTCGCCGTGGGCACCTTGTCGCCGATCGCCGGAGCGCCCGTGACCACGCGGCCGAGGTCTTCGTAGTAGATGAACTCGTCGCAGTTCGCAGCGAGCAGGTCGCTCGTCGAGTCCTTCATGCCCAGCCCGATCACGGACTTGCCGTTCTCTTTGAGCTTGCTGACCAAAGGGGTGAAGTCGCTATCGCCCGAGACGATCACGAACGTGTCGATATGCTCCTTGGCGTAGGACAGCTCCATCGCGTCGACCACGAGCCGGATGTCGGCGGAGTTCTTGCCGGTCATCACGCGCTCGGGAATCTCGGTGAGCTCGATGCCGAGCTCGTGCAACGGCGTGACGTACTCGGGAAAACGGGCCCAGTCAGCGTACGCCCGCTTGGCGACAATCTTGCCCTTCTCCACGAGCCGCTCGAGCACCCGCTTCATATCGAAGAGCTCGGCCGAAGAGGACGGAGCCGGTTTCCGCTTCGCTGCAGCACCGCCGCGCCGGCCGTTGCTCCGCCCGGAGACGGCCTTCTCGGCCCCGACTGCAAGGTTCTCAAAGTCTATGAACACCGCGAGTGCGTGTGCTTCGTCTGCCATCTGTCGATCCTCTCTGAACGAACGTGTTGTTCGATCCCCTCGAACGGCCGAGCGATCCAGCCCGGCGGCCCCTGCCCATGATGATGACACGATGGGAGCGCACGTGCAGCATCCATCCGGAAAACGACACCACGCTGACACTTGAATAGTGCCGTGGAATCCATTACCTTAGTCATGGCTAATCCGAACCGAGACGGGGGTCGCCATGAGGAAGCATCTCGTTCTTCCCGGACTGCTCACTGTGCTGATCGTCGGCATTCTTGCGTTGAGTGGGTGCTCCGATCCCCAGGCCGCACAGCGCGAACGCCTCGACGACGCCATCCACGACGTCGAGAGCGCATTGGGCCGCTACTTCACCGTCGACCCGCAGGACTCCGCCCGCGAGTTCGACCGGGTGACCGAGCGTGTCTCCTCGGCGTGGGAGACCGCACGGCAGGAGGCCGTCGGACTTGACGACATCGAGATCGCCGCGGCTGATGCCGCCCTTGACGAGCTGGTACGCGTCACCGGAGAGCTGTCTGACGACCTCACGGCCCGTGAGGGGCTCGGCATCCTGGAGCCCTATATCGGGGCCTTCGACGAAGAGGTCGACGGGATCCACGACGCCCTCGACGCACACTAGCGTGCCGCGAACCACAACGAAGGACGGCTGCATACGCCCACGTTCGAACTCGGCAACGGTGTGTGCGTGGACTTCCTCCCTGACCGGCTGACCGATCTGATCGGACTCGGGCCGCGCTAAGGCAGGCGGCCCATCGCGGTCATCGGCGAGTGGGGTCGGACTCCTCGCCCTCGGGGCCATCAATGCCCATCAGCCGGTCGTGGATCGCCCACACTCCGGGACTCTTGCCGTAACCGTACTTGAGTCCTGTGATCCCGCCGGCCATGATCCCGGCTCCGGCGACCGCGAACCACATCGCACCGAGCGCCTGACCTGCGACCACCACTACCATACCGGCGAGCACCATCGCACCGTTGGCGAGCCAGTACTTGCCCGAGGACTTGTCGATGAGCGCAATCCCCCACTTCAGCCCGGCCCATACACCGATCGCAAGACCCGCGATCGAACCGATCACCACCAGTACGATATCCACCATCATCACTCCTTGTGATCGTTCGCGTAGTGGTACCAGAGAGCCTGCGTCCCCGACTCACCGTACCCTGCAGCCTCGAGTTCGATGTAGATACGTGCTGCGAGTGCGGCTCCCGGCAGTTCGACTCCCAACTCTGCCGCGGACTGAAGCGCGATCCGCAGATCCTTCACGAAGTGCTTGATGTAGAAGCCCGGTGCGAAGTCGCCTGCGATGATACGCGGAGCGAGGTTGGTGAGCGACCAGCTGCCCGCAGAGCCCGCCGAGATCGATTCGAGCACGCGCCCGAGGTCGAGACCGGCCGCCCGCCCGTACGCAAGAGACTCGCACGCCCCGATCATCGACGCAGCGATCGATATCTGGTTGGCCGCCTTGGCGTGCTGGCCGCTCCCGGGACCACCCTGGTGCACCACCCTCGGCCCGAAGACCCGGAGCAACGGCTCGACGGCCGCGAAATCCTCACCCTCACCGCCGACCATGATCGAGAGTCTGGCCTCCCGTGCGCCGACATCCCCGCCGGTGACCGGAGCATCGAGCGCGCGTACGCCCCGCGCACGGGCAGCGGCGGCGATGCGCACTGCGAGCGCCGGTGAGGAGGTCGTCATGTCGATGAGGTAGGTGCCGGGAAGCGCGCCTGCGACCAGGCCGCCGTCATCACCGGTGAGGTAGAGCTCCTCTACATCGGCCGGATAGCCGACGATCGTGACGACAGCATCGCAGTCGGCGGCAAGCGCGGCCGGGTTCTCGGCCCAGACCGCGCCACGGTCGAGCAGGGCGGCGACCTTCTCCGGAGCGCGGGCCCATAGCGCGACCTCGAAGCCGGAGTCGAGCGCGTGTCCTGCCATCGGCGCACCCATGACACCGGTGCCGATGAACCCTATCCGCGAGCGTCCGGGGGCAAGCATCACCCGTTCACCTTCTCAAGCAGCCAGGCCATGTTCTCGCCGAGGGTGCGCATCGTGCGCAACCCCTCGTCATCGGTCGCGACATCACCCTTCGCGCCGCCCACTCCCAGCGACCAGTACGACGAGCCCACGACGAACATCTGACCGATGAGGAAGAAGTGGTTGATGGAGTCGAGCGCATGGATCGCGCCCGCCCGCCGGTGTGTGACGATACCCGCGCCCGGCACACGGTAGAACATGCCCGCGTTGCCGCGCGCCACGTAGCCCGCCCGGTCGATGATCGCCTTGAGCTCCGGGGTGATGTCGGCGAAGTAGACGGGCGATGCGAGCAGGATGCCGTCCGCTGCGTCGAGCTTGGCGATGACCTCGTTACCGAAGTCGTCGCGCCCGTGACACTGCCGGTCGGCGGCCTTGCGGCACACACCGCACGCGGTGCAGCCGCCCACGATCTCACCCGCCAGCGAGACCTGCTCGCACCCGACGCCGGCCGCACGCAGCGACTCGAAAGCGGTCTCGACAAGCATCGCGGTGTTACCGTCACGTCGCGGCGATCCGTTGACCGCGACGACCTTCAACTGTCGTGTGTTGCTCACGAAGGCAATACCTCCCGGGTACGAAAGACGGCGCCTGCAGTGCCGGGCCCGACGTGCAGGCCGATAACCGCGCCGATCGGATGGACGGAAACTGTGCGCCCGAGCTTCTCGGCGAGCATGTCAGCCAACATGCGGCCTTCCGGCTCATCGTCGATGTGGTGCACGACGACCTCTTCGATACCGCCGGCCTTCTCGCCGAGTTCGATGACGGTCCGTGCGATCTCCTCGAGCGCGCGTTTCTTCGTACGCACCTTACCCCAGACAGCGGTCTTACCGTCGGTCACGGTGAGCACCGGCCGAATCTGAAGCATCGAGCCGAGCAGCGCCGAAGCACCCCCGATCCGGCCCCCCCTGCGCAGGTAGTCGAGCGTATGCGGTACGAACAGGAAACGCGAGCGCGGGGCGACAGCCCGTGCGGCCGCAGCGACCTCTTCGAGGGAGCTGCCTGCCCGTGCGGCGCGCGCAGCTTCGAGCGCGGCGAAGCCGAGCTGCATGCAGTTCGAGCGCGAGTCGACGAGCTCGATCCTCGCATCGGGATGCGACTCGTGCACGAGATCGCGCGCGAGCGCCGCCGTCGAGAACGTTCCGCTCATGTCCGAGGAGATGAAGATGCCGCAGACCTCATCACCCGCTTCGACCGCTCTCGTGAACGCGGCCGCAAGATCGGCGACAGAGGGCTGAGACGAGGTCGGCACCTCGGCCTCGGTGGCCATCCTCTCGTAGAACCACGTGCTGTCCAGGCCCTCCTCGGGATGATTCTCCGTGCCGAAGTTGACCGAGAGCGTCACGACGGCGATCCCGTACTGCTCGCGCTGCTCGATGGGTAGATATGATGTCGAATCCGTGACTATGCGTACGGACACGCTGACCCCTCCTTTCGCTCGTGCGAACGCTTGAAAGGACACTCCGCGATTGTACCCGAAGGACACTCTGCACTCCCCGCGGGCGGGGTCTTGAGTCGCAGCGGGTGCGGTGGGAGTATAGGAATCGGGAATATCTGGATAGAACGCCTGTATTCTTGTCTGCGGGGTTCGGTCCCGCACTGTGCCGAGGAGGTCCGATGGACCGCACGCGAGAGACACGCACGCGCGTGATCATCATGGGGGCCGCAGGTCGCGACTTCCACGTCTTCTCCACCTGCTACCGGAACGATCCCGCCATCGAGGTCGTCGCCTTCACCGCGACACAGATCCCCGGGATCGACGGCCGCACCTTCCCCCCCGATCTCGCCGGGCCCCTCTATCCCGAAGGCATCCCGATACTTCCCGAGGAACGTCTCCTCGAACTGATCGACGAACACGACATCGATCTCGTCGTCTTCGCGTACAGCGATGTCAGCCACGAGACGGTGATGCACCACGCCTCCCGCGTGCTGGCCGCCGGAGCTGATTTCGGGCTCGTCGGTCCAAAGCGCACGATGATCTCCTCGGCCAGACCGGTCGTGTCGATCTGCGCGGTGCGCACGGGAGCGGGCAAGAGCGGGGTCTCACGCTACGTATGGGAGCTGCTGCGTGACGCAGGCATTACTGCGGTCGACATCCGGCATCCGATGCCCTACCGCGACCTGTCGCGCATGGCCGTCGAGCGGTACTCCTCACTGGCCGACCTCGACCGCCTCGGCGTGACGATCGAAGAGCGCGAGGAGTACGAGCACCTCATCGCAATGGGTGCCGTGGTCTTCGCGGGCGTCGACTACCAAGCGATCCTGCTGGCCGCCGAGCGGGAGGCCGACGTCATCATCTGGGACGGAGGCAACAACGACATGCCGTTCATCCGCCCGGATCTCGAGATCGTGGTGCTCGACCCGCATCGTGCGGGTCACGAACGCCTCTACCATCCTGGTGAGGTCAACTTCCTGCGCGCCGACGTGCTCGTCATCAACAAGGCCGACACCGCTGACCCGAGTGCGATCGCGGCACTGCGTGAGGCCGCGGCGCGCTACAACCCCGACGCGACCGTCGTACTCACCGCCTCGGAAGTGCTCGCCGACGATCCGGACCGCCTCGCCGGAGCCCGCGTACTTGTGATCGAGGACGGCCCGACAGTCACGCACGGCGGCATGGGCTACGGGGCCGGCGCGATCGCCGCGCGGCGTCACGGGGCCGCCGAGCTCGTCGACCCGCGCCCCCACGCCGTCGGCTCGCTTGCCGGCGTCTTCGCCGCCAACCCGCATTTGAGCGATGTCTTGCCCGCGATGGGCTACTCTCCGGCCCAGCTCGCCGACCTCGAAGCGACCATCGCAGCGACACCGTGCGACTCAGTCGTCATCGGAACCCCGATCGACCTTTCGCGACTCATCGAAATCGATCGCCCCGTCGTGCGGGTCGCATACACCATCGCCGATGCCGGAGACCCGACGCTCGCAGACGTCGTTGCCGGATTCGTGGCCGGCCATGTCCGGGAGCAGAAGACCGACTCAGGCGAGGTATGATCGACGTGACCTCTACCGCACCTATCGTCATCGCCCTGGGCGGCAACGCCCTCGTCCGACGGGGCGAGGCAGGCACCATCGAACAGCAGAACCTGCGCGCCCGAGAGGCGCTCGAGCCGGTCGCGGACCTCATCTCCGACGGCCTTCGCGTGGTCATCACCCACGGCAACGGCCCTATCGTCGGCAACATCATCATGCGAAACGAAGCCGCCCGCGAGATCATCCCGCCGATGCCGCTGTTCATAGCAGGTGCCGATTCACAGGGTGGCATCGGGTTCATGTTGCAAAACATCTTGCATAACCTGCTCGTTTCCCGGGGGGTGACCCGCCCCGTGGCGGCCCTCGTGACGCAGGTCGTGGTCGACCCGTCCGACCCCGCGTTCGAAAGGGCCGCCAAGCCCATCGGGCCGTACATGGGGCGGGCGGAGGTCGATCTGCTCGCCGAGGAACGCGGATGGAGCTTCATCGACGCCGGCGACGGCCTGTGGCGACGCGTGGTTCCCAGCCCCCGGCCACTGCACGTGGTCGAATCGGCCGCCGTTCGCTCCCTCACCGATGCCGACACGGTAGTCATCGCGGCAGGCGGGGGCGGAGTGCCCGTCACCCAGCAGCCCGACGGCGCGCTTCAGCCGGTCGAGGCGGTCGTCGACAAGGACTGGACGAGCGCGCTCCTCGCGTGCGAGATCGGCGCAGCCACCTTCGCCGTACTCATGGAGGCCGACGCGCTCTACCGCGGCTGGGGCACCCCTGAAGCCGCGCGTATCGAACGGCTGACGGTCGCCGAGGCCAACGACCTTCTCGCCTCGGGCACGCTCGAAGCGGGCAGCATCGCCCCGAAGGTCGCAGCGTGCGCACAGTTCGCTGCGGGCTGCAGCGGCGAAGGAGAAGCGATCATCTGCGGTTCGGATGCGCTTGCCGACGCGCTTTCCGGACGTGCGGGCACCCGCATCGTTCGGGGATAAGACCGCCGGATTGTGACCCGCGCCACTGACACCACGCCCACGGGGTAAGATTCATGGAGTAGAGGTATTCTGCCGATAGATATTTTTGAAGACTGTTCTCACCCAGCAGATGGGACGGGGTTTCGATGCTCACCGCCGTCAGGGGACTGTCCCACATCCGTCCGCACTACTGCGATGACACTCGCTATCTGTTCCAGGTCCTCCTCGCAGCGACGTCGGTCGTTGAAGCGAACATCGCCCTCGACCTGCTATCGAGGGGCACCGAGGACCGTGCGCTCGTGGCGGCGATCAACCTGCGCGAGGCGATCAAGGCCATCCCTCCCACACCTTTCCGCATGACCGTCGACCAGGATGTCCTGATCCGCACAGCCGGGCTCACCAAGAAACTTGCCTCGCTGAATCGCGAGACGGTCGACGGCTACACCGTCGTGGTGACGACTGCGGGAAACCTCGTGCTCGACCTGATCGTCAAGCACGGGAGACATAAGTACTTCTGGACCCCGGTCCCGGCGACCGAGGATCTCGTCGATCCGGATCTGATCTGCCACATCATCGAGAGCGACCATCTCTTGGAGGTCGTGATCGACGTCATCAAGGCGATGGGGATGGTCTTCAATCCCACGCTCTACCTGTCGATCGACGACTGGCACCTCGAACACGCTCGCGAGACGATCGAGGGACTCG
>CAYGFZ010000036.1:0-11085 GCA_964349355.1 uncultured Coriobacteriaceae bacterium | reverse complement strand
CTGTCGATCGACGACTGGCACCTCGAACACGCTCGCGAGACGATCGAGGGACTCGACGGGCTCTTTTAGCCGAGGAGTTCCGCACTCGTCACCAGTCCTGCCTAGCGACCACGAGGTCGAACCTCGATGCGAGCGCGTTCATCGGGAACCTCCGCTAGGGTCGAACGGCTGGCCGTCTACTCTTTCCTTCCCCCTCGTGCGCGGATGATGAGCCGCGTGCGTACCCCGTGTACCCCGCGCTCAAGCCCGACCGGATACGTATGCGGGTTGAGGAAGCGGCGCTGCGATGGATCGAGCGCGTCGAGCTGGTCGGCCGTGCGCCTGGCGACCTCGGAGAGCGGGGGCGACACGCCGACGCGCTCCCCTCCCCGTACGACCGGTTCGAGCAACTCCTCATAGTGCGCATCGACGTGGAAGAACTTACGCCGTGTCGGGTCGGCCGGATCGACCATCACGGTCTCCCGGCCGGTCTCCGGAGGATTGTTGACGTCGTAGATCATGTCGCCGACCGGGCGCCCGTTCTCCGCCAGATACCGCCTCACACCGAGGACCCCCGGAGTGGTCACTTTCGCGGTCTGCTCGGATACCTTCACCCGCGGCTCCCAGACCCCTCCCGGACGTCGTACCGCCGAGAGCTTGTACACCCCGCCGAGGGCCGACTGTGCGTGCCCTGTGACCAGTTTCGTGCCCACTCCCCACATGTCGATCTGTGCGCCTTCGTCCTTCAGGCTCGCGATGAGGTGTTCGTCGAGCTCGTTGGAGGCGACGATCCGCGCATCGGGAAAACCTGCCTCATCGAGGATTTCGCGCGCTCCACGCGAGAGCCACGCCAGGTCGCCCGAGTCGATTCGCACACCGATCATCTCGTGACCGGCCGCGCGCAACCTCGTGCCTTCCTCGGCGGCCCTGCGCACGCCTTCAAGTGTGTCGTAGGTATCGACCAGGAACGTCGCGTTGTTGGGCATCGCATCCGCGTACGCGGAGAACGCCTCGGCCTCGCTGTCGAAGAGCATGACCCAGCTGTGCGCATGGGTGCCAGCGACCGGGATACCGTACGCCCGACCGGCAAGCGTGTTAGACGTCGCAGAACACCCGCCCACGAAGGCCGCGCGCGCAGCCGAGATCCCGCCGTCAGGACCTTGTGCGCGACGCAGGCCGAACTCGATGACCGGGTCGCCGCCTGCGGCCTGACACACCCTGGCCGCCTTAGTAGCGACGAGCGTCTGGAAGTTGATTATGTTGAGCAGCGCGGTCTCGACGAGCTGGCACGCGACGATCGGGCCGCTCACCCGCAGGAGCGGCTCGTGTGGGAAGACGGCCGTCCCTTCGGATACCGCATCGACATCTGCGGTGAAGCGGAACTCTCTGAGATGGCCGAGGAACTCCTCGGAGAAGAGCGGAGCGCGATCGTTACCGGTAAGCGTGCGGAGGTAGGCGATGTCCTCGGCTCCGAACGCCAACGAGTCGAGGTAGTCGAGCGCCTGCCCGAGTCCGCATGCGACCGCGAAGCCCCCGTCGAACGGATTGCCGCGAAAGGACAGATGAAAGCACGCCTCTGTGTTCGCCATACCGGATGCGACGTAGCCCTGCGCCATGGTGAGCTGATAGAGGTCGGTGAAGAGTCCCGGGGAACCCTGCCATGCGTGAATGTTCACGCCCACTCCCTCGCATCGGTGTATGATGTGCAAGGCATTGTGCCCGCATGCAAAGACGGTACCCTATCCGAAGGGATCCGTTCCAGCGTGAGGGGCACGGGATGCACGGGTATATGCGTTTGGGCACGTCCGCAGTCGAGTGGAGGTTTCGATGGGCGACACTGACCGCGCGCTGAGCGACCCGACCTTTGCGCCGCTGCACACCGATGCACCGGCCAGCCAGGGAAAGGACGTCGCGACGCGCGCGGCTGATCTTGCCGACGACCTGTATGCCCGGGCCGAACAGCAGCGCCGGAAGGAGTCGCTCGAGCACCTGCTCGCACGCGGCCAGAAGGCATAGCGCGCCACTCTGCACGGCTGGCCACGCTCTCCCGAAAGCCACACCATGCGTAAGGTCGACCTTCTCAGAGTAGTCGCTGCCCGTTTTCTTTCCCGCGTGGGCAGCGAGGCCGCATTCTTTGTGGGCGTGTGGGGCAAAGCCGCATACGTGCTCGACGCCACCCCCGGCGACCTTGCATGGCTGATGCTGGCGCTCGGAGTGTCCCTGATGATCGGCAGCGGTGTCTCGGGTGTGCTCATCGATCGGTACGGGCCGCGGGCCGTCCTCGGCGTCGCTGAGGTGATCTTCGTACCCGCCGCGCTGGCTTTCATCTTCGCCGACTCGCTTCTCTCTCTCATAGCGATCGCATCGGTCTGGGCGCTCGTCGGGGGGCCGGTCATGACCGCAGGTGCGTCGTTCGCACCGTACCTGACCGACGATCCGGCAGAACTCAAGCGTGCCAACTCCCTGATCGAGGCAGGCGGCTCGGCGGCGTTCGTCGTAGGGCCCGCCCTCGGCGCACTCATCGTCCGCTACACCAGTGTCGACTGGATCTTCGTGATCGACGCCGTCACGTCGCTTCTGGCGGCAATCATCATCTGGCACGCACGCCTGAGCTCCACGCCCGCCCGGAACCGTGTAGGTGGCGGCGATTCGAGCACGGCGAGAGTCGGCCATCCGATCCGGGAGCTCATCGAGGGGTTCAAAATCTCCTACAGGATGCGTGCGCTTCGCTACTACGTGCTCGCAGGCACTGTCGTGTGGCTGAGCTTCGGCGCGTTCGGCGTGCTCGAACCGCTCTTCTTCCGCGACATCGTGCTCGCCGACATCGAGATGCTCGGCTGGGTCAACACGATGTTCGGCCTGGGAATGCTCCTCGGAGCGCTCCTGCTCGGCCGCCTCGGCCCGCGCGTCATCTCCGCCAGGGGACTCGCGATCTTCGTCTCCCTCAACGGGCTCGGCGCCGCGCTCTATATCGGCACGCCCGACCTGCGGGTGATCTTCGCAGGCGCACTCGTGTGGGGACTGGTGATCGGTGCGCTCGAGCCGTTGCTACGCACGCTCATCCACCGCGATGCGCCGCACGACGCCGTGGGCCGGGTCGTCAGCACGTCGGAGGTGCACCGCCGCGGCGGAGAGTTGCTGCCGCTCGCGATCGCACCTGCACTCGCCGCGACCATCGGGATCCAGGCGACGATGATAGCCGGCGCGCTGCTCGCCTCGGTGATCGCACTGCTCTCGCTCAAAGAAGCTGCCGCTATCGACCGCAAGATCGGCCTGCGTCCCCTGCCGCGGGAGGGCATCGCGCCACTCACCCCCGCCGAGGAGCCCGTCTCACCGCTCCCCTAGGCGGGAAACGAGGGACTCTAGCGGTTGTGTAGCTCCGTGAGCGGATCGGTGGACGCCATGCGCTCGATCTCGCGAGCAGATTCCTCCAGCCGGACCCGGTAACCGCTGACAAGTACTCCCATCGTCCCGAGTACCAGCACCCCGGACACGAGAGCAAGCAGGCCGAGGAGCCCGGCATCTCTCAACATCAGCTCACGCACGGGCTCGTACGGGATCCCGCCGCGCAAGTCGCCCACCTCTTCCCCTCGACCACGCTGGCGGACACTTCCCCGGCCCTGAACGCCGCCAGCGCCACAAGTTCCCACTCATCAGCCGTATTTCCCTGGTTGACCGGCTCATCACTGGTGATACGGAATACCAATCCGAAACGGTTCCTGGCCAACTCGGCGAGCTCACGGGTCACAATCGCGGGATTGCGCATTGTCAGCACTCGACCGTCACCCGCGACGATGTCCGGATCGAACCCGAACTCCGACAGGTAGGGGTTCCACATCGATCCGGTGCTGGGTGTAGCCGAGTGCACCGAAGAACACCGCGACGACGAAGACCAGCACCACTACCGCCAACCCGCTCACAAGTCGACGCGTCTCGCTGATCCGGCGGCCGAACGCAGTGATGCCGGTGCGGCCGGAACTCATCGCAGGCTTCCTACTTGCGGCCTCGCTCGCAGATCGATCACCCATCAGTACCTGCTGGGCTTCACGCCCCTCACGTGGCAGACCGAGCAGAAAAGCTCCTCGTGACAGGTGTAGCAGTCAGCCAGGATGTCTGTCGCTCGCGCGGATTCGTCGTGCTGCGAGAGCCAGGTCTGAAGCGGGTCGCCGGCCGAGTGGTGGCACTGGTCGCACGATGTCGCATTCAGCGCGGGGTCACCGGTCTTGTTGTGGCACAGCGCACACGTGTCGGGCTGGGCATCGCCAAGAGCGGAGTGCTGCTCGACGAAGTCCGCCGGGTGCGGCATCTCAAGGATGTGGCATCCGTCGCAGAAGGTGTCCTTCACGTGACAGGTACTGCACTCGTCGACCGCCGCGACCGGCGGCAGGTCGAGGAACTCGCCGCGGGGGATGCGGAGGAGCGCGGAGATCGGCTTGGGTCCCTTGTCGCGAAGCTTCGGCCCGACCTCGGCCCAGTACTCCTCGGCGGCTGAGACCTTCTCGATCTCGGCGGCCGCCAGCTGCGCGTGCCCGCTCGAGTCGCCGTACTCGGTGTAGAAACCGTCCTCGAAGTGGCTCGGGGGCTTGAGCTCGAACTCGGGCGTGTGGCAGGCCGAGCACGTGCCCGGTGCGGTGAACTCGCTCGGGGAAGAGTCGGTGAGCGTATGACAGCGGAAGCATGCCGTCATCGACATGAACTCCTCGTAGTACTCGTTGCCCGGGAGCTTGAGCTCAGGCGTCTGGTTGTGCGCCACACGGTTGTGGCAGATGGAGCAGGCGATGTCGGCCTCGGAGTGCACCGCGTGGTCGATGATGATGCCCTCGCTCGGCGTAGGATCGCGGGTCTTTAGGTTGTGACACTGCGTGCACTGGTTCTCGGGCATCGAAAGCGCGATGTAGGACGCTTCGTTGAGCGGGATGTGGAAGGAGTCCGTGAGGACCTCCCAGACGTCCGGAAGTTTCTCTGCCTTCTCGGCGGTGAAACGGACCCCATCGAGGTTCACGGGGATGTGGCAGGCAAGGCACGAGATGTTGGAGTGGGTGGACGCGTAGTACTGCTGCTCGTTGTCGTAGTGCACCATATGGCAGACATCGTTGCAGAACCAGCGTGTCGAGGTTCCAGCGAGAGAGCCGAAAAGCAGGGCCACCAACAGGATCAAACCGACGCCGGTCCACATGATGTACCGCGGGCGGCGGACAGGGTCGGTGTATCCGGTCAGCGGGTTGCGCATCGGTTCCTCCTCGGTGCCGCCACTCATCGTTCCCGTGGCGGTACGTTCGTGCTCGGCGCTGCATGGTCTCGTGCTGTGTTCTCAGTCTCCGCCATCGCGTCTACCGGCAGAATTGACCTGCACCAAGTCGCACGACACCGCGTCATGCCTCCGCGCCTCGCTCAATCCGTGACTTGAGCCTGCCAAGGTCACGGCGCGCCTCGGATTCTACCGCAGATTGGATCCGATCCTCCACCAACTCGGCCTTTCCCGAGATAGAGACGGTCGCAAAGACGGTCAGGTGCGTGCCCTTTCCCTCGGGCCGAAGGATGAACCCGCCGCGAACCCGTGGGGGACCTGCGTAACGAAACGAGATCCGCTCCGGCGGCGACCACTCGGAGACCTCGAGGGGAAGCATGGCCTGCCTCCCCTGAACGGAGACATGCTGATAGATGGTCATACCTACGCCCGGAGAACCGACCGTCTTCGATGTAAGCACCTCCGGGCGCCACGACGGGTGTGACTCGAAGTCGGCGATGTGCGTGAAGACCTCCATCGGGGGTCGATCGATCACGATGGATGCCCGCGCCCTCATTGCGGCTGCTCGATCCTGATCTCGATCCGTGCCGGTCCGCCCTCGGAAGGTGCGAACGCCAGGGTGAGGTCGGTGTCGGCTGCCGCACCCGGTAGCACGAAGTCCACCGTCAGGCTTTCGGCAGTGCCACCGAGGATCTCGCGGGACGACACCAGGTCGTGCGCGCCCTCCCCCGCAGGGAAGATCGACGTCGAGCCGGCAGTCAGGGTGAGGTCGCCCGGCGTCACGCGGAGCGCATCGCCGGAGGTGTTCGTGAGATCGAGCACCACCCGGAGGAGCTCACCTTCGAGCGTGGCCTCGCGCACGAGGATGCTCCAGGCACCCGCTGCACCGACCTCTCCGATCTCGGTGAGCACGGTATCGGCCGCAGGCGTGTCCGGCGGGGCGGCGGGAACTGCGGAGGTTGGTTCGGCGGGAGAAGACGCGGGCTCTCCGCTGATGGGCGAGTCGGGCTCGCCGAGGACGCAGCCGACCGAAAAGAGCAGCATCAGCGCCACGATGAGTCCCGACGCGATGACGAGAGACAGCGGTCGCCGCACGGTCACGCCCCCCTGGATGATCGATGAACAGCACCTGGAAATAGAAGTGTCCCGAGAAATCTCCCCTGCGAGATCCGCTACTCCCTCAGCTTCCCGTTTCACGCCATTGGGACCGCTGGACGGGAAGCCTTCGCTCGCGCTGAGCCGCTCCGTCAGTGCCCCGCCGACAGCTACTGGTACGCTGGTTTTGGCGGTTCGCCCGGTTCAACCTCTCGGGACAACACAGACACTACCCGACCCTGTGACAGCGCGCAAGAGCATTTCCGAGAAATGTGCATCTTGCTGACGAACGGTCTGTAATTGCTACCGAGCGGCTCTATAGTCGGGAGGAGCGCACGGGCGATGGCGACGCGCTGCATCTGCCCTCCGGAAAGCTCGTTGGCGCGCGCATCGCGTTTTGCGGCCAGCCCCACCGATTCGAGCAGCTTGGAGCCGAGGAGGTTTCGCAGGACGAGCTTTGCGTCGTTCATGCGGCCGCCGCCCTACTGCTTCTCGAGAAGCGTGGACGAGTCGCGAACGATCCGCTCGACGCCGAAGTAGAGGCCCGCATCGCCTTCGCAAACGGTCCCTACCGCCACGACTCGTACTCCGTGACATCGATGAGCGAGATGACCGAGGTGTCGTGGGTGATCGCCGTTGCATACGCTCTTGCGTGGGTGCGCTTCGTGTGGCCACACCAGTTCAGCAAGATGCGGGCGAAACCGGGCGGGGGGTGGAAAAGTGCCTCTGGAATGGTATCGCGGGTGAGGTCGCGGGTGACTCTCGTAGTGCCACGGGTGAGGTCACGTGAGGTCGCCGGTGAGGTCATGAGGGTCACGGGTGACCTCACCGGCGAGGTCGCGGGCGAGGTCACCAGAAGCCAAACTCCCGACCCCCCGGATGCCCCTGCTGCTCCTGCGGGACCCCGGGCGACCTCACCCCTCGGCGCGCTGGCTCTCCTGTTAAACTCAAGATGAACGAACTTGCCCCTACGTCGACCGGAGGAGTGCTGTTGAGCGCCACCCGGAACGTCCTGATGACCTGCGCCGTCTGCCGGGCGGACTCCACACACTCGATCGTAACGTCTTCGAGCGGTTTCGGGATCGATCTCGACGGACGCTGGCACGGCTCCGCCCGCACCGACCGCATGAGGTGGCCGCTGCGCTGCCCTAAGTGCGGCTACTCGTTTCACAACCTCGAGGTCACGCCGCCTGAGGGCGTCGTCGACTCCGAGGAGTACCGCGCCTACGCCGACGACCCCGCGCTCCAGGAGGATGCGCGCCTGTGGCTCACGACCTCGGTCGTGGCCGAGGCGCTTGGTGGTGCTGCCGCCGCCAGCCACGCCGCGCTGCAAGCCGCGTGGGTGATGGACGACGCCGGGGAGGCCACGAGAGCCATCGCGTTTCGTACGCGGGCGATCAACCTCATGCGCGCGGCCCGCGAGCACGACCAGGACGACACATCCCGGCTCATGCTCGACGCGCTGGAGTACTACATCGCCGCCGACGACACCGACGCGCACGCGATCGAGACCGGTGTGCAGGTATTCTGAGACAACCGACCGCCGAGGGAGCGACACGATGGACGGACAGGAAGACACCCGGGAACGCAGCGTCGCCGACACTCCGGAGAGCACGGTTGAGCAGAAGACGCAGACCGAAGGGTTCCTCGGCCTGGTGAAGTTCCTGGCGATGATGGCCGCCACGGTGATCGTCGCTATCGTAGCCGCGCGACTGGTGCAGGCTCTACTGGGCGCGCTCGGCATCGGCTTTGGTTGAGCGGTGTAGCGGACCGGCCGGTCAGGCCGGGGCGTTTTGCTCAAAGGGGCAACGCGCTGCGCAAGGCGCAACACGACACCGCGAGCGGCTCTAACCCGGATATACGGTCCAAACCTCGGCGATGCACCACGAACCGCCCAGCGGCACGATAGCGCCCGAGAACTGCATACCGACTCGCGCGGCGGCTGAGACCTCCTCGGGTACCGGACTGGCGCCGTACTGTTCCCCGGTCAGGTAGGCATCCAGCCACAACACTCCAGTGTCGACCCCGACGATCTCGAACTCGTCCTCGACCATGTCCCCACCATCGCACACGGTACCGTCGCACCACTCGCGCGCGATGCGGCCGAAACGTGCGGCGGCAGGCAGTCCCTGGGCGACCTGTGCGACATTCTCTTGTGCCGAGGCGGTATCCTCGGCCGGGACGATTTCCTTGTCGACGAACCACGCCAGCAACTCCCGCGTGAAGCGCACCGCCTTCTTGGCGCCGTCCTCGGACACTCCCACCTTCTTGGGCAGGAACCAGTCCAGATACATGCCGATACCGGACGCGATGTACTCCGGCCCGAAGATGTCGCAGAACGCGGCCCGCCCGTCCTCGCTCAGCAGTTCGTGCCGCTCCTGCTCGACCGGGGAGAGATCGTTAGGGCCGTAGGAGTCGAGGTAGGCGCAGAGCAACTCGGCGTTGGACCTGTGTGACGACTCGACTCGCTTTGGAAGCCCCGGTGACGCGTCGGTGAGGAATGCGTCGAGTGTTTCGCGAACGCTCGGTTGCGCTGGCGCAACAGTGCCAGTTCGGCCGCCCGGACCGTCTTGGAAGTGTATCCACTCGCCGAGGAGTGCCGCGGCGCGATACACCCGTTGACCGTCACGAGTAGTGCTTTCCAGCAGGCCCATCTCGACGAGCGGCTGCAGGAGGCGCAACTCGACCAGCATGCGCGCGTCGTGGGGCAGAGCCGCTACGCAATCGATCTTTACCGGGTTTGGCACCGCTTCGCGCCAGATTTCCAACTCCGTGACCCATCCGGCCGCCGCTTCTTTAAGGTTTCGCAGCACCTCGAGGTATCGCTCCTGCAGATGGCGGGTCGTTCGGCCTGGCGTCCCCCACGCCAGATCGAGCTCCTCGAAGCGCGCGCGAAGCAGCGTGGTCGCGAGCTCCGACCGGTACGCAGGGTCGGCGAGTATCCGGCCCCGCGGTGTCAACGCCAGCACCGCCCCGCGGCGCCGTAGCAGGTAGCCCACGGACAGAAGAACTACGAGCAGGTCCAGGTAGGGCACGTCGGCTTGCGAGCGAACATCCCCAGGCCGGGACAGCTCCAGGCCGAGGACTTCGCACACCCGCCGGACCTCATTGACCGTGAGGTTGCCAGACTTGGTGGCATCCAGGGGTTTCTCGGCGAGAAGACCTGCGAGGACAGCCGCATCGCGGACGAGCGGGGCCGAATCGAAACGAGCAGCCGGCAACCCGGGGTCGAGCACGGCGACTACCCGGGGCACGCGTGGAGCGCTCTTGAGGATGAACGACTCACCCCGATCTCCCCAGCACCCCCGATACGGCTGGCCGTGGCCGAAGTCCAGATCGAGCCGGTCTTGAGCGTCGAGGGCGTCGAAAGTGGCGGACGGGTCGAAATCACCCGCCCACTCGCGCAAGCTGCGCGCCTCTGAGGGGTCAAGCGGGAATCGTGCGTCGACCACTTTACCGAAGGCCTCGAGCAGCCGCTGGTAGCCAGGCGCGCCACCGCAGTCTTCAGGGGGGCAAACGTTGGCTCCGGCGATCACCCGCGGATAGTCGACGCCCGGAAGCTCCGTGCCGCCAGGCGCGAGTTCGATGCGATGGGTCCAATTGTCGCCCAGGTCGTAGGTGTACTCCAGCCGCTTCACGCCTGCCCTGATAAGTGCGCCGAGCGTCACGGAGTCCTGATCGTAGAAGGACTCGTCGTAGTCGTCCCACCCGTGCGCGGGATCGACGTATTCAGCGTCATCGGCGATGAACATGTGCAGGTGCGACGATTGCCAGGGCATCACCGCCTGGATCGCGAGGTGTAGTTCTCCCAGTGTCGATGTCGAGTGCAGGTCGACTACGCGCCGAGCTGCAGGCCGGACGTGCTCAAGCGCCACCTTCACCCGAACGATTCTCTTAGCCATATGGCTTCCTGTTCCCACGCACTTCGCCGAGACGAGCTCCTCAATCGCGCTGTTCGCCGCCCGGAAACTTCTGCCCATCATACGCGCGACCGTATTCGCGGTCACGGCCGGTCCCGGAATACGCCGAGGCTAGATGTACTGCCCACATAAGTTGTTGACCCCGCGAGATCGGTGGCAGGCCGCCGTGCGGACGTCTGTGATTGTAGTTGAATATCCAGCCGGGGAGCGCCGCGAGTCGCTCCTCGTTGCTCTCGTAGGGCCTGCGGTAGGCCCAGCCGTTGATGAGCAGGCGGATGAAGCGCTCCGCCCTGCCGTTGGCCTGCGGGCGGTAGAGTCTGGTGCAGGCGGGCTTCACGTCCAGATCGGCCAGCGCCGCCAGCTGGACTTTCGAGTAGTAGGACTTCGCGTTGTCGGTGAGCAGGCGCATGACGGTGATGTCGTGCTCCGCGTAGTGTGCGATCGCGTTTCTGGTGAACAGCGCGACCGTCTCGGCGCGCTCGTCGTCGTGCACCTCGACGCAGGCCAGTCGCGAGTGGTCGTCGATCGCGGCGTGCACGTAGCTAACGCTCGGCGCCCTCTCCTCCCGGTCCAGGTCTCGAAGGCATCCATGACCGTTTCGCGCGAGCACGGCGCATACCGCGGAGCGCGGGATGCCGGTGTGCCAGGAGATCACGGGCGGTCCCTCGAAAAGCCTGCGCCTGCGCCAGACCCTGCGGATGTTGCGCGGGCTGTGTCCGTCACGGTCCACCCGTATTCCAGCACTCGGTCGCAGAGCAATCCCCTACCGGAGACGATCAGAGAGGCGTTAGTGTCGCGTAACTGACGTGTTTTGACGGTTGGCCTTGCGTAGGATCGTGTCAG
>CAYGFZ010000035.1:0-21682 GCA_964349355.1 uncultured Coriobacteriaceae bacterium | reverse complement strand
GCGCACTTGACTGGGGGTCAAGGGGTCGCAGGTTCAAATCCTGTCAGCCCGACCAAAGAACTTGCAGGTAGAGGGCCGTATTTCGGGAAACCGAAATCGGCCCTCTACCCGTCTCCGAGCCGAAATGTAGCAACGCGTGTAGCAACGGGCTTTGCATCGAAGCGCTCAGACGCCGATAGCGTCGGAGAGCAGCGTCATCGCCTCTCGCGTTGCCTGCTCGCTGACGTGGGCGTACACGTCGCCCGTGATCGCGATGCTGGAGTGGCCGAGCGCCTCAGAAACGGCTTTAAGGCTCACGCCGCTCTCGATCCAGCCAGTGGCGGCCGAGTGTCGCAGGGTGTGCACGTTTGCACCTTTGATGCCTGCCGCCTTCGCTGCGGTCGTCAGTGCTCGGAGTACCGCACGCGGTTCGAGCGGGGTTCCATGCTGAGACGTGAAGACGTGACCCGATGCGGCCCATTCGCTGCCGGCGCGAAGCTGGTCGACGCGCTGTGAGGTTCTATGACGCCTCAGAAGGGCGACCATCGCGGGGGAGAGCGGCAGGGTTCGGCGTGACTTCTCGGTCTTGGGTTCGGTCACGATCTTCTGGTTCCCGACCCGTGAGAGTGTCCCGCGCACCGTGAGCGTTGCTGCGGCGAAGTCTATGTCCGCCCATGTGAGCGCCAAGGCCTCACCCTTCCGCAGCCCGGTGCCAGCGATGAGGGTCAGAACTGCGTGATACCGCGACTTCTCGGCGGCTTGCAGGAGTCGTTTCACGTCCGCGGTAGGTAGGTAGCGCGCCTCGCTTTGCGTGACTCTGGGACGTTTCACTTTGGCGGCAACATTGCTGGCGAGTAGCCCGTCGCGCATGGCATCGTCGAGCGCGAGGCGCAAGACCGTGTAGACCTGGCGCACAGTGGAGTCAGCCAACTCTTTGCCGCGTAGGGCGATGATGAGCGCGTCCACGTCCACCGGCCGCAAGCGATCCAGTGGTTTCGCGCCGAACGGTTCAGGCTCTAAGTGCTTTCGACACAGAGATGAGTAGAGTTCCTTTGTCGTCGGCTTGCGCGTGGACGCCTCAAGGGCTGTCGCGCGCCACTGCGCCAGCCATGCGGCGACGGTCGCCTTTGCGTCGCGCACGGGTCCGCCGGCTTCGGCTCGCTCGGTCGCGGCTTTGAGTTTATGGCGGACGTCTGTGCGTGTCTTGCCGTAGAGCACGGTCCGGTGCCGTTGTCCCGTCACTGGGTCGTCGGCCACAATCGCGCTGCACCACCGGCCGTCCGAGCGCTGATAGATCGACCCCTCGCCGTTCGCCCGTTTGCTGCCCATCAGCCCTCACGTCCCTTCGCCTTGGCGACCTTGGCTCTGTGTGCCGCCTGCGCGGCCGCGTTCGCGCACTTCTTCGAGCAGTACCGCAGCTGAGCCTCGCGCTTGTGCTGCCCATAGACCGCTCGCCCGCGCTGGCGCACGAAGACGCGCCCGCATTTCTCGCACGTTCGGAAGGTCGAGCCTCCCGCAACATCGTTGAAGATCTCAAGGCAGATGACGTTGTAGAGCTCAGAACAGGGAGTGCGGTCAGCCTCGTCGGCTCCTTGGGCCTTAGAGGACGCGAGACGCGGCGCAAAGGGGGTCAGCCCGGCGTTGATGACGTCGATGGCCCACGCGGCCGCTAACTCCAAAGTCTCACCATCCGCGGCCTCGAACGGTCGCTTCGTCTCCCAGGCGCTCGCCATGTCTTCCACGCTCAACATCCCGGCGTTGGCGAGCAGCCCGCGCGTGGCATCACGCAGTGTGCGGGCAGCAAGCCGGAACTCCTCGAGCGGCAGCACCTCTTCGGAGCCGACGCCCTTCTTCTTGCCGATGAGGTCGCGCAGCATGCCGTAGGCGGCCTCGGCGGCTATGAACTTGCGCCCCATCCTCTTTGAGGTGAGCGGCCCGAATCTCGATACGAACTCGGCGATGGCGGTCGGCTCGTCGAGATCGAGGTCCTGAAGCTCCCACAGGTAGAACTCAGGCTCCAGCTGACCGGTGCCGGCTGACTCGGAGCGTTCCAAGGCCTCAGAAGGGCCCAGACGGCGCAGGTATGCCGCCTCCTCGTGTTCCTCCAGTGCTACGTCAGGCCACCGGCAGAGGTCTTGAGGTAAAGGCACGCGACAAGTGGGCCAAGCCGTCGTGCCCGACACCGGTGCGGTCATACGAAATCACCCCTGCTGAACTTATTGACTCCCCGTCTGAAACCTCGCCACAATCATAATCACAGTAAGGACGACACGCAATGATGCGTATGACTGACTTGGAGGACCTATGCAGCGACTTGAAGCGGAGCGTCGGCGGCTCGGGTTGACGAAGAGTGAGCTCGCGCGGCGGGCTGGCCTGAACCAGACCACGGTGATCGAGGCGACCAACGGCAAGCGCACCCCGGGTGCCGCCCAGCTGGCGAAATTCGCGGCGGGTCTCGGATGGCCTGTCGAGCGCGCCGCCGATCTGCTTGAAGAGGTGCGGCCGTGAACGTCATCGCCATGCGGCGCGTGTTGTACTCGGTTGAGGAGGCCGCGAGCGCTCTCTCGGTGGGGCGTACATCGCTCTATGCACTGATCGACTCAGGAGAGCTCGAACGCGTCAAGATCGGTCGGCGCAGCCTGGTGCCAGCCGACTCGATCGCGGCCTATGTGGAACGCCTCAGAGCGGGCGACGAGGACGAGCAGGACTGATGGGGCGCCTCTCTGATCGGATGCTGCGCGCCGACGTCTTCTCCGACGGCAGGCTATTGCGGGTGTCTCCGGAAGCCCGTCTGCTCGCCGTTGCCCTTGAGGCGCTTGCCGAGAGCACTGGCATGGTGCGCATGGACGTCGATGAGGTCAGGAGCATGTGCGGTTTCTTTTTGGCCGATGCGCAGGGGGCCGTGCCGTCGCGTGAGGACGTACGGCGGTGGTGCGACGAGCTCCTCGATGCTCGCTGGGCGATTGAGTTCTCAGCGGGCGGTATGCGGCTGCTCTACATCCAGGGCTTCGGGAAGCGTCAGACGGGACTGAACGTCTGTGTCGGTGCTGAGTCGGTCAACGGAGGCCCAAAGCCACACCTGCCGATGCCGGCGTGCGTGAGCCTTCATGCCCGCGAGGAGACGGTGAAGGGCACTAACACCATCCAGGTGCGCAAGTACCTGCCTCGTCACTGCGACCTGGATCACACGAACTGCCCGTGCGAGTGGTACCCGAACGGTTCACCTACCCTTGCCGAAGCAGTGCCGAAGGGTGATAAGAATCAATCAGAACTAAGTCAATGTGATTTGAACGAATGTGATGCAAAGGAATGTGAGTCAATCGAAGGGGAAGCGGGGGAACCGCCGACGCGTCTCGTCGATGCGCTGGATTGTCTGTGCGAGCGCTATCCGGCGCTCAGCAGGTCTGCGCTCTCGCGCAGGCTCTTCGAGCTATCGGTCCAATACGGAGACCCAGCGACTGTCGATGCCGTACAGAGCACTCTGTCGCACGATCCGAAGTCCCCGCTTCGCTATCTGGAGGCCGTGCTCTCAAACCGTAAGGCAGCGCCCACCCCTTGATGACTCGCTGAGCACCGGTGCACAGCGGATCCGCAGCCCGATCGAGCCGAAAACGCGCGTTTCCGAGCGGCTCCCTGTGCTTGCGGGCGAGCAGCTCAGAATTCGCAGAAGGCGTCGGGAGCCGCTCACAGTGGTTAGCGGTGGCAAGGTCGCGTTTGTGCTGCTCACCGGCTTAGCCGGCGATGCGCTCCCTTTGCGGAGCCGCGTCTTGAGCGGCGGCGCTTATCCTGCGTCCGCATTTCAAGGTCTGCGCTCGATCTTCACCGCCCTCGACCGTTAGTCCCGAGCCTTCGACCCTTGAAGAGGCCGAAGGCGGTGCGGTTGTCCACGGCGATCTGGGCTGTGGTCAAACGCACGGAGAGGAGATAGGGGTGGCCGTGTCAGCAAAGCGCGAGTTCCACTCATGTGGTATTTTCAGTGCGCAATGAAAATGGCAATGGAGTGAAAATGGATGCTGAGACACATGCCCTTGAACTTGCTCGCCGGCTGACCCAAACGGAGGTCGCCCGCTTCCGTGCAGTGGGCGACACCGTGGATCTCGACGGCGACTATGACTACCACGTCCCGCTACAGGTGGTCGATGCTGGATCGGGAAGGACCGAGCAAGTTGAGCGGGCGCTCGGCCGTTCGAAGGCTTCGTCGGGCGTGCCCGTGATCGTAGGCCGCCATTTCAGCCAAAAGGCACTCGCAGAATTGAATGCGGCCGAGGCGAACTACATGGACGATCGCCACATCAGGGTACGGCTGATGACGCCGAGTATTCTCATACGGCTCCAGGACGACGCCGAGCCGCCACCCGAGCGGTCTACAACGACTCTCAGCCTGAGCGGCGCCGCAGGTGGCGTTGCGCTCGCGCTGCTGTCGGACTCGAAACGGGACTGGAAGGTCACTGACCTGGCTGCCGAGGGTCGCGCGTCGCTCGGGGCTGCCCAGAACACGGTCGTTGCACTAGAGGCCGCAGGTTTGTTGCAGCGTTCGGGTCGCGGACCCGCGACACGTCGGCGGGTGACGGATCCGGCTGGCCTGCTTGATCTGTACGCGCGTGACGCAGTGGCCGATCGCAAAGTGACCGCACGGGGCTTCCTTCTCAACAACGGTGCAGAAGCGACCATGCGCACGGTGGCACAATATCTGGCTAACGGTGGTCACGGCGTTCAGGCTTACTTCACGGGTGTTGCTGCGGCCCAGATGGTGGCGCCACACGTCACGACGGTGCGGACCTTCGAGGCCTGGGTGACCACTCCACATCGCGTTGACGTGATCTTGAGCGCGATGGGGGCGATGCCCGCCGACGACGGTGCGAACCTTGTGGTAATGCGGGGCCACAAGGGCGTTCTCGTCGGATCCGAGTGCGACCGAGGTGTTCACCGGGTGTCCCTGTTCAGGATCTACGCTGATGCTCTCGCCGATCCGGCCCGCGGCGAGGAACAGGCGGAGCACCTCCGCGAAACTTCCATCGGCTTCTGAAAGGGATTGTATGGTCGAGCAGTACAACAGTGAGGCAACCAAGCGCTGCGAGAGGGTTCTCGGCACGCTGATGCGCGGAATCGGGCAGCCCTGGAGAGAGAAGGTCTGCCTTGTCGGCGGACTCGTCCCGCTGTACCTCGTGCGGGGCGACGGCTATGCCCAGCCAGCACACGTTGGCTCGACGGATGTTGATGTCGCTCTCAGGCTCGCGGTCGAGGCGGAGGATCTGGGCGCATACACGACACTTGAGACGAACCTGAAGAAGAACGGGTTTTCGAGGGTGGACGGAAGCTCATGGCGATGGTCTGCCACCGTTGACGGTGATGTCGTCGTTCTGGAACTTCTCGGCGACAGGGAAAACGTCGAGCCCGGAACCGTGTTTCGACCCAAGGTGACGCCACCTGCCGGTGCGGGTGGAGTCGGCTTGCTGTGCGTCAGGGGTCTTGAGCTTGCGTTCAGGGACTCCATCACGATCACGCGCGACCTTCAGCTGCTTGACGGAGCCTACTCGGAAGTGGACTTCCGGGTTGCGAATCTGGCGCCGTTTGTGGCGCTGAAGGCGGACGCCTATTTGGACCGGCGCAAGCCGAAGGATGCCTACGACCTGGTCTACGTGCTCCGGTGGTGGAAGGGCGGGCCTGAAGCTGCTGCTGCCGCCGTCGCCGCGAGCCCGGTTGCGAGCGACCCCTTCCTTGCCTCGGCAGTCTCACGAGTAGCCGGGGATTTCTCGGAAGCGAATCGGGTCGGGGCCGTCGACTACGCAAGCCTCGCGGCGACGGGTGGAACTGCTGTTGAGATGGCCCAAGCGCGGAACGAGGCAGTGCTCGTCATTCAACAGTTCATGGGGAAGCTTGCTTTGCCGAGTAGATAGGGCCGCGCGTCGCATGTGCTGCACGGGCTCTTCTTGTATGCTGGCTGCGAGGTTGTTCCGACTCGCCGAGGGGGCGCACGCGTGAGGGAACCGGTCGAGGCGTATTTCACGCAACTGCGCGACATCCACGCGTCAGGCGCGGGTGTGGCCGAGACGAGCTATTACGGCCCGCTCGCCGCGCTGCTGACCGCCGACGGCTCCAAGCTCAAGCCCAAGGTCACCGCCATCATCAACCTGCGGAACACCGGCGGGGGCATCCCGGACGGCGGCCTGTTCACCGCCAACCAGCTCAAGGGCTGGGACGTCGCCTCCGACCCGCTGCAAGGCCAGCTTCCCGCGCGCGGAGCCATCGAGGTCAAGGGCACCGCCGACGACGCCTTCGCGGTCGCGGCGTCCGAACAGGTCGCGCGCTACGTCGAGCGCTACGGCCTCGTGCTCGTCACCAACCTGCGCGATTTCGTGCTCGTGGGACGCGCCGCCGACGGCACCGGCATCCGCGAGCTGGAATCCTGCCGCCTGGCCACCAGCGAGGCCGCGTTCTGGGCGCGCGTGGCCACCCCGCGCACGTTCGCCGAGCAGGCAGGCGAGGGACTGACCGAGTTCCTGCGCCGAGTGCTGCTGCACAACGCGCCGCTCTCCGACCCTAAGGACGTCGCCTGGTTCCTCGCGAGCTACGCGCGCACCGCGCGCCTGCGCCTCGAGCACCGCCACGAGCTGCCAGCGCTCGACCAGCTCCGCAGCCAGCTCGAAGACGCGCTCGGCCTGAAGTTCGAGGGCGAGAAGGGCGACCACTTCTTGCGCTCGACGCTGGTGCAGACGCTCTTCTACGGCATGTTCGCGAGTTGGGTGCTGTGGGCGCGCGACAAGGACCACTCCCAGCCGATTCCGTGGGACCAGCGCTTCCAGTGGGAGACTGCCACAGCTACCTTGCACGTCCCCATGGTCTACGAGCTCTTCCGCCAGTTCGCCGACGTGCGCCAGCTCGGCGCGCTGGGCATCTCCGAGGTCCTCGAATGGGCCGAGGAGGTCATCTGGAGAATCGACCGCGCATCCTTCTTCGAGAAGTTTCGCGAGGACCACGCGGTTCAGTACTTCTACGAGCCGTTTCTCGAAGCGTTCGACCCGCAGCTCCGTAAGGAGCTCGGCGTCTGGTACACGCCGGATGAGGTCGTGAAGTACATGGTGGCCCGTGTGGACTGGGCGCTCCGCGAGGAACTCGGTATAGCCGACGGACTGGCGGACCCAAGCGTTGTGATCCTCGACCCGTGTTGCGGCACCGGCGCGTACCTGGTGGAGGTGCTCCGCACGATCGACCGGACGCTCACCGCCAAGGGTGCCGACGCACTGACGCGAAACGATGTGAAGCGTGCTGCGATGGAACGCGTGATCGGCTTCGAGATCATGCCGGCACCGTTTGTTGTGGCTCATCTGCAGATGGGCATCTTGCTGGCCGAGCTGGGCGTACCGCTCAAGGATGCCGACGAGCGCGCCGCGGTCTACCTCACCAACGCGCTTACCGGCTGGGGCGACGGCGCGACTGCGCCTCCCATGGAGAAGCGCGGCGTTGAGGGGCAGCTCCATTCGACGCTGCTCTTCCCTGAGTTCGCCGAGGAGCGCGACGCCGCCGACCGCATCAAGCGCGAGGAGAAGATCCTCGTGGTGATCGGCAACCCGCCGTACAACGGCTTCGCGGGCATGGCGGTCGATGAGGAGCGAGAGCTGTCCGAGGCGTACCGCGCTGTCACGCGCGCCCCGAAGCCCGAGGGACGCGGTCTGAACGACTTCTATGTTCGCTTCTTCAGAGTTGCCGAACGCCAGATCGTTCAGCGCACAGGACGAGGGGTGGTCAGCCTCATCTCCAACTACTCGTGGCTCGATGGGTTCTCGTACACCGGCATGCGCGAACGGTTCCTAGACGCGTTCGACTCGATTTGGATTGACAACCTCAATGGTGACAAGTTCCGCACGGGGAAGTTGACTCCAGATGGCAGACCCGACCCCAGCGTGTTCTCGACCACAGCGAACCGGGAGGGCATCGGAATCGGAACATCGATTGCGACGCTGGTTCGAAACCAAGTCAGTTCGTCGGGGGATGCACGGGTGTTGTACCGCGAGTTCTGGGGCGCGGCGAAGCTCGCGGACTTGGATGCCGAGGCCTCGGTCCCGTCTCGAGCGTGGCAGCAACTGCAACCCGACGCCGATTCGATGCTCGCGTTCTCTCCGCGCACTGTTGACCCGGACTTTGTGTCATGGCCGACGGTGGAGGATCTATTCGCCGACTGGTCCCCGGGGGTTACCACTGCTCGAGACATAGATCTCGTGTCAATCGATCAGAGCGCACTGCGGGCTCGAATGGCGGAGTACCTAGACCCAGCTCGAGGAATGGAGGAGCTCCATTCCGTGCTGCCGCAGCTTACAACGACAACCCCGCAGTTCGACGCACGGGAGGTGAGGGCTGCCTTGCTCGAGGCCGGTCCAAGCGTAGGTCGCATCATGCCCTACGCCTACCGACCGTTCGACACACGTTGGGTCTTCTGGACAGACAGAGCAGGACTGCTCGATCGACGGCGGGACCAGCTGGTCAAGAGCGTAGCCGATGGTCAGGTCTACCTGGTTTCGCGCCCGAAGGCTGAGAGGTCTCGTGAGGGGTTGCCGTTCTCGGTTGTGTCGGAGCCCTGCGATCACCACTTCATCCGTCCCAACGGTGCCGCGTTCCCCTGGCTGAAGGCCATTGGTGAAGGGGAGCTGCTCCTGGAGAAGCCCGAAGGACAGACGAACAGCTCGGAGCGCGCGAGACTCTTTGTGCAATCCGTCGGCGCACCAAGCCTTGGCAGCGCGCTCATGCCCCACGCGGTCGCCGTCATGGCTGCGCCCGCATACTTGAGCGGGAATGCCGACGGGGTCGCCGCGGGCTGGCCTCGAATCCCGCTCCCCATCGATCCCGAGCTCCTTCAGGAGTCTGCGGACTTGGGGGTGAGAGTCATTGGGCTCCTCGATCCCGACGCTGAGGTAAGCGCGAAGTCACGCATGCAGATTCGACTCGGCACCCTCTCCTCCACAACCGGCAGCCTCGACCCCGCGGCCGACCTCGCCGTCACCGCTCGCTGGGGCATCGCCGGCAAGGGCGGCATCACGATGCCGTCGACCGGCAAGCTCACCGAGCGCCCATACACCAGCGACGAGCGCACGGCCATCGCTGAGCACGCGGCCACCCTCGGCATGACGGGCGAGCAGGCTGTCGAGCTCCTCGGCGAAACGTGCTTCGACGTGTACCTGAACAACGTCGCGTACTGGCGCTGCGTGCCGGCCAACGTGTGGCGCTACACCATCGGCGGCTACCAGGTCATCAAGAAGTGGCTGAGCTACCGTGAGCGCACACTGCTCGGCCGTGCCCTCAAGCCCGAGGAGGCGCGCTATGTCACAGAGATGGTGCGCCGCATCGCCGCCCTCGTACTCATGCAGCCCGAACTCGATGCCAACTATGAGCGCGTGAAGGCCGACGTGTGGGAGTGGGGGAAGTAGGATGGCTGTTCCGGATTACCAGTCGATGATGTCGCCACTGCTTAAGTCGCTTGGTGACGGGGGTGACCGGAGATGGATCGACGTGAAGGATGCGCTCGCGACTGCCGCCGGTGTCTCCGAGGCTGACCGCGCCGAGCTGCTTCCGAGCGGCCGTCAGGCAACCTTCGACAATCGCGCGGGATGGGCGGCGACGTACCTGAGCCAAGCTGGCTTGGTGGAGCGACCTGCCAGGGGAATCCTGCGCATCACCAAGCGCGGGCAGGACACGCTGGCCTCACACACCGGGCCCATCAACAACGCATTTCTGAAGCAGTTTCCGGAGTTCCTTGAGTTCAAGAACCGGTCACACACGCAGGCAGAGCCCTCCTCGGCGGGCGAGGACGCGAGCGACCAGACTCCCGAGGAACTCATCGAGAACGGCTACCAGTCCCTGCGCTCGGATCTCGCGCAGCTGATGATGGAGCGGGTGGGTGCGGTTTCTCCCCGGTTCTTCGAGCAGCTGGTGGTCAAGCTGTTGGTGACGATGGGCTACGGCGGCTCGCTCGCAGACGCTGGTCAGGCCGTCGGCCGCAGCGGTGACGATGGAATCGACGGCATCATCAAGGAAGACAAACTCGGACTCGACGTCGTCTACATTCAGGCGAAGCGTTGGGCCAACAACGTAGGACGCCCGGAGATTCAGGCTTTCGCCGGCAGCCTCATGGGGCAGGGCGCGAGCAAGGGCGTCTTCATCACCACGTCGAGGTTCTCGGCCGAGGCGCGTGACTACGTTCGGCGCATCGACAAGCGAATCGTTCTGATCGACGGCGAGCAACTGGCCGAACTGATGATCGATCACGGTGTCGGCGTGACCGAGGCCGCGACGTACGTGGTGAATCGGCTCGACGAGGACTTCTTTATCGAGGAGTAGACGGCGCTGCCGCTTCGGCCGGCCGCGAGCAGCTGGGTCAAACCGACTGCCGAACGCTCACTTCGTTTCCGATGTCAGACCCGAGGCGCAGACTTGCGCTTGCTGCGGCTCTGAGCATTACCCCGGACGCGAAAGTCCAGTGCGCTCGAACACTGCGCGTACCATGCACTGCTGTAGAGCAGTCGCGTTGAGAGGGTCTGATCATGTCCGCAAAGCGTGTACCCCTACGGAGTGTGGGCGAGCCCAAGCGCCTGACCATCCGCTTGACACCGGATGACTACGACCGCCTCTCAGCGCTTGCGGCCAACGAGGGCGTGGCAATGGCCGTCAAAGGGCGCGAGCTCATGCTCTCCTCGATGGATCCGCAGATCTTCGGCGAGCGCTACTACGACGTGGAGGGTCTGTTGCGCGGTGTCGTCAAAGCCGAGATGGAGACGCACTCGGAGCGGCTGTACAAGAGGCTCTACCGGATTGGCGGCATCTCAGCGGCGATGGTGTTCTTCGTTCGCGAGATCCTCGAACGTGCCTTCGAGTTCCCTCCCCAGGCTGTTAACCAGCTCTGGCGCGAGGCGGAAGGCCAGGGCTTTAAGTACATGGGGCAGAAGCAGCCAGGGTCGTCGATGTCGGCCGATCGGGAGGGCGGGGGGAGCCCCCGATGATGCGTTCGCCGTGTAGCAACGCGTGTAGCAACGCATTTCGTTTCGGGGCCGTCCGCAGGTATCCGCCGATGACCTCATAACGCCCTGAACTGCGGTTTTCGGACGTCGGTGGACGTGAGTGGACCCGCTGCGTGAAGCTGGGGGTCAAGGGGTCGCAGGTTCAAATCCTGTCAGCCCGACCAGCGCATTTCGAGGCACCCTACGGGGTGCCTCGTTTCGTCTAGCTGCAGGAACGCATCCTGCCCGGCCTTGGATTCCGGTTCCAAGCGCGTCTCGTCAGGTGTCGAAGGTCGGCCTGGCCGGTGACGCCAATACTGTGCTATCTACTGATAGATATGTCGCACTAGACGGGTGTCATGTTCAGTGTATACAATCTATCTCGTCAGGATGGATTGTGTGCATCAAACATGATTGGTGTTCGATGGTGATCTCAAGAGCATTGGGGAAGACGGAAGCCAAGTTCCTTGCGGACCTGGCGTCTACGGACAAGACAATCTTCACCACCGATGACGCTCGCAGTGTCACCGGTAGTTCTTCGGCCGCGGTCGATCTCTTGATTGCGAGGCTCATCAGGAAGAAGTGGCTGATTCGTCTTAATCGCGGCGCCTACCTTATCGTCCCGTTATCCGCTGGCGAACAGGCCGAGTACTCGGAGAGCTGGTTTGTTGTCGCGAGATCCCTCATCGAACCAGCGGACTACTATCTGTCGCACTTCTCCGCTCTCGAGATTCATGAGATGACGAACAATCCGGTCCTCACGGTCTACATCTCGACTCCTGTGCGTAGGATCGAGAAGCGGATCGCGGGTGCAACGTACCGCTTCATTTCAGTGCGACCCGAGAATATGTGGGGGAGCACCGAGACCTGGGTGACGCCAAGCCAGAGGGTCTGCGTCTCCGATCTTGAGCGAACGATAATCGACTGCCTTGATCGTCCCGATCTGTGCGGTGGCATCATTGAAGTCGCCAAAGGGCTCTGGGCCAAGCGCGATGTGGTTGATTTCGGGAGACTGGCAGCCTACACGAAGAGGCTTGGCAGGAAGAGCGTCGTCAAGCGTCTCGGTTACCTGCTGGGAGTGTTCGAACTCGGAACCCCAGAGCTCACAGGCGTACTAGTGGAGACCCTATCCCCAAGCTATGCGCTGCTCGACCCGACGCTGCCTGACGAGGGTCACTACGTCCGGAAGTGGCGGGTGCGGGTCAATCTCAATCCCGACGAACTCCGAGCAGCGGTGACGACGTGACCGACGTGATGACGATGAAGCGCTGATGATCACGCAACGCGAGGTATCGCAACTCGCTTATCGAACTCAGATGAGCGACCGGGTCATCGAGAAGGACTATGTGCTGACCTGGCTTCTGACTGGAATCGCTGATTCGCCTCTCGCCGACTATCTTGCCTTCAAGGGTGGCACGGCACTCAAGAAGATCTACTTCCCGGAGTATCGCTACTCAGAGGACTTGGACTTCACCGTGGTTCGGAGGATCGATGCGGATGACATCCTCTCGACACTGCAACAAGCTCTGATACGACTTGCCGCGAGTGAAGGCTTCCAGTTCGAGATTCCGGCAGGGCGCATCGAGAGGCGTGACGGCAGTCTCACCGCCTACGTTGACTTCGTTGGACCACTACAGGCACGCCTTGGCAGCCGCGATATCAAGATCGATTTCACTCTCACCGAGACGATGACCTTCCCAGTAGATCCCAAACCGATCCTTTCTGGCTTCAGCGACCGAGTCGATCGAACGATGCCTTCCTATGCCCTTGAGGAGATCCTGACAGAAAAGCTCTGTGCGGCCATCGGCCGCACAGAGCCGCGAGACGTCTACGATCTGCACTTCCTGCTGGGGCTCTCCGACATCGACTTCCATCTCATCCCGGCCGCCTTCGCCTCAAAGGCCCGCTCAAAGGGCGTTGACCCATCTCGTTTGGACGAGGCACTCCTGAGGCCAGGACTCAAGAGAGTGTGGGAGACTCGCCTACGTCATCAGGTTGGCGACCTCCCACATGTCGAACAGGTGTTACGGGAGCTGAACCGGAATCTTAGACGGTATCAGCTGTTGGATCTTGGTCCTTATTAGCGGGCACGGAGCGACCTTGGCCGACCCGTGCCGCAGTCACAAACGCGGCCACTAAGTCCGACCATGTATTGTCTCAGGACATCGTGGACACATCAGAGCGTCCGATGGCCTGATAGTTCTTGGTCGGCCTGCCTTCCTACCTGCACTGGCATGACAATCCCTCTCTGGACCAAGCGGTTCTAGTTGCCAGGCGGCATGACGTCGATTGGTCGGCGCTCGACGAGTGGGCCGCAAAGGAGGGGATCGGTTCGGAGGTCATCAGTGCGTTGAGGGACCGGTCGCAGCGGTAACAAACGCGTCTATTGGGTCCGACCATTGAGCGAACGCGGGGCACCTTCGGGTGCTCCGTTTGACATGTCGGTGGGATCTTCGACCTGGTGTCTCGGCAGCCGTCGTGGGAGACGTCTAAGATGTCTCGTGGAGAGACTTGATCGACCACGCGAACGAGAAGGGCGCTATGCGGCAGTCGAGAGTGGTGATCATCGGTGGGGGAGCAGCCGGGCTGAGTGCAGCCATAGCTTCGGCGCGCCTCGGCGCGGCAGTCACGGTTCTCGAGGCAGGCCCTCGCGTGGGGAGGAAGATCCTGGCCAGCGGCAACGGGCGCTGCAACCTGACGAACCTCTCGGTATCACCGCACGGCTTCAATCATCCCGATTTCGTCGAGCCTGTACTTAGGGCCTATCCCTACGAGGGCATCCGCTCCTTTTTCGGAGGTCTCGGCCTGCTCACATCCGCCGATGACGAGGGACGCGTCTATCCCGTGACGAACTCTGCCAGCTCCGTCCTTGATGTGCTGCGGCTAGAGTGCACCCATCTTGGCGTCGAGGTGAGGTGTGGACTGGAGGTCGAGCGTGTCTCGACGGATCCGGGCACCGTCAACTTCAGGGTCACCGCGAAGGACGGTGATGAGGTCTCGGGGGAGAGCGTCGTCGTCACGACCGGCGGCGGCAGTCCGCTCCTTGCCGATCTCGGACACGGATCGGTGGAGACAGCTCCTGTGCTCGGACCCATACGGACGGACACCGTACCCATCCGTGGGCTCTCCGGCGTGCGTGTTCGGTGTGCTGCGACCGTTCTCGTCGATGTCAGCGATGACGGCACCGGCGGCGATCCGGTCGTCACGGAGCGCGGTGAGCTCCTGTTTCGCGACTACGGAGTCAGCGGCATCGTGGTCTTCGAGCTGTCTCGCCACCTTGAGCCCGGATGCGTGCTCTCTATCGACTTCTTCCCGGACATCGATCCGCAAGAGCTTCGGGCTATGGTCTCTCAACGCGCTACAGCGCTTCACTGGAGGACCGCGGAGACTTTCTTCGCCGGCATGCTCCACGACAGGGTGGCACGTGCGGTCGTGCGCGCTGCGGGTATCGGCCTGGACACGGCGGTCGAGGAGCTGCCCCAGGCCAGGCTCACCGCGCTGCTCAAGGACTTCCGGCTTTCGGTCATCGGCATCGGTGATGCCCGGCAGTCACAGGTCACGCGCGGTGGAGCGTCGGTTGTGGAGTTCGATCCGGACACGATGGCGTCGCGTCGAGTGGACGGCCTGTTCGCGGCAGGGGAGGTGCTCGATGTCGACGGCCGCTCCGGCGGGTTCAACCTGCACTGGGCCTGGGCTTCGGGCATCGTAGCGGGCGACGCAGCCGCGCGGCATGCTATGGCGCACCGCGCAAAGAGCGATGTCGACTCGAAGGGCCCCGAGTGATAGAGATCAGGAACCTGGCACTTCCGCTCTCGGCGGGTGGTCCCGAAGCGCAGGACGCGTTGAAGCGGGCGGCTGCCAAGCGGTTGGGTGTCGACGAGCTACGCATCGCATCGGTGCGTCTTCTCAAGCGTTCTGTCGACGCACGTCGCAAGAGCAATGTCCACTTCGTGGCAACCCTCGGCGTGACCCTGGATGCCGCGACCGATGAGTGCGAGACCGATGCCGTACGCCGCATCGGGGATGGTGACGTGCGTGTTGCCGCGACCGTGCCGCTGCCCGCGATCGTGAGCCGGGCGATTACCCCCGAGGTACGCCCGGTCGTTGTGGGCACCGGTCCAGCGGGTCTGTTCGCGGCGCTCGTCCTGGCCCGAGCGGGTGTGCGGCCGATTGTGCTCGAGCGCGGTACAGCGGTAGGCGCACGCATTCGCGCGATCGACACCTTCATCCGCGATGGCGTTCTCGACCCGGAGTCGAACATACAGTTCGGCGAAGGCGGTGCGGGTACCTTCTCTGACGGCAAGCTCACGACCAACACGCGGGACCCCCGGTGCCGCAGTGTTCTCGCGACACTCGTTGACGCAGGTGCGGCCGAGGAGATCCTCTGGCAGGCGAAGCCCCACATCGGCACGGACCAGCTCACGGGGGTCGTGAGGCGACTGCGCGCGGAGATCGAGTCGCTCGGCGGCGAGGTGCGCTTCGGGACCCGCCTCTTTGATCTGGTCCTCGATGCTGAAGACACACTGCATGAGGTCGTGACGCAGAGCGATCGTGGTCGCGAGGAGCTCGGGGCCGAAGCTCTCATCCTGGCGACAGGTCATAGCGCGCGAGACACCTTCGACATGCTGCACCTCCGCGGTGCGCGCCTCGTGCAGAAGCCCTTCTCGATCGGGGTTCGCGTCGAGCATCACCAGGGTATGGTGGATGAGGCGCAGTACGGATCCATCGCTGGTCATCCGGCGCTTGGCGCGGCGGAGTACAAGATCTCACGTCATCTGCCCTCCGGTCGCGGGGTCTATACGTTTTGCATGTGTCCCGGTGGCTGGGTGGTGGCGGCGACTTCCGAGCCCGGGGCTGTCGTCACCAACGGTATGAGCCGGTTCGCCCGCGAGGGGACAAATGCGAATGCGGCATTCCTGGTGAGTGTCTTTCCCCAGGACTTCGGGGAAGACCACCCCTTGGCCGGGGTGCGGTTTCAGCAGCGGTGGGAGCGCGCGGCGTTCGAGCTCGGCGGAAAGGACTTCCGCGCGCCTGCTCAACTCATGGGCGACTTCCTGCAGGGGGTCGGCTCTTCGGCCGCAGGTGACGTCGAGCCGACGTATCCGCTCGGAGTGAACTGGACAGACCTCTCGCTATGTCTGCCGGACTTCGTGGTCGCATCACTGCGCGAGGCGGCACCACAGTTCGATCACCGTATGCGCGGCTTCGCGATACGGGATGCCGTTCTCACGGGCGTGGAGACGCGCTCGTCCTCTCCGGTTCGCGTCGAGCGTGATGACACCCTGCAGTCGAACCTGCGGGGAGTCTACCCCTGCGGGGAGGGCGCGGGCTACGCGGGTGGCATCATGTCTGCCGCAGTAGACGGTATGCGCTGTGCCGAGGCCGTCCTCGCACGCTACGCGTGAGATCGCCTCAGGAGAGTTTCTCGGACAGTTCCATCCACGCGTCTTCGAGGTCGGAGATTTCTCGCTCGACCCTGTGAAGTCGTTCCTGGATGTCGCCGAGAGCGATGTAGTCCGAAGGATCTGCCTGCTTCATCTCGGCGCGTACAGCAGAGGCCTTCCTAACGAGCGTCTGTAGTTTCCGCTCGATGGACGCGAGCTGCTTCTTCATGGTGTACTCTTCAGCCCTGGAAACGACCTGCGTGTCGTGCGTGTCTGATGCACAACGTGGGTGGCCGGCCGCATCCTTCTTCGAGCCGGGACTCTCGGACGTGGCCTCGATTCGTGCATCGGCGCGCTGAGACAGAAGATTGAGGTACTCGTCGACCCCACCGGGGACATGGCGGATCTTCCCGTCGAGGAGGGCGAACTGATCGTCTGTGACACGTTCCATCAGGTACCGGTCGTGGGTGATGAGAAGCAGCGTGCCAGGCCATGTGTCCAAGAGGTTCTCCACCACCGCTAGCATGTCGATGTCCAGGTCGTTATCCGGCTCATCCAAAACCAGGACGTTGGGTTTGTCCAGGAGGATGAGCATCAACTGGAGACGCCGCTTCTGGCCGCCTGACAGATCGGATACCACCGCCGACATCTGGGCTGCCTCGAATCCGAGACGTTCTAGCAGTTGGGCTGGGGTCATCTCCTTTCCATCGAACTCGTAGCGGGCCTTGTAGCGCGAAAGCACCTCGCGGACCCGGCAACTTTCCAGCTCGCTTAGCTCATCGAGATGCTGCGAGAGCGCGGCGAACTTGACGGTCTTTCCGGCCTTCACCAAGCCCGAGGTCGGTTCGAGAGCACCCTGGATGACGTTTAGGAGCGTGGTCTTGCCCGACCCGTTCTCGCCCAGGATGCCGAACCGGTCTCCCGGTCCGATGCGCCACGTGAGCCCGTCGAGGACCGTCGTCTCATCAAAGCCCGCCGTCACGTCGATCAGGTCTACGACCTGTTTTCCGAGGCGGGAGACGGCCGTCCGCTTCAGTTCGAGGGAGTTGCGTACGGGTGGTTCGTCCGCGATGAGCGCACGCGCAGCCTCGACGTGGAACTTCGGTTTGGTCGAACGGGCGCGAGCGCCGCGCGAGAGCCATGCAAGCTCCTTGCGCATCAGGTTCTTGCGCTTCTGCTCGGCGGTTTGGGCAGCCGCCGCGCGTTCGACACGCTGGAGCACGTAGGCCGAGTACCCGCCGCTGAACTGCTCCACCTGTCCGCTGTGCACCTCCCACATCCCGAGACAGACCTCGTCGAGAAACCAGCGGTCATGCGTGACGACGAGGAGTGCACCCGATCTTCTAGGCCAGCGGTTCTTGAGATGGCCGGCGAGCCAAGCGATCGCCGAGACGTCCAGATGGTTGGTGGGCTCGTCGAGCATGAGGACATCACAGTCAACGACGAGGACGCGGGCAAGGTCCACGCGCCGCCGTTGCCCGCCAGAAAGCTCGCCTATCCTGACATCCCACGGGATGTCGGCCATGAGGCCGACGATGATGCTGCGGATCCGGGAATCCGAGGCCCAGGTGTACTCGGGCGCGTCACCGACGACTGTCGAGGCGACGGTTACCTCTGGATCGAGCGAATCGGCCTGTGCGAGGGTACGGATGGTCGTCCCGCCGCGCCGCAGGATGCGGCCGTCGTCCGGCTCGACCGAACCGGCCAGGAGCGTAAGCAGCGTCGATTTGCCATCGCCGTTGCCGCCGACGACACCGATCCGGTCACCTTCGTCGACACCGAGGGCGATAGAGTCGAAGACTCTCTTCGTCGGATACTCCAGACTGACATCCTCACATCCAAGCAGATATGCCACGCGAGAAACCTCGATCCCTACAGAGCTGGCGGGCCGGAACGACACCATGAACACACAGGATACATACCGTATCACTGTAATGACGATGATCCTGCGAAGGACAGCACGGGTATACACCCAACAGTGAACGTGGACGCCTGCGATCGAGAGGGAGTATCGGTGACGGAACCTGCAAGCGGTGCGACCCCGCCGGGAGAGACCCCGCAACACCTGGACGACATCTGGACCGTTGCGAACGTCATAACGATCCTCAGGCTGCTACTGATACCGTTCTTCTTTTCGGTGCTACTCAGCGACCGATCCGATGTGCTCGCGTTCGCCCTTTTCGCCGGCGCCGCATCGACCGACTGGCTTGACGGGATGATTGCCCGCAGGACCGGAACGGTGACTGCGTTGGGCAAGGCGATCGATCCACTGGTCGACCGTCTCTTGCTTGCCAGCGGCGTGGTCGGCCTATACTTGATCGACCGCATCTCGCTCTGGCTCGTCGTAGTGCTCGTAGCACGCGACGTGTACCTTCTCTGGGGAGCCTACGGGCTTGAGCGTCGCGGGCGACGAATGCCCGTGACCTACATCGGCAAGACGACCACAGCGGTCCTTCTTGCAGGATTCTCCTTTCTGATCCTCGGATGGCCGGTGGTTGAAGTCGCAGGAACGCAGATGCTGTTCGCAACGCCGATCGTCTATTTTGGACTGGTCCTTTCGTTGACGAGCGCCGTTCACTACACAGTGCTCGCCAGGCGCGTGGTCGCCCTGGCTGACTTCGAAGCAAAGGGGGAGCCCGAATGAAGGCTGTCATCATGGCCGGGGGAGAGGGGACACGTCTTCGTCCATTGACGAGCCTGCGTCCGAAGCCGATGGTTCCGATCGTCAACCAGCCGGTGATGGAGCATATCCTCGGACTGATCAAACATCACGGCATCACCGATGTCGTGGCCACGCTGGCGTTCATGCCTCAGGTTATCGAGGACTACTTCGGTGACGGCGAAGAGTGGGGGATCAGCCTCTCCTACGCACACGAGGAGACGCCTCTCGGTACCGCCGGTTCGGTAAAGAACGCGGAGTCGCTCCTTGCGGGCGAGCCGTTCGTGGTGATCTCCGGAGACGCGCTTACCGACATCGATCTGTCAGAGGTCATCGAGTTCCATCGCGCGAAAGGGGCCGCAGTCACGATCGCGCTCAAGAGCGTGCCCGACCCGCTGGAGTTCGGCGTGGTCATAACCGATGAAGACGGCAAGATCGAGCGGTTTCTCGAAAAGCCGTCCTGGGGGCAGGTCTTCTCCGACACGATCAACACGGGTATCTATGTGCTCGAGCCCGAGGTACTCGAGCACATCCCTCACGATCGGGCGTTCGACTTCTCTTCGGAGCTCTTTCCGCTCCTCATGGAGAAGGGATACCCCCTCTACGGGTGCGTCGTCGACGGGTACTGGTGCGATGTCGGCTCGTTCGAGTCGTACATGCAGGTTCATCGGGATATCCTTGATGGCAAGGCTAAGGTGTTCGTCCCCGGCGTTCGCACTCGTCCCAACGTGTGGATCGATGAGGGTGCGGAGATACACCCTGATTCCGTGATCGGGGACAAGGTCGTGATCGGCCCGAACGTGACAGTGCGGGCCGGGGCACGAGTCGGCGACTACACAGTGCTCGCTGACAACTGTGTCATCGGTAACGATGCCACGGTTAGCCACTCGATCCTGTGGAACGACTGCTTTGTGGGAAAGCACGCCTCCGTCGCGGGTGCGGTATTGTGCCGCAGGGTCGACGTGAGGGCGCGAGCGTCGGTAGATATGAACTCGGTGATCGGTGACGAGACGACTATCGAGCACGGGGCTCGAATCGGGTCGAACATCCAGGTGTTCCCGTTCAAGAGGATCGAGCCTGCTGCCGTCGTTACGTCTTCGATCATCTGGGAGAGCACGGGGCCGAGGGGCCTGTTCGGCGAGGACGGGGTCGAGGGGCTCATCGGCATAGACATGACGCCGGAGCTCGCCTTGCGTGTCGCGCAGGCTTTCGCGACTCTCCTGCCCAAGGGCTCGCACGTCGCCATCAGCCGTGACACGAGTCGGTCAGCAAGGATGGTCAAGCGTGCGATGGTGGCAGGGCTGAACTCGGCCGGCTGCCATGTGCGCGACCTTCGCGTCGCTTCACCTGCGCTCAACCGGTTCACGACACGTGATACTCGTTGTGTCGCGGGTATCCACGTGCATACGTCCGTCGATGATCTCCAGGTCCTGCGGATCGCGTTCTTCGACGAGGATGGACTCGATGTCGCGCCATGGGGCGAGAAGAAGATCGAGCGTCTCTACTTCAGAGGCGAGTTCCGACGGGCGTTCCTGGAAGATGTCGGGGAAATCATCTACCCTCCACGGGCGTTGGACTACTACATGGCCGGGCTTGAGAAGGCCCTCAACCAGGATGCACAGGTCGAAGGCGAGTGGCTCAAAGTCGTCGCAGATATGGGATTCGGCGTGGTGTCCCTCGTGATTCCCCAGGTCGCTTCAGCGTGGCATGTGAACATGATGGCCCTCAATGTGTTCACCGATGCCGAGCGGACGGTGGCGTTCTCCGACTCACGTGGCACCACGTTTGAGCAGATTCGCGGGGTCATGGGTGTGTTCGGAGCGGATCTCGGCGTGAGGTTCGACTCCGCCGGTGAGCGGGTTCTGTTCGTGACCGGCAGCGGCAGACTGCTCGACGGGCATACCGCACTCCACGCCATGGTCGACCTGTGGTGTCGCAGTGACGATAGCGGGGCGCCAATAGCCGTTCCGCTCGCCGCTTCCAGCGTGGTGGAAAAGATCGCCGGGAAGACCGGGCACGAGGTGTTGCGGCCTGGCAGGACAAGACGCTCTCTGGCCGTTCTCGCGGCCACGGGCGCGGTGGGGTTTGCGGGCTCCACGCGCGGGGGCTACATCTTTCCGCGTTTTCTCGCCGCATACGACGGCGTGATGACCGTCGCCATGGCTGCGCGGTTGCTGATGAAAGCAGGCGTGAGTCTCGACGATCTGATCGAGTCTCTGCCCTCGTTCCACATGCGGGAGACCGCACTGTTCTGTCCGGTTCATCGCAAGGGAGCCGTCATGAGGGCGGTCTCTGAGGCTGCTGCCGGCTATGAAGTGAGCCTGACCGAAGGGGTCCGGATCACTGCGCACGGTGGATGGGCTCTCGTGCTGCCTCACGCCAGCGAGCCGCAGGTCACGGTCTACGCCGAGGGGGCGGATGAGGCGACCCTTGCGCAGATCGAATCCAAGTGGGTGGATGTCGTCCGTGCTGCGATCGGGTCGGCCTGATCGCAGCGCACACCGGCCGGGTCTCTTTCGTCACATGGCGTCACATGGCGGGAATGCTGATTCTTTCAACATGGCACTCTACCTGCTACAATATAGAGCTTGAACGTCCCTGCGGTCCGGTTGTATGGGTTTCCCGATGTCGCGTTCCTCGTTCCGGCCAGCACTGATCGTGGTATTCGCCGTGCT
>CAYGFZ010000034.1:16428-21844 GCA_964349355.1 uncultured Coriobacteriaceae bacterium | reverse complement strand
TCATCCGGGGATTGAGAGAAGCGTACGGGTCCTGAAAGATGATCTGGACCTCGCGCCGGAACTCTTTCAGGGCCCGGGTCCGCATCGCCCCGACGTCCTGCCCGTCGAACGTGATCGTTCCTGCGGTCGGCTCAAGCAGCCGCATCACGCAACGACCCGTCGTCGACTTACCACACCCTGACTCGCCCACGAGACCGAGGGTCTCCCCGGCGCTCACGGTGAAGGAGACGTCGTCGACCGCATGAACCTTGCGCCCGAAGCGCGAACTCAGCACGCCCTGCTCCACCGGAAAGTGCTTACACAGACTGTCGACCCGCAGCAGTTCACTCATCTGTGGCCGCCTCCCCAACAGCGCGGGCGGTGCCCCGGCGGAAATCGGGCTCGGTCGCGAAGTGACACGCAGCGAGGTGGCCCTCCGCGACTTCCCGTAGCGGAGGGACGTCCGTCACGCAGACGTCCTGCGCGAAGCGACAGCGCGGATGAAACGCACACCCCGATGGAACGTCGATGAGGCTCGGAGGCTGGCCTGAGATCGGCAGCAAAGAACCTTTCTCGTCGACATCGTGGCGCGGGAGGCTATCGAGCAGTCCCCACGTGTAGGGATGCCTCGGCTGGTAGAAGATCCGGTCCGAAGCGGTGTATTCGACCTGCTTTCCCGCGTACATGACCATGACGTCCTCGGCCATGTCGGCCACTACGCCGAGGTCGTGGGTGATCATGATGATCGCGGTACCGAGACGTTCCTGGATGTCGATCATGAGCTCGAGGATCTGTGCCTGGATGGTGACGTCGAGCGCGGTGGTAGGCTCGTCGGCGATCAGGATGTCCGGATCGCATGCGAGCGCCATCGCGATCATCGCTCTCTGTCTCATCCCGCCGGAAAACTGGTGGGGATAGTCGTTCGCCCGATCGCGCGGATGCGGTATGCCGACCATCTCCAGCAACTCGACCGCGCGCTCAAGGGCTTGCTTACGGCTCATCCCTTTGTGCAGCATGAGCGACTCACCGATCTGACGGCCGACCTTGAACACCGGGTTGAGCGAGGTCATCGGGTCTTGAAAGATCATCGCGATGCGATCGCCCCTGAGTTCGCGAACCCGCCGGTCGTTCATCTGCAGGACGTCGTCGCCCTTGAACAGTACCTCACCGCTGACGATCTTGCCCTGCGGCTCCTGGACAAGGCGCATGATCGAAAGTGCCGTGACGGACTTTCCCGATCCCGACTCCCCCACCACCGCAAGCGTCTTACCCGACTCGAGGGAAAACGACACCCCGTCGACCGCTTTGACGATCCCGTCGCGCGTCGTGAAGTGTGTGGCGAGGTTCTTGACCTCGAGGAGAGTCGACATCAGGTCAGTCCTTCATCTTCACGTCAAGGGCGTCCCGCATGCCGTCGCCCATCAAGACGAACGCGAGCACGGTCGTCAGGATCGCGAATCCGGGCCAGATTGTCAGCCACGGGGCGGCGAACATCAGTGATTTCGCGTCGGAGAGCATCAGCCCCCACGAGGGTGTCGGAGGCTGTACGCCCATGCCGAGGAACGACAGTGCGGCCTCCGTGATGATCGCGCCACCGATACTCATCGTGCCGTACACGATGATCGGCGCGATCGCGTTAGGCATGATGTGCCGGAACATGATCCGCAGGTCCGACGCGCCCATCGCACGGGCCGCATCGACATACTCCGTCTGCTTCACTGACAGGATCGAACTGCGGAAGACACGCGCGATCGAGGGCCAGCCAAGGATACCGATAGCAATGAATACGTTGCGGTAGCTCGGCCCCAGGACAGCGATGAGTGCGATCGCGAACAGTATGTACGGGAAGGAGAAGAAGACATCGGCCGAGCGCATCACGATCGAATCGACAACCCCACCGTAGTAGCCAGATAGGGCACCCGCGAGAAGGCCGATCACCAGCGAGATCGACACTGCCAGCACCCCGACCGTGAGAGAGACCCGCGCGCCGTAGACGACACGCGCGAACACGTCCCTACCGAGCTTGTCGGTCCCGAAAGGGTTCTCCATCGAGGGCGGCTGGAGGTTCGCACCGGGGCTGGTGTTCACGGTGAGCGGATCGCCGAAGGTCCCGGGCATCCACAGGTCCGCCGAGACGGCTGTGACGGTCACCACGACGATCCAGACCAGTCCTGCGATCGCGAGTTTGTTCCTGCGAAGGCGGCGCCATGCGTCCCCCCACAGAGTCCGGCTCGCATTGCCGTTGTGGACATTACCGGGAAGCGTGGGTAACGTCGTCCCTTCGTTCCTGCTCTGGTGACTCTCGACATCCCTCGGCACGCTCGAACTGCGGGCAGACTCCCTGTCAGATCCGCTTCTCATTCCGTTGCACCCCCGTACCTGATCCGAGGGTCGAGCAGTGCGTAACTCAGATCCACGAGCAGGTTGATGACCATCACAACGAACACGATGATAATCACGCCACCCATGACGATCGGCCAGTCCCGCTGTCCGACCGCGAGGAATATCTCCCGGCCCACGCCGGGCCAGCTGAAGACAGTCTCGGTGAGGATCGCTCCGCTCATCATCACACCGAAGTCGATGCCTATGAATGTCACGACCGGGATGAGCGCGTTCTTGAGAGCGTGACGAAAGGTTACCGCGCGGTTGCTCAGACCCTTCGCGCGTGCGGTACGTATGTAGTCCTGACCCATCGCCTCGAGCATCTGGCTACGCATGATGCGAGCCACGTATGCTGTCGACACAGACGCCAGGGTTATCGCCGGAAGGATGAGGTGGACCCAGTCGGGGAAGTTCGCCGAGGACATCTGGGAGATCGGCAGGTAAAACGCCCCGCCGGTCCACTCTTTGAGTTTGAGGCCGAAGAATATCTGAAAGAGCATACCCAGCCAGAACACCGGCACCGAGACAAGCACCGATGTGGAGAGTGTCACCAGCACATCCATGAAGGAGTACTGCCTGACCGCCGAGATGATCCCGGCCGTCAGGCCCAGGATGACTTCGACAAGGATGCCCGCAAGGGCAAGGCGCAAGGTGTTGGGGAACTTCTCGGCAAGGATGTCGATGACCGGACGGCCACGCTGGTATGACTCGCCGAGATCACCCTGGACCAGGTTCTGCAGATAGATCACATACTGCGTGTGCAGGGGCTGGTCGAGTGCGTGCTTCGAGACGATCTGCGCACGCAGCTCTTCAGAGATCGCGCGCTCTCCGGTGATCATCCGGACCGGGTCACCCGGAAGCACTCCGGGCGCGCGCAAGATGAACAGGATCAGTGTCACGCCGACGAATACAGGGATCATCTGAAGTATTCTGCGGGCGATGTACTTGAGCATTTCTCCGTCTCGTCCCGTCAGGTGAGGGGCGGTGGGAAACTCGCGCCGTCGGGACGCCCGGGTGGGCGCCCCGACGGCGCGCATCAATCCCTTGCTAGGGAATGTTCCCTACTGCTGCAGCCAGACCCGCTGGAAATCAAACAGGCCGTTGGGGCTGTAGACTCCATCCATGACCCTGTCAGACGCGACATGGAAGTGACGGTAGAACATGAGCGGCATGACAGGCGCTTCTTCACCGATCGTGCGCTCGATCTCGCGGTAAAGCTCTATGCGCTCGTCATCGTCAGTCGTGCGACGAGCGGTTTCGAGCATCTCGTCGACTTCGGTGTTGCTGTAGAACGCGTAGTTGTCGTCGCCACCCGACTTGAAGAGCGGGTAGAGGAAGTTGTCCATAATCGGGTAGTCGGAGATCCATCCGAGACGACCGATCTGGTAGGTGCGCTCAGTCAACTTGTCGAGATACTGCGCCCACTCCGTACCCTCAAGCTCCGACTCGATACCGATGGCTGCGAGGTCACTCTGGACGAGCTGCAGGATGTCCTCGTGTCCAGCGCCGGTGTTGTACTCGAGCTTGATCATAGGAAAGCCCTCGCCGTCCGGGTAACCGGCCTCGGCGAGCATCTCCTTGGCGGCATCGACGTCGTAGCGCGAGTAGTCCCACGCATCGTCCTGGAAGCCGACGATACCATCCGGAACGATTCCGGTTGCGGGCTCACGGGTGCCCTCGAAGATGGTCGTGCAGATCGCCTGACGATCGATCGCAAGCGACAGTGCGCGGCGAACATCGGCGTCTTGAAGAACCTCGTCCTCGTTGTTCATGAGGAGGAAGTAGGTGGCAAGCTCGGTACCGAGCGTGACCTGCTGACCGGGGTTGACTGTGTAACCGTCAGCGCTCTGCCCGTACTGGTCCACGGTCGACTGGATCTGGCCGGTCGGTATCTGCGTGAAATCGACATTGCCGGCCTGGAACTCGAGGAAGGCGGTGTCGGGATCGGCGAGGATCTTGTACTCGATCGCGTCGATGTAGGGCATGTCGCCGTAGTAGTCAGCGAACTTCTCGACCTTGATGTACTGGTCGTGTGCCCATGGCTCGCTCATCTTGAACGGCCCGTTGCCGATCGGCATCTCGCCGAAGTCCCCGGCCTCGACCTCTTCGGCGGGTACCGGAGCAAGAGCCGGGTGTCCGACTACATACTCGAAGTCGGCGAAGGCGTACTTCAGGGTGACCTCTAGCGTGGTGTCATCGACTGCGACGACACCCTCAAGCTCTGTCGCGCTACCGTCCTGCATCTCGTCGAAACCCTTCACGGCCGAGAGGTGGTATGCGATCTCGGACTCGTTGGCGGGGTCGGCGATACGCTCCCATGCGTACTTGAAGTCCTGGGCGGTGACGTCCCGGCCATTATGGAACTTCGCACCATCGACGAGGCTGAAGGTCCACACCGTGGCGTCCTCATTGGACTCCCAGGTCTCGGCAGCCGCCGGCTGAACCTCTGAGGTCAACGAGTCGAAGGTGACCAGGCTGTCGAAGAGCACCTGACCTACCTGGGTGCCCTCGGACTCCTGAAGGTTGACCGGATCGATGTACGCGGGCTCATTGATGTAGAAGTTGAATGTCCCACCCTCCACAGGGCCTTCAGCCGGGGCATCGGGCTCTACGGGGTCCTCGGACTCAGTTGGTCCACACCCACCCAGACCGACGAGTGAGAAAGCCAGACCGAGCACGAGAAGCATCGCTATAGACGTTCGGATTCTCTTTGACAATGTCGCGCCTCCCTTCACTGCGAACCTGTCCGTGAACAGGCAGACTGCACGTCCATACGTAGCCAAGTGTCCTCCTCTTGTCGCAGTAAGGCAAGGGTATGAATGCCGGTCAGAGGGGTCGCGAACGCGAGCGCAGAAAAGCGAAAACGGGCCGCTGTATACGGCCCGTTCTTCGATACATCATGTCGTGTACGCCCGGGGGCGTTACCCTCCAGGACTGTACGTCACCATGAGCAACAGTGTGGTGATAGAGAACACGATAGCTGCAACGATGGTGAAGCGGTCGAGGTTCTTCTCGATGATGCCGGTACCCGAAGACGTCGGCGACATCACCCCGG
>CAYGFZ010000034.1:0-16328 GCA_964349355.1 uncultured Coriobacteriaceae bacterium | reverse complement strand
TCGAGGTTCTTCTCGATGATGCCGGTACCCGAAGACGTCGGCGACATCACCCCGGAGAACATCGACGAGACGCCGGTACCCTTACCGGAGTGGAGCAAGACGAGAACGATGAGCCCGAGCGATACGAGCACATGTATGACCAGGATGAATACGACGAACACGTTCACGCGGGACACTCCTTAGCGTCGACATACGACTGCGATGGCTTAAGCGACCACTCAGTATAGCAGGAGGTTGCGACCCGTCCACTCGGCCGGTTCAGGGAGGCCGAGGAGGGCTGCCACCGTGGGGGAGACGTCAGCCAGGATGCCATCGTCGACAACAGCCGTAACACCGTCCACCACCGCAAGAAAGGGCACTTCAGACGGGGTGTGTGCCGTGAAAATACTGGAGCCATCGTCTGCGAACATCTGCTCCGCGTTGCCGTGGTCGGCGGTTATCAGCGCCACTCCCCCGCGCTCGCGGATCGCACGAACCACACGACCGACACCCGCATCGACAGCTTCGACAGCTTCGACCGCGGCATCAAAGACGCCCGTGTGTCCGACCATGTCGCAGTTAGCGTAGTTGGCGATGTAGACGTCGGCCCTGTCTTGCTCGATCGCTGCAACCAACTCGTCGGTGACACCCGGCGCACTCATCTCCGGCTGGAGATCGTAGGTGGCGACCTTCGGACTCGGGACTAAGACACGTTCCTCGCCTTCCTTTGGCTCCTCGGCGCCTCCATTCAGGAAGAATGTGACATGAGCATACTTCTCGGTCTCGGCGATGTGGAGCTGCCGCAGACCAGCCCCGGCGATCACATCAGCGAGTACGCAACGGGGCAGACTCTTAGGAAACGCGACCGGGGCAGCAATGAGCGGATCGTACTCGGTGAGGCAGACGAAGTGGAGCTCGGGCACCACCGGACGCTCGAACCCGGTGAACTCCGGATCGACGAGAGCCCGGGTGATCTCACGGGCACGGTCAGGGCGGAAGTTGAAGAAGATCACGGTGTCGCCGTCGGAGAGAGTCGCAACAGGGTGTGTGATGGCGTCCCCTTCGGCGACCTTCGTGACCACCACCGGTGCGACGAACTCGTCGGTCACCCCTTGCTCGTATGACGCCCTGATCGCCCGCACGGCTGACTTCGCCGAGGCCGCCCCCGCACCGAGCACCATCGCCCGCCAGGCGCGCTCTACGCGATCCCAACGATTGTCGCGATCCATCGCCCAGTACCGACCGATCACCGTCGCGACCTGGCCGACACCCTCCTCGGCCATGAAGCGCTCTAGGTCCGCGACGAAGCCCGCGCCGGAGTGTGGAGCCACGTCGCGACCATCGAGGAAACAGTGCACGAAGACGCGGCTCGCCCCGCGGCGGGCGGCGAGCCGCAGTAGCGCATAGAGATGATCGCGGTGGCTGTGCACACCACCGTCTGAGAGTAGTCCCATGAAGTGCACGGCTCCACCGGAGGCGATAGCATAATCGACGGCCGCGTCGAGCACGGGGTTGGAGTCGATCGACCCATCGGCGATCGCAGCGTCGATGCGGGTCAGATCCTGGTAGACGACCCGGCCCGCACCGATGTTGAGGTGTCCGACCTCGGAGTTGCCCATCTGCCCCTCGGGCAGACCGACGGCCAGGCCCGATGCTTTCAGCCGACCGTGCGGGTAGTGCTCGAAGAGGGCATCGAGTTCGGGTGTCTCGGCGGACGTGATGGCGTTGCCCGGTCCGGGCTCGGCCAATCCATACCCGTCCATGATGATGAGTGCGAGGGGTGTGCGGGACTCACTCACCTGGCCGCCTCGACGATGTAGGCGAACGAGTCGGCCTGCAACGCCGCGCCACCTACCAGCGCGCCGTCGATGTCGGGCTCTGCGAAGAACGTCGCCGCGTTCTCGGGCTTGACCGATCCGCCGTACAGAACGCGGGCCTGGATGGCGGCCGGCTGACCGAAGGTCGCCCCCACTGTCGCCCGGATCGAGCGCGCGACATCGTTGGCGCCTTCAGGAGTCGGCGTGCGGCCGGAGCCGATGGCCCAGACAGGCTCGTAGGCGATCACGAGTCGTGCTGCCTGCTCGGCGTTCAGTCCCTCCAGGGCTGCGCGCACCTGTCCGCGCACGAACGACTCGGTCTTCTCGGCCTCCCGGACCGCGAGCGACTCGCCTACGCAGACGATCGGAAGCATGTCCGCATCGAAGACAGCATGCACCTTCTTGTTGACGGTCGCGTCGGTCTCGCCGAAGTATTCGCGCCGCTCTGAGTGACCGACGATCACGTAGTCACAGCGCAGGTCGACAAGCATGCGCGCGGCGATGGCACCCGTGAAGGCGCCCTCGGCCTCCCAGTGCATATCCTGGGCGCCGAGTCCCATCTGAAGGCGGTCGAGTTCGATCACTGTCGACACGCTCTTGAGGGCCGTGAAAGGCGGGCAGACAACGACCTCGACCTCTTCCCAGATGTCGCGCGCGAGCTCTTCGAGGTTCTGGACGAGAATCGCTCCTTCACCTGCAGTCTTGTACATCTTCCAGTTGCCTGCGACCATCGGTCGGCGTGCCATGTGATCCTCCTACCTGTCCTGCAGGGCATCGATACCCGGCAGGCTCGACCCCTCCAGCACCTTCATGGACGCGCCGCCGCCCGTCGATACGAACGTGACGCGCTCCTCCAGTCCGAACTTCTTCAAGGCTGCGACCGAATCACCGCCGCCGATCACCGAGACGGCCCGGTTGTTGCGGGCCACCGCTGTGGCGATCTCACGAGTGCCGGTCGCGAACGGCGTCATCTCGAAGACGCCCATCGGACCGTTCCAGAAGATCGTCTTGGCCGAGGAGATGGCATCTTTGAAGAGCTCGACCGAGGTCGGACCGATATCGAGGCCCAACGAGTGAGCCGGTATCTCCTCGCGACCCACGATCGTGGTGTCCGCATCCTCGGTGATCTCCTCGGCCACCACGAAGTCGACCGGGAGCAGGAGGTCCACTCCGTTACCGGCCGCCTTCTCAAGCATCTTCTTGGCCGGCTCGACCCACTCTTCCTCCACGAGACTGCGCCCAACGTCGATGCCCTTCGCAACGAGAAGCGTGAAACACATCCCGCCGCCGATGATGACCGTATCGGCGCAGTCCAGGAGCCGGTCGATCACGCCGAACTTGTCGGAGACCTTCGACCCGCCGAGGATCGCCACGAACGGATGTTCAGGCTCGAGGAGCATGCGCTTGAGAGTCTTGACCTCGCGGGCGAGGAGCATCCCGGCGTAAGCAGGGAGATAGTCGGCCACACCCGCCGTCGAAGCGTGGGCACGGTGGGCGGCCCCGAACGCGTCGTTGACGAAGATGTCGCCGAGGGATGCGAGATCGCGCGCGAAGCCGGAGTCGTTGGCCTTCTCCCCAGGATGGAAGCGGACGTTCTCGAGCATGAGAATCTCGCCATCGACCATCCGTTCGACCGCTTCGCGCGCATCGGCGCCGACGATGTCGTCGACGAACACCACGTTGCGTCCCATGAGGCGCTGCAACACACGACGAACGGGGCGAAGCGAGTACTGCGGATCGGGCTCGCCTTTCGGCCTGCCGAGGTGGCTCATGACGATGACCCGTGCCCCGTGATCCACAAGGTAGCGCAAGGTGGGTAGTGCGGCACGGATACGCGTGTCGTCGGCCACGGCGCCTTCGTGCAAGGGCACGTTGAAGTCGACGCGCACCAGCACACGCTTGCCCTTCACGTCGACGTCCTTGACGGTGAGTTTCTCAAACATCGTCCCCCCCCGTTCCGGTGGCGCACACGGCGGGACCCGACCCGGGGCCCGCCGCATCTCTCAACGTCGGCATACTTATGCGCTCATGTACTTGATAAGGTCCTTCACGCGGCACGAATAGCCCCACTCGTTGTCGTACCACGACACGCACTTCACGAAGTTCCCTGTCCCGCCCATGACCATCGTCTGGAGAGAGTCGAAGACCGAGGAGGCCGGGTTACCGACGACGTCGATGGAGACGATCGGATCGGTGCAGTACTCGAGGTAGCCCTTCATCGGGCCCTCGGCGGCAGCCTTCATCGCAGCGTTGATCTCCTCGGCGGTCACGTCACGACCGAGTCGGGCCACGAGGTCGACGACGGAGCCGTCGGGCGTGGGGACACGCATCGACATGCCGTCGAGCTTGCCCTTCATGTCGGGCATCACAAGCCCGATCGCCTTGGCAGCGCCGGTGCTTGTGGGGATGATCGATGCGGCCGCGGTACGTGCCCGGCGCAGATCCTTGTGAGGCGCGTCAAGCGTGACCTGGTCGTTGGTGTAGCTGTGGATCGTGTTCATGAAACCGCTCACCAGACCGAACTCGTCGCGAAGCACTTTGGCAAAGGGTGCGAGGCAGTTCGTGGTGCAAGAGGCGTTCGAGACGATGTGGTGCTTGCTCGCGTCGTACTCTTCGTGGTTGACGCCGAGTACGATCGTGATGTCTTCGTTGCTCGCGGGAGCCGAGATGAGCACCTTCGACGCGCCCGCATCGATGTGTGCCTTAGCCTTCGTGGCGTCGGTGAAGAAACCTGTGGACTCCACGACGAGATCGACGCCGAGCGCGCCCCACGGCAGGTTCGCCGGATCGCGCTCTGAGAGCACCTTGATGAGCTTACCGTCAACCGAGAAGCCATCCTCGGCAGCCTCGACAACGCCACCGAAGCGACCGTGGACCGAGTCGTATTTGAGCAGGTGCGCGAGCGTCTTGGCATCGGTCAGGTCGTTGACGGCGACCACCTCGATAGCCGGATCGGCTGCGCACGCGCGATAGACAAGACGCCCGATACGTCCAAACCCGTTGATACCGACCTTGATCGTCATGGTGATTCCCTTCCCTTGTGGCGACCCGTGTCCGTGCCGGGCGCCATGCGAACGCCCGCTCCCTCCACCGGGAGACGGGCGCGGCCTCCCGTTATCCGTCGCCCGAGGATCCCCGTACCACCAGCTCCTCGATGCGCCTGATCCTATGATATACCGCCGACTTCGAGAGCGGGGGGTCTGCAAGCTCACCGAGTTCACGCAGGCTCACCTCGGGATGTTTCAGCCTGAGCGCCGCGAGCTCGCGCAATGCCGGCGGCAGGCTGGCGAGCCCGCGAGTCTGATCGAGGACGCGTATCGCCTCAAGTTGGGAGATCGCCGCCTCGGCCGACTTCTGCAGGTTCGCGGTCTCGGCGTTGACCAGACGGTTCACCTCGTTGCGCATCGACTTCACGATTCGAACGTCTTCCGTGCGCAGCAGCGCCTGGTGCGCCCCCACCAGCGCCAGGAAGGTGACGATCGGCTCGGCTCCTTTGAGATAGACCGAGTACAGCCCCCGCCTCCTGGTGATCTTGGCATGCATCCCGAAACGGGCCATCACCGCGAGTAGATCTCCTGCCATCTGCTCGGTTTCAGCGGTGAGTTCGAAGTGGAAGTCGCCGTGGGGGTCGGCGACGAATCCACCGCCGAGGAACGCTCCCCTGAGGTATGAGATCGCGCAGCAGTCGCGACGGACCAGTCGCGGGACGATCCCGTAGGTAAGGGAGAACGACTCGTCGAGCACACCGAGTTCGTTCAGGGCCTGAGCAAGCCTCGGCTGGCTGATGACCGTGATGAGGTAGTTGTTCGTCTTGTGAAGCACGCTGCGCCGGACCGTGAGCTCGGTTTTTAGATCATAGGGGCCGTGGAGAAGCTTGATCGTCTTACGGGCCACCGGCGCGGTCTCGGTCGCAATCTCAAGCCGGTAGCGTTCTTTGCCGGTGATGTGCAGCGTGCCCTCGACACGGACGAGCGCCGCCAGCTCGGCCCGCAGGCAGCACCCGCGTTTCAGCTCGATGCGAGAGAGCTCGTCTTTGACTTCAGCCGTGAACGACACTTGAGTCCGCAAACCCCCCGAGTACGCGACACAACTTGCTGCGGGAGTGATGACGGCGGTCTATCGGGTCGACCACGTCAGCCACAACGATACGCGTTCCCCTGGCCTCGATGCGAGCGATCACATCAGGACCGGCATCGACGGCCTCGACGGGCCGCTTGGAGCCATCGTACACGAGACACCGGCCGGGTTGTGCCGGTGTCTGGTCCGCCCCGTGGACGACCACGTCGTCGAACACCCCGTCCAGACCGTGGCCGAGAAGGACCTCGAAGTGGTCGGCCGCGTCCATGCCGCCCGTCTCACCGCGCTGGTTGGCGACGTTGCAGACGTAGACGCGTCTTGCCCGGGTCTCCCGGAGCGCATCTGCGATACCGGGAACGAGCAGGTTGGGGACGAGCGACGTGAAGAGGCTGCCGGGCCCCACGACCACGAGCTCGGCCTGGCGAATCGCCTCTGCTGCCGGGGGATACGCTTCCGGATCGGGTGGCTCGAGCCTGACGTGTGCGAACGGACCGCAACTCGTTGCGATGAGCGCCTGGCCCGAGACCGGGTTTCCGGCCGAGTCGGTCGCATGCAGCGAGATGTCCTCCAGTGTCGACGGCAGGACCCTCCCCCGCGTGCCGAGGAGCCGCCCCGCCTCCTCTATCGCAGCAGGGAACGATCCTGTGATGTCCGCGAGTGCGGCGATCATGAGGTTGCCCAACGCGTGCCCGGCGAGCCCTTCGCCGTGCGGAAAGCGATACTGAAAGAGCGACGCGAACGGGCTTTCGGCATCGCCGAGGGCGACCAGGCAGTTACGGATATCGCCCGGTGGCAACATGCCGAGTTCGGTGCGCAGTTTGCCGCTCGAGCCGCCATCGTCGGCCATCGTGACGACGGCAGCGGTCTCATAGCCGAGTTCGACAAGGCAGCGCAGCACCCCCGGAAGGCCGGTACCGCCCCCCACTGCGACGGCACTGCTCACGGCGCTCACCGGCGCTCCCTGTCCTTCGCGATGTCGCGATGGCTCACCGCCACCCGATACCCTTGCTGTCCGAGGAACCGGGCGGTCTCCTCGGACAGGGCGACGCTACGGTGCATGCCGCCGGTACAGCCGAGCGCGACGATAAGGTGCGTCTTGCCCTCCATGAGGTAACTCGGCGCGAGAATGGCAAGGAGGTCGAACCACTTCTCGGTGAACTCGATCGTCTCGGGACGCTTGAGCACGAACTGCCGCACGGGCTCATCGAGTCCCGTATGCGGGCGCAACTCGGGGATATAGTACGGGTTAGGCAAGAACCGGACGTCCATGACGATGTCGGCGTCGGTCGGCAGCCCGTACTTGAAGCCGAAGGACACGACCGTCACGGCGAGCGATGTCACAGGGTTTCCGGAGAAGAAACGATCGCGGATCGCGGCGCGCAACTCCGAGGGCTTGAGGGTACTCGTATCGATGATAAGGTCTGCCCGGACACGGATATCTACCAGCGCGGCACGCTCGTGCGTGATGCCGTCGACCACCGAATCTCCCTCCGCGCACAGCGGGTGGCGGCGGCGGGTCTCTTTGAATCGCCGAACGAGCGAGTCGTCATCAGCCTCAAGGAACAGGAGGCGAAACGGCACTCCGGCTTCTTCGATATTGCGGAGTTCCCCGATCAACTCCTCGAAGAACTCCTTCGCCCGCACGTCGCAGACGACCGCGATCCGGCGGATACGGCTGCCCGGGAGACGCGTGAGTTCGATGATCTGCCGGATGAACGCGGGCGGCAGGTTGTCGATGCAGAAGTAACCGAGGTCCTCGAACGTGTGAATCGCCTCACTGCGCCCAGCCCCCGACATCCCTGTGATGACCACGAGTTCGGGAACGGTGCCGGGTGCCGACCCTCCGTCGGCAGCAAGGTCCGGAACGCACCCTTCGATGTCTTCCTCGGACATAGGCAACCTCAATCCCTGTCGATGGCCGACGAGAAGAACGCGCTTACGACCGAGATCAGCACCGCGGCGATGAGCGTCTGGAAGAACCCTGTGATCTCCACGCCCGGGACGAGCCACGCGACGATGTAGAGCATCAGCGCGTTGAGAACCAACGCGAACAGCCCGAGCGTCAGCACGGTGATCGGCAGCGAGAGGAATCCGAGAACCGGGCGGACGAAAGCGTTGAGCAGCGCGAGAACAGCCGCTGCCCACAGTGCGGCAGTGAAGCTGTCGACGTCGAGCAGCCAACCGCCCGACAGATAGGCCACACCGAAGATCGCGGCGGCGGAGACGAGCATGCGAAGAACGAAGTTCACGCGTGTACCTCCTCGGCAGGTGTCGGTCGATTCCGGTCGTGCTTGTGATGGAGTATACCCGCTGGGGCTGACACATCCGCCGCCGGGGCCAGGGAATCGCCTGCTAACGCCAGCCGCCGAAGTACTCGCGCACGAGATTTCCCGTTCGGGCGAGAAGCATCTGCTGACGCTCCCATGTCAGCGCGATCACCAGCATGGCGATCCCGATCAAACCGAGAACGGCCCACCAGAACTCGACCAGCAGGAAAAACGAGCGCCACACCGAGACGAAGACAAGCGCCGCGACGCCGCCGAACAGGTAGCCACGCACCCGCAGAAGCACCCCAGCCGTGATCGCAGCGAGGGAAAGGCCGACCGCCCACACGCTGTGGGTGAAGGCGTCCGAGGGAGTGCTGGCCGAGACCGCGAGCAGTGCGGGGAGCCATGCGGCACATGCGACCGCCGCCCAGTCGGAGACCACCGGCACCTCGCGCGCCGGAGCGCCGGATGCATAGCGGTAGGCGGAACCGGCGATGTAGAGAGCGAGAAGGACAAGGTAGGGCTCGAGGACGCGTACGCCGGCGGTGTCGAGCACGACCCAGCCCGCAGCCACGATGGCCAACGCGCCGGCATACTCGGCGATCTCAATCGAGTAGGGCGCGGCCGCAGAGACGAGCAGTCCGCCGAGGACCACGAGCGCGACGGTGAGTCCCCACGGGCCGAGGTCGGCCCACCCGCCCCACAGCACAGCCCCGAAGTGCGACTGGACGCCGAGGAATACCGTCCCGGCCGCCACAGTCAGCGCAACAGCAGCCAGCGGCGCCGCAAGTGCCGAACGCAGCGGTGCGGGCGCGTCGCTTCGGAGCCGAACGAAGGTCGGTGCCATCAGAGCCACCGCGTAGGCGGTGAGGACGGCAAGGGTCACCGCCGGAGGCGCTGCCAGCCATGCGAGCGCAGCGAGTATCGAGCCCCATGCCGCCAGCGCGGACAGGGACGAAAGCCACGTCCCGCGGACCGCCAGCGCGCCGAGCGCCCATGCGAGGGCAGCGAGGGCGAACGTGACGGTGAGCGCTTGCGCGACATCGGCCGAACGCGAACCGGCCAGCATCACGATCGGCCACAGGGCAGCGACCGAAGCGGCCACCCCGGCGGGAAGAGCCCACCACCACAGCGACTCCCGATACACACTGCGGCGTCCCCAGGGCACGCAAGCGCCGCAGATAAACGTGCCGGCAGCTGCCCCGGCGACACCTCCGAGAGCCGAGCCGAGGAGCCCGGGGCCGACGTCGATCAGGTCACCGGTGAGCAGCGTTGCCCCCACGAGCGCAGGACCGGCGGCTGCGCCGAGACACGCGCTGGAGAACCGCCACGCCTCGGAGAGCCACAGTGCCGCCACCGCGACCATCAGGACGATCACGGGCCACTCGGCGTAGGGCGGGCCGACGAGCCAGAGGCCGGTCGCGAACGCGAACAACACGCCGCCCGCGACCCACGAGATGCCGCGGCCGAGCAAGGGTGCCGATAGCGCACGCGAGATAGGTGGCGCGTGCAACCACAGCGCGGCCAGCGCGACGAGAGCGCAGCCCACGAACGCGACGTGCACATCGGGTGCAAGGCCGCTCACGAGCAGGGAGACCGTGAGGAACGATCCCGCCGCTGCGACGATCGCCGCAGACCAGGCCCGCATGAGACGCGCACCTGCGCCCCATCCGAGAGTGAACACAGCGGCGAGTACGGTCTCACGGGGCAGTACCAGTCCCCATCCCTCACGGCGTGCCTCGAGGACCCCCTCGGGCAGGAAGAGCGTGACCCCGCCGAGAAGGAGCCGTCCCCCGACAGCGACCACCGGCGCGAACCCGGACGCGTAAGGAGCGAGCGGCTCGTCTCCATCGATGCGCTCGCTCATCATACGGGCTGCGACAAGCCACACGGCGCCGACGACTACGAGCATCGCGAGCGTGGCATCGGTTGCGAAGTCGAGTCGGTCTGCGAGCGCGAGCCACGCGGCGGCCTCGAACACGAGGGCTGCGATGCCGTGACCGAGGCCGCCCCGGAAGAGCTCGTACGCGCCGAGGGCGACGGCAGCGGCCACGAGCACTCCGACATGTCCCCAACCCGGCGAGGTGACATCGATCATGGCCGCGATGGCCACGAGCAACGGGAGCCACCCGGCGGCAGCGATCCCACGCCACCTGACGCCGAAGCGGTCGACGACCGCAGTGACCGCGAGTGCGATCACCGCCGCCGAGCCGACGTCGACCCAGCGTGGCGGCCCGATCGCGAGATTGGCCAGCACGCCGAAAGCCGCACCCGCTACCGTCACCGGCGCAGCTATTCGGAGTACCCAGGCAAGCGAAGCGAACTCTTCGCGTTCGCGAGTGACCTCGGCCACGATCGACCATGCGATCGCTACCGCTGCGATTCCGGCGAAGCGCGGAGCGGTCGTCCAGCCAAGCCCCTGACCGAGAAGCCACCACCAGCCGATCTGCGCAGCGGCCCCAGTGATGCCGAAGAACCTGCCCGTAAGTCGCGTCTCGGTGAACCAGTAGACCGCCGAGAGCACGAGCAGGAGCCCCGCCCACGGCCAGGGGCCGCTCATCCCGTACCCGTCGATGGCGATCCACCCGTCGAACAGCAGCATCGCGGAGCCGACCGCCGTGAGTGCAACTCCCCCGCCGCGCATCCCTGCGCGCCAGACGAGAACACCGGCTCCATAGAACGCAGCCGTGAACACGCCGAGGAACGCGAGCTTCGCAGTCGTGGAGACCGTCTCCCATACCGCGACTGTGAAGATCGCCGCAGCGACCACTACCAGGAACGCCCCTGTGTACGCAAGAATCTGAGTCCAGCGCACCTCTCGCGGTGCGCGCCCGGGGACGAGATCGGCGACCGGGGCGGAGAACGGAGCCGCGACCGGGTGCGGCTGTGATTCCGCCGCCACGGGCATCGCAGCTCCCGTGAGCACCCTGACGATCTCCTCGCGACGGGTCAGATAGCGGGGAGCGAGCGTGTCGTAGGTCTCCCTCGGCGCCTCGCCGCGCTCGACTGCGCGCGCGAGATGCTCGAGGAAGTAGTCGATCCTTCCGAGCTCCTCCCAGACCGGGCCGTGCCGCCCGTCGCTCAATTCTCTCCCCCTTCGCGCTCAGTCTGCCACTGGCCGAGGACCGCAACGATCTCCTCGGCTACGTCGACGGGGACACCCGGGACCGCAGCTATCTCGGCAGCCGTAGCCTGACGCAGCCCCTTGGCCGAGCCGAAAGCCTTCATGAGCGCCTTCTTTCGCGCAGGCCCGATGCCCGGGATATCGTCGAGAACGCTCGCGGTCATGGCTTTGCCACGAAGCTCACGATGATAGGTTATCGCGAATCGGTGCGCCTCGTCGCGAATGCGTTTCACGAGGTAGAGCGATGCCGAGCCGGTGGGGAGCACGACCGGCTCGTCCCAGCCGGGAAGCCACAACTCCTCCTCGCGCTTAGCGAGTGCGGCGAGGGGGATGCCGGTCGCGCCAACCGAGTCGAGTGCGGCACGTGCCGCCGCGAGCTGCGGCTTGCCACCGTCGACGATCACGAGGTCCGGCCTCGCGGCGGCGAACCGCTCATCGGCGACGCGCTCGGCCGAGAAACGGCGTCGGAGCACCTCTGACATCATGGCGACGTCATTGGCCTCGCCCGTGTCAAGCCTCACCCGGAACCGCCGATACGCCGAGGTGTCGGCCCGGCCGCTCGCGAAGACCACCATCGAGCCCACCGAGTGTCGGCCGTGGAGCGTCGAGATGTCGTAACACTCGATCCGCAGTGGCGCGCGTGATAGGGCGAGCGCGCTCTCGAGTTCGAGCATCGCGGTGTTGATCCGCTCGTCGTCATAGCGCGTGCGGACCTTGTGGCGCATCAATGTGTGCCGCGCGTTCGTGGCCCCGAGTTCGAGGAGGTCGCGCTTCTCGCCTCGCACCGGCACCGTGAGCCTCACGCGGCGGCCGCGCGCTCCGCCGAGCCACTCCTCGACCGTATCCGGATCGCCAGGGAGCGCGGGGAGCACGATCTGGGGCGGCACGGTACCGGCCTCGTCGTAGTAGCGCAACAGGAAGCCCTCGACGAGCTCGGCCATCGGCACATCGAGTCCTTTGTCGAGCACGAACTCGTTGCCGATCAGCACCCGGCCCTCGCGAACGACGAAGACGTGGACGCCCGCGATCGTCTCTTCGCGAAAGAAGCCGATCACGTCGATCTCGAGAGGGCGCTCCGAGACGACCTTCTGCTTGTGCTCGATGCGGCGAACCGCGTCGAGCCTGTTGCGGAAACGCGCCGCGCGCTCGAAGTCGAGCTCAGCGGCCGCATCGTGCATGCACTCCTCGAGCGACTCGGCGACCCCACGATGCTTGCCCTGCAGAAACGCGATCACGTCGGCGACATTACGTGCGTATCGCTCGCTGTCGATCGCGCCCACGCACGGACCGGGACCCTTGCCGACCGTGTAGTCGAAGCACGCCTTGCCGGTCGGCTCGCCACCGGACGCGGTCAGGCGCTTCCACTCGACGCACTGCGCACTGCAGATGGGGTAGACGCGCCTCACGATGTCGACCGTCTCGCGCGCCGCCCGCGAGTCGGTGTACGGGCCGAAGTACCGCGTCCCCTCCCGGTGCTTCTCGCGCGTGAACTTGATCGCCGGGTACGGGTCGCCGACGGTCACCGCGATGAACGGGTAGGACTTGTCGTCGCGGTAGTCGACATTGTAGGGCGGCGCGAACTGGCGGATGAGGTTCTTCTCTAAGATGAGCGACTCGACCTCGGTGTCGGTGACCACGTAGTCAAACGACGCGGTCTGCGCCATGAGCAGCGGGACCTTCTCACGATCGTCCTGGCCAAGCACGTACTGCTTCATCCGCTTGCGCAACGACTTCGCCTTGCCCACATAGAGCACCGCACCGCTCGCGGCCTTCCACAGGTAAACACCCGGCTCATCGGGGACGCGTGAGACCTCCTCGGCGAGTGACGGCCTCCCGGGGGTGCTCACCACGTCACTCCGCCCGAAAGTGCTCGATCACGCGGCCACAGCGCGTCGAGTCGACGAGTGCGGCGCGTGAACGGGAGAATGCCCAGCCACGGATCGATGCGTCGGTGAGCGCGACGTTGGCGTCGTCACCCGCGAGCCAGAAGATCGCGGTGTCCCCGCGACGGTACGCGGTCCACACCACGGGTGCGACACGCTGTTGACCCGCCGAGGAAACCCAGGCGAGCGCGGGGGGGCCGGTCGTCGATCCGTGAATCGATAAGACGCGGCCCGGCAGCGAGGAATCGGCGACGCCACGGACCGGCTCGAAGTCGACAGACTCCTCACGCGCGAAGTCTCTCACGACAAGCGCCTCTGACGGCGCAAGGTAGCTGTCTGCCGCCGCGAGCACAGCCATCGCGAGCGGTCCCTCGGCGGGCACGGGAGCGGTTGCGACCCGGGCCGACAGCGCCGCCCCGTCGGCCAGCACGCTGCCGAGGGGCCGGGACGCCGCGACCGCCTCGGCGACCGACGCCCACGTCCGCACCAGCGCGACCTGCTCGCGGTCAGGACGTGGACCGAGAGCGTCGAGCGCGGCAAGGAGCGCATCGGCGTTGCCGATCTCTCCGGTTGCGGCCGACAGCGCGGTCCTCACCCGGTCGGCATGATGCTCGGCGGACGGAGTCCCGGCGTCGGGAGCGGGAGCCCTCGTTGCCGCAGCTCGCATCGTCTGCGCGACCAGCTCAAGCGACGCGGCCTCTTCGGACAACGGCCCATCCTCGCCGAGTAGACCCGCAGCGCGGTTCTTGGCGTCGAGATACGCGCCAGCCAGGTGCACGTCGACCGCGAGTGCGTCTTCGGGCAGCGCCCGCGCGCCGGCGGGACGTGCGTCCAACAGTCGACGTGCCGCAGTGTCCTCCGCATCAGACACGGCGGGCGGTGTTCCGGCCGGTACCCCACGCAGGCCCTGTGCGATGTAGCCGAACACCGAGTCAGGCGTCTGCCCGGACGCACCATCCCCATCCATCGTCCGGTCGCCACCGCTCCCGTCCCCGTCGTCGTCCTGGCCGCCCGTGACCGGCGCGGGGTCGCCCGTCACCGTCACTCGCACCAACTGCGGGTCGCCCAGCCCATCGGGGTTGGCGAGTGAGGCGCGGTTGAACCACGCAGGCTCGTGCGCGACCCCCTCCCCGGATACGACCCTCGCACGCTCGTAGAGGACCTCCCCGACGAGTGTGCCGTTCTCCGCAAGTGCTCCCCAGTGTCCGCGCACATTGAATACGACCTCTTCGCCCTGCTCGCCGAGGATATCCTCAGACACAGCGGCACCGAGCGATGGCGCGCTACGCACGACCATCGTGGCGGTCCCGGTGAACGTCCCCCCGGCCGCAGCTCCCGCTTCGAGCGGGTCTCCGAGAAGTGCGAGTTCGATCCGAGCCTCCTGCGACGTGATCGATCCGGTGGCGTCAGCGATACCCAACAGGTCGCGGTAGACGATCGAACCTGTGTAAAGCCCGTCCTTGAAACGGACCTCGGCCAGCGATTCGAGCACCTCACTGCGGGTCGAGCCGGTCTCGCCGGCAAATAGCGTGCGCGCCTGCCAGATGTGCTCGTAGGAGGCGTCGGCAGCATACGCGGCCGAGACGCCAGCCCCCGGCAGCACCGACGCGATCATCGCGACCGCAAGCAACAACCTCGCGCGCCGCCCGCCTCCGCGCGGCCACTCACTCATCGGCCGTCGCCTCCTCGGGAAGCAGCGTGACCGCGACGATCTCGCGAAGCGCGGCGCCATCGCCGACACCGACCGCTGTGCGAACGGAGTCGCCGTCCTCGGCCGAAACCTCGACGAACCCGGAGCCGTCGGCAAACACCTGCACCACGTAGCCGGACGCCCGCGGATAGGCGTGCGCGAGCGCTGCCATCCCCGTCTGCCAGACGATCTCGATATCGGCTGCCGAGGAGACCACAGGCGCCTCTATCCGGACGGCCGCGGTACCCCGCTCGATGCCCACTGCGGCTCGCTCGATGCCCGCAAGCCTGAGCGTCCGCAGGACCGTCTCTTCGGGACCGGAGGGTGAGAGCAGGTCGCCCGCGGACGGCGAGAGGAACGACAGTACACGGGGAACCGGCCCGCCGCCGCGCGCATAAAAGACAAGCGCGGCGAGCGCGAGTGCTAGTAGCACTGCTGCGGTGCCCACTGCGATCGTTCGTGCCGAAGCGGTCACCCGCACACCTCCCTCACCGTCGACCCGTGTGTCCACACCGAAGCGTACCACGCACCACCTGCGAGAATCATGCCCCGGTCGCCGACCGATCGGCTTCGGGCGCTACGGTCGCAGCACGTCCTTCGAGCACGGGCTTGAGGAAGCGCCCTGTGTGCGACCGCTCGCACGCTGCGACCTCCTCGGGAGTACCGGTCACCACGATCTCACCACCGGCGTCACCCCCCTCCGGACCAAGGTCGATGATGTAGTCGGCGCTCTTGATGACATCGAGGTTGTGCTCGATGATCAGCACCGTGTTGCCCGTCTCCACGAGACGTTGGAGCACGATCAACAGCTGACGTACGTCATCGAAGTGCAGGCCGGTCGTCGGTTCGTCGAGGATGTAGAAGGTACGCCCGGTCGAGCGCTTCTGCAGTTCGCTCGCGAGCTTGACGCGCTGCGCTTCACCGCCAGAGAGCGTGGTCGCAGGCTGGCCGAGGCGGATGTAGCCGAGGCCGACGTCGTAGAGGGTCTGCAGCTTACGGCGTATGGGCGGGATATTCTCGAAGAAGTGCAACGCTTCTTCGACCGACATGTCGAGGATGTCAGAGACGGTCTTGCCCTTATAGGTGACCTGCAGCGTCTCGCGGTTGTACCGAGCGCCCTTGCAGACCTCGCACGGCACGTAGACGTCGGGCAGGAAGTGCATCTCGATCTTGATCTGCCCGTCTCCCTTGCACGCCTCGCACCTGCCGCCCTTCACGTTGAACGAGAAGCGCCCCGGAGCGTATCCCCGTGCCTTGGACTCGGGGGTGGATGCAAGCAGTGAGCGGACATCGTCCCAGATCCCCGTGTAGGTCGCGGGATTCGAACGCGGTGTGCGGCCGATGGGCGACTGGTCGATGTCGACGACCTTGTCGATGGCCTCCAGGCCCTCGATCGTGGCGTACTCCCCGGTCCGGCGACGTGCCCGGTAGATGCGGTTCGCGAGCACCGGCGCAAGCGTATCTGCGACGAGCGAGCTCTTGCCGCTGCCG
>CAYGFZ010000033.1:0-23798 GCA_964349355.1 uncultured Coriobacteriaceae bacterium | reverse complement strand
GAGTCTCCTCATAGACGAACTGGTTGGCATTACCCACCTCGCCGATGACGAAGCCTCTAGCCCGAAGCCGCTCCGCGGCCATCGATGCCGAACCCGCGATCCCGCCGCCGTTGCGAACCGTGACGCTTATCTCGGCCGGCGTGAGAGCGGACCCTTCATCGCCGGTCATCTCCTCGATCTCCTCTCCGGCCATAACCCGCCCGACGAGGTACTCCTTCTGCTCGGTATCGGTGATGACGTAGGGGCTGCGCCACTCTCCGGGCAAGGTAGCGGTCTGTACACCTGACTCGTCAATCCCCCTGAAAGTCTGCGCGAGCGAGATTATCTGGCCAACGCCCATATCCGTGGTCACGTTACGAGCGAACTCGCGAGCCATCCCGGGAAGCTTGAGGGCGTTGCCCAACTTCATGGACTGCGCGGCCAGCGCTTTGAAGAACTCCTGCTGGTTCTGGATGCGCGTCAAATCGGCATCGGCGAAGTCGCGACTTCGCATGAACACAAGCGCACGCTCCCCATCGAGCAACTGATATCCCGGTTCGATACGCTTCGCATCCCGGTTCGAAGTATGGCTTGCGGCGCGCCAGTCATCGATCTCGACCTGCACGTTCACATAGACCCCACCCATCGAATCCACGACGTCCTGGAAGCCTTTGAAGTCGATCTCCATGTAGTGGTGGATCGGCATGTCGAGGAAATCCTCGAGCGTGTCGATCATGAGCGCGGCACCACCGTGGTAGGTCGCCGCGTTCACCTTACTGACGCCATATCCGGGAATCTCCACGCGTGTGTCGCGAGGAACGGAGATCATCCAAACCCGGGGTTCGCTCGGATCGACCCGCGCCACGATTATCGTGTCCGCACGAGCCGCCTCCTCGTCAGGACGAGCGTCGCTCCCAAGAAGCAGGATGTTGAACGGCTCCTCCGGCTCCTTCTCCGTGAGTGCCTGAGTGACGCTCGTATCGGCTGAGGCTTCGGCCCTCATCTCCAGCTCAAGGCCGCGCACGAAGACGGCCGCGGCGGCCACTCCCGCGAGCAGAAGCACTCCCAGAACGGATGCTGAGACGATGAGACTTCTCTTCAGTGCGCGCTTGCGCATCTGTCGCTGCACGCGCATGCGCGGGGCACTCTCAACAGCCCCCAGGACCCGGCGCGCACCCTGTCTATTGGGCATGTCACGACGGGATGATCTATTGGCGCGTGTTGAATGTCGTCCCAAACCGGTTCACTCCGATGAGTATTCTTGCAGATTGCCAGTGGCGTATTTGTTGACACTTCCGATGAGCAACTATACGGCCATCACTACTGCGGGTCGATGACGGGCGGGTTACAGATCTTATAGGCGTGTGATGTTATCGCTCTCGAATCGAGCCAGTGTGTTGCGGGTGTCCAGCATGAGTTGCGCATTGTCGACGACGAGCTGATAGTCAACGCCCTCATGACCGGTCACGAGAACCACCGCGTCGGCCGCCGAGACCTCCTCGGCGGTGAGACAGACACGCGGCACATCGTGACCGTTGGCACGAAAGACCGGTACGTGCGGGTCGTGGTAAACGACGTCGGCCTCCTTCTCGAAAAGCAGTTCGGCGACCTTGATCGCCGGAGACTCGCGCATGTCGTCGATGTCAGCCTTGTACGCAACACCCAGTACCATCACCCGCGAACCCGCAAGCGGTTTGCGCTGACTGTTGAGGGCGTCCATGAGCCTGCGCACAACGTAGTAAGGCATGTCCTCGTTGATCTTGCCCGAGAGCTCGATGAACTCGGTATGGAAGTCGTACTGGCGCGCTTTCCACGAGAGGTAGAACGGGTCGATCGGGATACAGTGACCGCCGAGCCCGGGGCCGGGGTAGAACGGCATGAAACCGAACGGCTTGGTCTTGGCCGCGTCGATGACTTCCCACAGATTGATATCCATGCGCTCGGAGAGGCGGAGGAGCTCGTTCATGAGGGCGATATTGACACTGCGGAAGATGTTCTCGAGAAGTTTCGTCATCTCGGCGGCGCCCGTGGTGGAGACCGGCACGATCGTGTCGATGAAGCGGCCGTAGAGGGCGACGGCGTGCTCGGTGCATGCCGGGGTGCGGCCCCCCACGACTTTGGGTGTGTTCTTCGTCTGGTAGACGGGGTTACCGGGATCGACGCGCTCGGGCGAGAACGCTAGATAGAGTGTGTCTCCGACCGTAAGGCCTGACTCTTCGAGAATCGGCTGGATGACCTCTTCGGTGGTGCCGGGGTAGGTCGTGGATTCGAGGGTGACGAGCATGTCGGCACGCAGGTGTGGTGCGATGCCCCGAGCTGCCGACTCCATGTAGGAGGTGTCGGGCTCCTTCATCTCGTTGAGCGGAGTGGGGACACAGATCACGATCGCATCGCACTGTGATACGGCCGAGAAGTCCATGGTAGCCGAGAGAAGACCGGTCTCCACGAGTTCGGCGAGTTGCTCGGTAGGTACGTCCGGGATATAGGATGTACCCGCGTTGATGAGGGCCACCTTCTCCTCGGATACCTCGATGCCGAAGACACGGTGTCCCGCTGTGGCAATCTCTATCGCCAGTGGCAGTCCCACATAACCAAGACCGACGACACCTAGCACTGCGGAGCCATCCTCTATGCGCTGCAGAAGTCCCATTCCCGAGCCTTTCAGGTCAGAGCACAGGCCAGACGGTACGGCCCGCACGCGCTGGTCACAACCATCCTATTGTATCGCGAACATCAGCTCACCGGTGCACGCGACCTGACCCTCGACGGTCGCCGTCGCTTCGCCGAACCCGATCGGTCCGCGCATCCTTGTGAGACGCACCTCAAGCCGCAGTGTGTCGCCGGGGCGGACCTGCCGCTTGAATCGCACCTTGTCCATACCGGCAAAGAGAGCGAGCTTGCCCCGATTATCCTCCACCGAGAGAAGCGCGACCGCTCCTACCTGGGCAAGCGCCTCAACAATCAAGACTCCGGGCATGACCGGATAGTCCGGAAAGTGACCGGGGAAGAACGGCTCGTTAGCAGTGACGTTCTTGACGCCGACCGCACTCTCCCCCTCCACCAACTCCTCGACTCGATCGACAAGCAAGAACGGGTAACGGTGCGGAATGATCTTCTTGATCGCGTCGATGTCCAGCATCTGGCCTCCTACTCCTCGCCGCTCTCGCGGACCTCGATGTCGGCACCGAGCGCAGCGAGTTTTTCGGCGAATCCCTCGTAGCCGCGCTCGATGTGATAAGTATCGATGATGGCCGTCTCTCCTTCGGCCACGAGCCCGGCGATCACGAGTGCAGCACCCGCTCTGAGATCAGGGCATCGGACCGGAGCGCCCGAGAGCGAGGAAACGCCCTTGATGAGCGCGTGATGGCCTTCGATACGAATGACTGCGCCCATGCGGACAAGTTCGTCGGCGAACATGAAACGGTTCTCGAAGACGTTCTCGGTGATCACCGAGTCCCCCTCGGCAAGCGCCATGACGGCCATCAGTTGTGGCTGCATGTCGGTGGGAAAGCCCGGGTAGGGCAGCGTCTGGATGTCGGCGGGACGGATGGGGCCGTCGCGCTTCACCGTGATGGCGTCGGGTTCTGTCTCGACGAGACACCCTGCCTGCTCGAGCTTAAGAAGTACCATCTCCATGTGGCCAGGATCGACGCCACGCACGGTGACCGGTCCCCCCGCGAGCGCTCCGGCAACGAGGAAGGTTCCCGCCTCGATCCGGTCTCCGACGACAGTGTGCGTTGCGGGAGCAAGTCGTTGGACGCCGTCGATCACGATCGTGGCGCTTCCTGCACCCTCGATCGTCGCACCAAGGGCCTGAAGGAATGCAGCCAGGTCGGCGATCTCTGGCTCCCGCGCGGCGTTCTCGATAGTGGTGCGTCCTTCGGCGAGTACTGCAGCCATCAGGAGGTTCTCGGTAGCACCGACGCTCGGGAACTCGAGCATCACAGTAGCCCCGTGCAGGCCATCGGGCGCAGTAGCATCGATGTAGCCATGCTCGAACTCGAACTTGACACCGAGCGCCTGCAAGCCGCTGATATGCATGTCGACCTTGCGAGACCCGATGTTACAGCCGCCCGGCATCGCCACACGGGCGCGCCCGAGACGGGCAACGAGCGGTCCGAGGACGGCGACGGACGCGCGCATCCGGGAGACGACCTCATAAGGAGCCTCGTAGGACGTGAGTTCGGTCGCGTCGATGACGAGCGTATGGTCCTCGCGCTCCACGACCGCACCGAGCCCTGCGACCACGTCTGCCATCGTAGCGACATCGCTGATGTTCGGGACATTGGTGATACGTGAACGACCGGGCGCGAGCAGTGCCGCAGCGATGAGCTTGAGTGCGGAGTTCTTGGCACCGGCGACGCGCACCTCGCCCGCGAGGTTGCGGCCGCCTCTTACCACGATGGAACCCACCAGTCGAACCGTCCCCTCTTACGGGCGCCACGACCGCCTGGGGCGGACGAGAGATGAACACGCCCCTCGGACACAATCCACATACCGTAGTGTACGCTTCCGGCTTCCAGCAAGTCCCCCGGGCGGGTCGTCACCGGAAAGTCACAAAGCACCGAGGCGGCGGGCGATGATCCGCCCGCCGCCTCGAAACGCTCAACACGGCCCCTCTAGCGAGAGGAGTCTTCCTTCTTCGACGCGACGGCAACCTGCGCCTCGCACCAGTTGAGGTCAGCCATACATGCGTTGACCTCGGTCTCATCGTCAGCGGACAGCTCGGCCATGCGGGTGCGCGCATGTTCGAGAGCCTGTCGCGCGCGCGCCACGTCAATCTGTGAGGAAGCCGCAGCCTGGTCCGCGAGGATGATGACCTTGTCCTCGTGCACCTGGATGTAGCCGCCCGAGATAGCGAACCATTCGACCTGGTCATCGTCGTATATGACTCGGATCTCGCCCGGATCGAGCGGGCTCACGAGCGGGGCGTGAAGCGGCAGGATGCCGATCTCGCCATCGATCGTGGGCGCCACGACCATACGCACCTCGTTGGTGTAGACGATGCGTTCCGGCGTGACGATCTCACACAGGAGAGTGCGCTGTGTACTCAAGTCCAGCTCCTTTAGGCCGTCGCGGCCATCTGCTCGGCCTTCTCGAGGACCTCCTCGATAGTGCCGACGTAGCGGAACGCCTGCTCGGGAATGCTGTCGTGCGTGCCGGCGACGATCTCAGAGAAGCCACGGATGGTGTCCTCGAGCTTGACGTACTTGCCTGCCATGCCCGTGAACTGCTCGGCCACGTGGAACGGCTGGGAGAGGAACTGCTGGATCTTGCGCGCACGGGACACGGCAAGTTTGTCCGCCTCGGACAGTTCGTCCATACCGAGGATGGCGATGATGTCCTGCAAATCCTTGTAGCGCTGGAGGACTTCCTGCACATCGCGAGCCACGCGGTAGTGCTCCTCGCCGACGACCTCAGGAGTCAGCGCGCGCGAGGATGACTCGAGCGGATCGACCGCCGGGTAGATACCAAGCTCCGCGATCGAACGCGAAAGGACGGTCGTGGCGTCAAGGTGCGAGAACGCCGTGGCGGGCGCGGGGTCGGTGAGGTCGTCCGCGGGGACGTAGATCGCCTGTACCGAGGTGATCGAGCCGTTCTTCGTCGAGGTGATGCGCTCCTGGAGCTGGCCCATCTCTGTCGCGAGCGTGGGCTGGTAGCCCACGGCCGACGGCATACGGCCGAGGAGGGCGGAGACCTCGGAGCCGGCCTGGGTGAAGCGGAAGATGTTGTCGACGAAGAGCAGCACGTCCTGACCCTGATCGCGGAAGTACTCCGACGCAGTCAGGCCGGCGAGTCCGACACGCAAACGCGCTCCGGGAGGCTCGTTCATCTGACCGTAGACGAGCACGGTCTTCTCGATGACGCCCGACTCCTTCATCTCGAGGTAGAGGTCGGTGCCCTCACGGGTACGCTCGCCCACGCCGGTGAACACGGACGTTCCACCGTGCGCCATGGCAAGGTTGTTGATGAGCTCCATGATGATGACGGTCTTGCCGACACCCGCTCCGCCGAACAGACCCGTCTTACCACCCTTAATGTAGGGTTCAAGCAGGTCGACGACCTTGATGCCGGTCTCGAAGATCTCTGTCTTGGGATCGAGGTCCTCATACGCCGGGGGCTCGCGGTGGATCGGATAGTAGTCCTCGGCAGTGACCTCCACGCCACCGTCGATAGTCTCACCGAGCACGTTGAAGATCCTGCCCAGCGTGGACGGTCCGACCGGCATACGCATGGCGCCGCCGGTATCGACAGCCTCCATGCCGCGGGTGATCCCGTCGGTCGAAGACATCGCTACGGCGCGCACCTGGTTGCCGGGAAGATGCGCCTGCACCTCGGCGACGGTGTTGACGCGGCCGACCGAGGTCTCGGCGTCGACCGTGAGCGCGTTGTAGATCGCAGGCATCGCATCTGGCGCGAACTCGACATCGAGGACGGGGCCGACGACGCGAACGATTCGTCCGACGTTCATAGGGGTTTCCTTACCTTTAGTGGCTGCCATCTAATCCTCCAGTGCGGCTGCGCCGCCGACGATCTCTGCGATCTCGTTCGTGATCGACGCCTGACGGGCGCGGTTGTAACTGCGCGTGAGCGTCGTGATCATCTCCGAGGCGTTATCGGTGGCCGACTTCATAGCGGTCCGGCGGGCGCCGTGCTCGGATGCGGCAGACTCCATAAGCGCCCGGTAGATCAGCGTCTCGACGTAGGTCGGGAGCAGTCGCACGAGCACCGACTCTGCGTCCGGCTCGAAGGTGTACTCGGCCGATACATCGCTGGCCTCGGCAGCCTCTTCGACCACCCGGCGCTCGATCGGCAGGAGTTGGTGCACCTCAGACTTCTGCTCGGCGACGCTCTTGAAGCGATTGAATGCGACGTAGACCGCATCGACCTTCTCCTCGGCGAAAGGTTCGATCACGTGTGCCGCGATCGACTTCGCGTCGGTGAACGTCGGCTTGTCGGAGAGGTCGCGATAGGCGGCGATGGAATCGATGCCACGATAGCGAAGGTAGCCTGCAGCCTTCTTGCCGACCGCGATGACGTCAACCGTCACACCGTTGCCGCTCTCCTCGGAGATGATGTTCTCGGTCAAGCGCAAGATGTTGCTGTTGAACGCACCGGCAAGCCCGCGATCGGACGTGACCGCGATGACCACGATGCGCTTCCGGTGCTCGTGCTCTTCGAGCAAGGGATGCTCGGCGCCCTTTGCGTACCGGGCGACGTTACCGAGGACCTCCATCATGGAAAGCGCATAAGGCCTCGCGGCCTCGATTTTGGTCTGTGCCTTCTTGATCTTGGCGGTAGCGACCATCTCCATGGTGCGCGTGATCTGGCGCGTCGATTCGACGCTCACGATCCTCTTCTTGATGTCGCGCAGGTTCGCCATTGTCCGCCCTTAACTTCCCGAGAATGTCGCCGAGTACTCTTTGAGAGCCTCGGTGAGCTTCTCGGCGGTCTCGTCGGACAACTTACCTTCGTCGCGGATCACTGCACCGATCTCGGGGTTCGCCGTAACGATGAACTCGAGGAGGCCGTCACGGAACCGCTGTACGTCCTCGACCTCGATGCCGTCGAGGAAACCCTTGGTGCCAGCAAAGATCGCGATGACCTGCTGCTCCACAGGATAGGGCGCGTACTGGCCCTGCTTGAGGAGCTCGACGAGACGCGCACCGCGGCTCAGTGTCTGCTGTGTCGACTTGTCGAGGTCGGAACCGAACTGTGCGAAGGCGGCGAGCTCGCGGTATTGCGCGAGGTCGAGGCGCAAGCTACCGGCGACCGCTTTCATCGCCTTTATCTGTGCGGCGCCACCGACTCGCGATACCGAGATGCCCACGTTGATGGCAGGACGGACTCCCTGGAAGAACAGGTCGGTCTGCAGGAATATCTGACCGTCGGTGATGGAGATGACGTTGGTCGGGATGTATGCCGACACGTCACCGGCCTGCGTCTCGATGACGGGCAGAGCCGTGAGCGAACCGGCACCGTTCTCGTCGTTGAGCTTGACCGCACGCTCGAGCAGGCGGCTATGCAGGTAGAAGACGTCACCGGGGTACGCCTCCCGGCCCGGCGGCCGGCGCAGCGTGAGCGACATCTGGCGGTAGGCGACGGCTTGCTTGGAGAGATCGTCGTAGATGCAAAGCACGTGACGACCGGGATTGTCCTTGCTCGCAGGCATGCCATCCTCGCCGTTGTACATGAAGTACTCGCCCATCGCACAGCCGGCAAGCGGAGCGATGTACTGGAGCGGAGCGGGGTCGGAAGCAGTCGCCTGAACGACGATCGTGTACTCCATCGCCCCGTAGCGCTCTAGGGTCTCAACCACGCCGGCGACCGTAGAGGCCTTCTGGCCGATCGCTACGTAGACACAGATGACGCCCGTGCCCTTCTGGTTGATGATCGTGTCGATAGCGACCGCAGTCTTACCGGTCTGGCGGTCACCGATGATGAGCTCACGCTGGCCACGGCCGACAGGGATCATGGCGTCGATGGCCAAGATACCGGTCTGCATCGGCTCGTGAACAGGCTGACGCTCGACGACACCCGGAGCGCGGAACTCGACCGGCCGGATTCCCTCGGCAGCGACAGGTCCCTTGCCATCAAGCGGTTCGCCGAGCGGATTGACGATCCTGCCGAGGAGTCCGGGGCCGGATGGCACCTCGACGATGCGGCCCGTCGTGCGGACGGTGTCGTTCTCCTTGATGGCGGTCGGATCGCCCATCAGAACCGCGCCGACCTCGTGTTCGTCGAGGTTCAGTGCCATTCCGAAGATGACCGTGCCGTCTCCACCGACGAACTCGAGAAGCTCGCCGGCCATGGCACCCCGAAGGCCATCGACCCGTGCAATGCCGTCACCGATAGACATGACGGTACCGACCTCACGGACGTCGATCTCGGTCTCATAGTTCTCTAGCTGCGCCTTCAGTACATCACTGATCGCGCGTGCTGTTATCTCCGCCACTTACGCCTCACCTCCCTGCGATGCATTCGAAAGGTTCATGCGAACGGCGTCGAGCTGAGAGGAGATGCTCCCGTCGAGCACGCGGCCGCCGACCTTGATGATGACGCCACCGACGATCGACGCGTCCACCCGTTCACGAAGCGTGACGGGGCGGTCGAGCGCAGCAGCGAGCTTGTCTGTGATAGAAGCACGCAGCCGCTCGTCGAGAGCGACCGCGGTCGTGACCTCGGCCACGACGATGCCCCGCTCGGCCTCCGCGATCTCGCCGAAGACTCGGGCGACCTCGGTGAGCACGTCAGCCCGACCGCGCTCCACCGCGAGCGTGACTACTGCGAGGACCTCCGGGGAGACGCTCTCGCCGAAGATCTCGCGCAACACCGCCCGCTTGCGATCGGCCGGTACACCGGTGTCGATCAGCGCGGTTCGCAGGTCGACGTGGCCGCGAACGGCCTTGGCGACACCGCGCAGGCCCTCGTCGGCAGCGTCGACCGCATCGGCTGCGGAGGCGAGGTCGAAGAGGACCCGTGCGTAGGTCCTTGCGATCCCGCTAGTTGTCATTGAGGCTCCCCACCTCTGCTACGTAGCGCTCGATGAGCGATGCGTGCTCGTCTGCAGAGAGCTTTTCGCCGATCAGCTTGCCGGCCACTGCGACCGACAGGTCGGCGACCGAACCCTGGAGCTCGGCGATGGCAGCCTTCTTCTCGGCGTCGATCGCCTCGCGAGCCTTGACGATGACCTGCTCGGCCTCTTCGTGGGCTTTCGCGACGATCTCGGCCTTCATCGACTCGGCGACCTTGCGTCCCTGGTCGATGACCTTCGATGCCTCGGCGCGTGCCTCGGCCATCTGTACTTTGTACTCGTCGAGCAGGCGCTCGGCCTCGACCTTGGTCTGTTCCGCCTTCTCAAGCGACTCGCGGATCGTCTCGGCGCGCTTGTCCAGCACGCCCGAGATCGGGCCGAAGGCGAACTTCTTGAGCAGCAGGAACAGGACGGCGAATGCGATGATCGACGGCCAAATGTCCGCCAGTACGGGGACGACCGAGATCGCGGACCCACCCTCTTCAGCTGCGTATGCGACTCCTACTAGCATGGCTCAGTAACCTCCACTCTCGCGGTGTGCCGTTGGTTAACCGGCGAGGATAAGAGCCAGAACGAAGCCGAGGAGCGCGAGCGCCTCGGTGAACGCGATGGCGATGAACATCGTGGTCTGGACCTTACCGGCCATCTCGGGCTGGCGGGCCATAGCTTCCACTGCCTTGCCGCCGATGATGCCGATGCCCAGGCCAGGGCCGAAAGCGGCGAGGCCGTAGGCGATACCTGCGCCGAGGACGTTCAGAGAGCCTTCCACCAGTGATCCTCCTTCATTCCGGGGCCTCTTCCGGCCCCCTTATGGACTACCGACCGATGCCGGCCCGTGCCGGCCTTGACGCTGAACTCTTAGTGCTCCGACGCGTGAAGCGCCCCACCGATATAGACGGAGGTGAGGATGGCGAACACGTACGCCTGGATGAACGCCACGAATACCTTGAAGCCGTACATGATGATCAGCATCATGAATCCGAAGCCGGTCATCGTGATGCCGAGGGCGCCGAGCTGCTGAGCGCCGAGGATCATGAAGATGCCGAAGATGCCGAGGATGATACCTCCGGCGAACATGTTGGCGTAGAGACGAACGGCGAGCGTGAGCGGGCGCAGGAGGTGTCCTACGACTTCGAGCACGAAGATGAACGGGCCGAGAGTGAAGCGGCCGAATGCCGGCATCTCACGCACACCACTCGGCACGAAGCTCTTAAGGTAGCCGATGAACCCGTTCTTTTTGAAGCCGATCGCGTTGTAGAGGATGAAGACCATCACGGCCCACGTCGCGGTCACACCGATCGACCCTGTGCCGGGCAGCGCTCCGGGGATGAGGCCGATGACGTTGTTGAAGAGGATGAAGAAGAACAACGTGCCGATGAACGGCGCGTACTTCGCCCCCTCCTTACCCATGTTGTCGACGCATAGATTGCGAATGAACTCATAGCCTGCCTCGGCGATGTTGCCGATACCGCGGGGTACGAGGGCGACCTTCTTCGCTGCGAGAAGGAAGAACAGGAGCGTCACCACGAATGCGATGACAAGGAAGAACGTGTAGTTCGTGAGAATGAAGGGGTCCAATGCCGCCACCGTGCCTTGGTCATCGCTGAATGGCAAGACCGAGTAGTGGTGGAGCTTGGACGCAAGTTTTTCCGCAAAGCCTTCCACGCGGTTCCTTCCTCCTTTACCGGGACCGGGCCAGCACCTTGCCGTACCGCATCAGTTCGATGGTGTACAGAACAAGAAAGCCGCCCGCCACACCGATGGCGAACGGCACGAATCCGTCGTTGACGAAACGGCTGTAGAGAAAGAGTGCTCCCGCGGCGAGCGCCATTCGAACGAAGAGCGAGATCGCCGCATAGACGAGGCCTGCCTCGGGAGCATCGGGAGTGAAAGTGCGAAAACTCGACCGGGAGGCGAGAAGCAGGCCGACACCGAGAGCGATGCCGAGGACTGCCGCAACGACCGGGTGGCCAAGCAGCGTAAACGGGCTATCGGCGAGTGCAGGAGACAGAGTCGAACTCCTCCGGACAAGATCATCAGGACCGGGCACATATGTCGTAAGACCACCGGAGGAGAGATGCGAGTGACCTGCATGACGACGCTGCTCAAACGTCGCGCGTCACAGCCAAGAATCGCGTTTCCGACCGGGGGTCTCGGAAAGCGTTGCCATCGTACACGAACCCCGGGGATGCGACAAGAGATGCTTACTCCTCGGGACTGGCCGGATCCTCTTCGTGGTGGTGAAGGTGTGCGGCCTCGAAGAGACCGAGCCAGTAAGCCATGAGTCCGGTCAGTAATGCGAGGATAGCGAAGGACAGAAGTTTCACAGGAGCGGCCGACCACCGCATCGCGTAACCCCCCACCGCAAGTGCGGCCGACCACACGTAGATGATGAGCACTGTCTGCCGCTGACCGAATCCCCGACCGAGCAACCTGTGGTGGATATGACCGCAGTCGGCTTCCTGGATCGGGCGCCTGTGCAAGAGCCTGCGGATGATCGCAGAAGCCGTATCGAATATCGGCACACCGATGATCAGCAGCGGAACGGCGAGTGCTATAGCCGCGACGGATTTCATGATTCCAAGCAGTGATATCGCGGCCAACGCGAAACCGAGGAGCATCGATCCCGAGTCTCCCATGAAGATGCTCGCCGGACTGAAGTTGTGGCGCAAGAAGCCCAGACACACCCCGATGAGTGCGGCGGCGAAGACCGCCGCGTCCGGCTGGTTGCTCTGGATCGCGAGCACCAGCAGGGACACTGCGGCGATCGTGCTCACTCCGGCCGCCAACCCGTCGAGACCATCGATCAGGTTGATCACGTTCGTGAACGCAACGATATAGATGACGGTCACCGGTACGCTCAAAAGCCCCAACAGGACAAGGCCACCCCCGAACGGATTACCAACGAACTCGATCCGAAGCCCCGAGAGCACCACGACGACGGCGCCAACAAGCTGACCCATCAGTTTCGCCCCGGGGTTTAAGGTGACAACGTCGTCGATGAGTCCGACAACGAACACCACTCCCATACCGGCAAGGCATCCTATGACCGCGCTACGCCCTTCACTCAGGCCACCCGGCCATCCGTAGTAGATCTCCCCCCCGAACTGCACGGCGATGGCGGCAGCGAAGCCGAGGAAGATGGCGACCCCTCCGACGCGTGGAGTGGGCTTCGTGTGAACCTTTCGCCCTCCCGGCCTATCGACCAGGCCGATCCGAAGTGCCAGCAGTCGTACGAGAGGCGTCACCCCCAGAGTCACGACCATCGCCACGCCGAGAACGCTTGCGACCTGGATGTAACTCATCGGGCGACTTCCTCGGGCACCTGGCGTGAGACGATGCCCGCCTCGGCCAGGAGTTCCCCGGAAAGCGGATCGGGATACGGGTCACGGAACGCGATGTCGACCACGCCGGCATTGATGAGGATTTTCGCGCAGAGCACGCAGGGCTGGTGGGTGCTGTAAATAACGGCGCCGTCGATCGAGATCCCATGCTTGGCCGCCTGGATCACCGCGTTCTGCTCGGCGTGGATGCCCCGGCATAGTTCGTGATGGCTTCCCGAGGCGATGGAGCGTTGCTCACGAAGGCAGCCGACCTCCTCGCAGTGGCGCAGTCCGGCAGGCGTGCCATTGTACCCGGTCGCAAGGATGCGGCGATCCTTGACGAGAATCGCTCCCGTCTGTCGCCGCATACACGTCGATCGACCGGCCACTTGCGCAGCGATCTGCATGAAGTACTCGTCCCATGAAGGGCGTGCCATCGAGTCTGGCCTCCGGATCGTCTACTTGGTGCCGAAAAGCCGGTCGCCTGCGTCGCCAAGGCCCGGTACGATGTAGCCATGCTCGTTGAGGTGGCTGTCGACCGCGCATGCATAGATGGTGATGTCATCGCAGGTCTTGACGACCTCCTCGATGCCCTCGGGCGCAGCGATGAGCACCAGCAGGTTGATCGCCTTGGCTCCCTTGTCGCGCAGGAACTGCACCGCGGCGGCCGCAGACCCCCCGGTCGCGAGCATGGGGTCGACAATGAGGATGTCGCGCTCGCCGATATCCTCGGGCAGTTTGCAGTAGTACTCGACCGGCTGAAGGGTATCCGGATCGCGATACAGACCCACGTGCCCGACCTTCGCTGCCGGGATGAGTTCGAGGATGCCCTCCACCATGCCGAGTCCCGCGCGCAGGATCGGGATCACCGCGACCTTCTTGCCGGCGAGGACAGAGGTAGTCGTCTCGGTTATGGGAGTCGTGACGGTAGTCTCGGCAAGCTGGAAATCCCGGGTCGCCTCGTAGGCCATGAGCATCGCGAGCTCCTTGACGAGTTCGCGGAACTCCTTGGCCCCGGTTCCGACGTCACGCAGGATGGATATCTTGTGCTGGATGAGCGGGTGGTCCATGACCACGACGTTGGGGTAGCTCTTCTCACCTGACATCGATCACGACACCTCCGGTCAAAGCGTGCAGCATGCGCGATACGATACCGATGCGTGGATCCGCATCCTTTACAGCTCCGGGTAGAGCGGATGCGCTGCGAGCATGGTGGCGACCTGGGTCGAGATATCGGCGAGCCGCTGCTCGTCGCCACGGTTGAAGATCGCGTCGGCCATCAGGCAGCCGACCGTATGCGCTTCCCCCTCGGTGAATCCGCGCGTGGTCATTGCGGGCGAACCGACACGGATGCCGCTCGTCACGAACGGACTCTGTTTGTCGTCGGGGATCGAGTTCTTGTTGACGGTGATGCCCACGCGCTCGAGGAGGGCTTCGGCGTCTTTGCCGGTGATGTCCGCCGGGGTGAGATCCACGAGCAACAGGTGGTTATCGGTACCGCCCGAGACAAGGCGCAGACCGCACTCGGTCATCGCGGCGCCCATGGCCTTCGCGTTGATGACGACCTGGTCGATATAGGTCGCGAACTCCGGCTGCATCGCCTCGCGGAACGCGACCGCCTTCGCCGCGATGATGTGCATCAACGGCCCACCCTGCATGCCCGGGAACACCGCCTTGTCGATGGCAGGCCCGTACTCCTCCTTGCACAGCACGAACCCGGAACGGGGGCCGCGTAGCGTCTTGTGGCTCGTAGAAGTCACGAAGTGGGCGTGCGGTACCGGAGAGGGATGCGCTCCGGTCGCAACGAGCCCGGCGATGTGCGCCATGTCTACCATCAGGTAGGCGCCGACCGCATCGGCGATCTGGCGGAACCGCTCGAAGTCGAGTGTGCGCGGGTAGGCGCTCGCGCCGGCGACGATCATCTTGGGACGGGACTCCTCGGCGATGCGGGCGACCTCGTCGTAGTCGATCATCTCAGTCTCGGGGTTCAGCCCGTACGGCACGATGTCGTAGAGCTTGCCCGAGAAGTTCACGAGCGAACCGTGGGTGAGGTGTCCCCCGTGCGCGAGGCTCATTCCGAGGATCTTGTCACCCGGTTCGAGCATCGCGAAGTAGACCGCCATGTTCGCCTGAGCACCCGCGTGCGGCTGAACGTTGGCGTACTCCGCACCGAAGAGCTCCTTGGCGCGGTCACGGGCGATGTTCTCGACGATATCGACCTTCTCGCACCCCCCGTAGTAGCGCTTGCCGGGATAGCCCTCGGCGTACTTATTGGTCAGCACGGTGCCCGCGGCCTCAAGGACGCACAGTGAGGTGAAGTTCTCCGAGGCGATCAGTTCGATCGTGTCGCGCTGGCGCTGCAGCTCCGCGTCGAGAGCGTCCGCGACCTGTGGATCGAATCCCGGGATGTGATTGAGTGCCATGAGATCGTGGTTCCCTTCTGCTCGCGCGGCTCTTGGGTGCCGCTCCCTCGGTTCAGCACGGGTCTAGACCCGTCGTTTGGTCACTGGCCGCGCTTCTCGAGTTCGGTGATCTTGTCGACGCGGCGCTGGTGCCGACCGCCTTCGAACGTCGTGTCGAGGAAGGTGTCGACGATATCGCGCGCGACCTCCTCGGGCAGGTAGCGTCCGCCCATCGTCACGACGTTCGCGTCGTTGTGAAGCCGGGACATGCGCGCCATTTCTGGATCGTAGACGTTGGCTGCACGGATCCCGTCGATCTTGTTTGCCGCGATCGCCACACCGATACCCGAACCGCACACCAGCACTCCCCGCTCCGCTTCGCCCCCGGCGACAGCGCGGCCGACGGCAGCGGCGAGGTCAGGGTAGTCGACCGAATCCTCGTCGTGCGTCCCGACATCTACGACTTCGTGACCGGCGTCGCGCAGATGCTCCTCGAGCTTCTCCTTCATCTCGAATCCGGCGTGGTCGCTGCCGATGGAGATACGCATGAGCACGGCCTCTCATGTGGGGACGGGTCGGCGGTGGCACCCGGAGGAGCGCCACCGCCGATTGTATACCAGCGTCGGGCGGTTGTCCCCGCCCTTTGCCGCAGCCTGATCGGCTCTACACGCCGCCGCGAGCGGTCGACATGATCTGGTCGGTCGGGATAGCGCCTTCACGCAGGATGGCAGGCTCGGAGCCGGTGCAGTCGACGACCGTCGATGCGTTGCGATGCTCGGTCACACCACCGTCGAGCACGACATCGGCTGCGGCGATGATCCGCTCCTCGACCTCACCGAAGTCACCCGGTGCAGGCATGCCTGCCGTGTTTGCGGAGGTCGCGATGATCGGACCGCCGGAGGCCTGGATGAGCTCCATGACGACCTCGTGTGACGGGCTCCTCAGACCGACACTCCCATCGTCGGCGCGAAAGTCCTTCCCGACCGCGTCCGACGCCTTCACGACGAGGGTGAGGGCACCCGGCCAGTACGCCTTGGCGAGGTTGTGTGCGTAGTCAGGTACTTCCACTCCGTAGGTGTCGAGGGCATCCTCGTTCTCGACGAGCCAGGGCATGGGCTTCTCGAGTGGGCGGACCTTGATGTCGAAAATCTCCTGGGGGCCGAAGCACGAATGCGCTGCAGCTCCGATGCCGTACACGGTCTCCGTCGGGAAGACGACGATCCCGCCGTCACGAAGTACCGTGGCGGCGAGATTTATCACTTCTGCTGACGGGCTCTCCGGATCGATCCGAAATACCTTGCTCATCGCTATCCGCCTCCGTTCGTCTGCACTGCCCTGGCCTGACGGACTCACGGTCTCCGGCCGGTGACGATCCTGTCTCGTCCGGCAAGATCCCGCATGACTCTTACTTCTTGATACCACTCCTTGGCTCCTGCGCACCCCGAACCCACACAACCCTCATCGAGTTCGAGGGCGATGGCGCCTCCGGGAGCGAGCCACTCGACACCACCCGACATGATCCTACGGGCGACATCGAGCCCATCGGCACCTCCGTCGAGAGCGAGGTGAGGCTCGAATCCGAGGACATCTGCCGTCAGATCGGGCAGGTCAGAACTCGGAATGTACGGTGGATTCGATATCACGAGATCAACACGTCCCTGCAGTTCATCAGGGAGACCGGTGAAAAGGTCACCTTCGACAACCGTGACTCGTTCGCCCACCCCGAGCCGTACAGCGTTCTTACGCGCGGTATCGACGGAGACCCGTGACAACTCGGTCGCGTAGACCATGGCCGAGGGGATCTCGGAAGCGATCGCGCACGCAACGCACCCCGAGCCGGTACACAGATCGAGGATGACCGGGTTCACGACACCCTCAAGAGCCATGAGTCCGACATCGACCAGGACCTCGGTCTCCGGGCGCGGGATGAACACCCCCGGACGCACGTGTACGACGATGTGACGAAAGGGCATCTCACCGGTGACATACTGAAGCGGCTCGCCCGCGGCTCGCCGCTTGACTGTTTCGCGCAGCGTCGTGCGCTCATCGTCAGAGAGCGGACGATCATGATAGGCGTAGAGCTCGACACGGGAGAGCCCCGTCGCGGCGGAGAGCAGCCACTCGGCCGAGAGACGCGGTGAATCCACGTCTCCGCGTCCCAGATAGCCCACCGTCCAGTCGAGCGCGCCCTTCACAGTCCAGACGCGCTCGGCCATCTAGACCACCGCCGCCAGGCGCTGCGCCCTGTCAGCTGCGGCGAGCGCGTCGATCACCGGCCCGATCTCACCCATGAGTATCGCAGAGAGGTTGTGGACGGTAAGTCCGATACGGTGGTCGGTGAGCCGGTCCTGGGGGATGTTGTAGGTACGTATCTTCTCCGAACGTCCGCCCGAACCGATCTGGCTGCGACGGGCATCGCCCACCTCAGTCTGCTGGCGCTCGAGTTCGAGCTCGTAGAGGCGAGCGCGAAGGACCCTCATAGCGTTCTCGCGGTTCTGCAACTGCGACTTCTGGTTCTGCGATTGCACGACAAGCCCGGTCGGCAGGTGCGTGATCCGCACCGCAGAGTCCGTGGTGTTCACGGACTGTCCGCCGGGGCCACTCGACCTGAACACATCGACGCGCAGGTCGTTCTGGCTGATCTCGATCTCGACGTTCTCGGCCTCGGGAAGGACTGCGACGGTCGCGGTCGAGGTGTGGATCCGCCCCCCCGATTCAGTCGCCGGGATGCGCTGTACCCGGTGCACGCCCGACTCGAACTTGAGCTGGGAGTAGACGCCCTTGCCCTTCACCATGAAGGAGACCTCTTTGAACCCGCCGACCTCGTTGGCCGATGCATCGAGTTCCTCGACCTTCCATCGCTGGCTCTCGGCGTAGCGGGTGTACATGCGGTAGAGATCGGCCGCGAACAGCCCCGCCTCATCGCCGCCTGCCCCGGCGCGGATCTCGACGATGACGTTCTTCTCATCGTTGGGGTCGCTCGGCAGCATCATGCCCTTGAGCTCTTCCTCGAGCCCTGGGAGACGCGCCCGCAGAAGTGAAAGCTCTTCCCTGGCCATCTCGCGCATCTCGGCGTCGGTCTCGGCGTGAGCGATCTCCTCGGCCTCGGCGATACCGTCGAGCACGCCGAAGTACTCGGAAATCTTAGCAGCGAGCGGCGACATCCCCGCCTGCTCCTTGGCGAGTGCGCCGTAGGCTTTCTGGTCGGCGAGCACGTCCGGATCGCCGAGTTTATCGGTCAGTTCCTGGTATGACTTCAGTATGCTCTCGAGCTTGTCGCGCATCGAAAGAGGACTCCTCGTGATGATGTCCGAATCTTCATCCAGCGTAGCATGTCAGGGACGTGCTGAGGGAGCGGATATCTCGCTCCATCCGCGCGCATGGGCGCGCCAGAAGGCCCGGCTCGCGACAAACAGTCCCGAAGCGATCACCACATACACCACGCCGAGCACGGGTCGCGGGATCGCCGTGAGCCGAAGTGTGTGGCCCCCTGCCATCATGATGACGACCGCCACCCACGAGCGGACCGAGAAGAAGCCCGTGATCGGCGCGCCCGGACCTCGTGCGTGGATCCGCGTGATCACCTTGCGCGCGATAGGGCGCAAGATAAAGTGGGCCTTGGCTGCACCGATAACCCCTCCCACGAGCACGAACAGCGGCCACCACCATGCGACCGGCAGAAGCCATCCGACACCGCGCCAGGCGAGCACGACGGCCGCCGCCGTCCACAGGAGCCCGGCGAGCACGAGCTGAAGCCGCTCGCTGCGCGCAATCGCGCGAGCAGCGGGAGTGGGGTCCGGGGCTCTTTCCGATGTCGTCGATCGCGGGCGTGGGGGCATGTACGCAGCCATCAGCAAGCGCCCCGCCTAACTCGTCGCCAGCGGTGGATCGGCTTTGGTCACCACGTCGCCCCCGTCGCCCCCGTCGCCCACGGGCACAGGTTCGACCATCTCACCACGCGCGATGGCTTCCTCCCGGTCTTCCCGTGCAACCACGCGCTTCATAGCGGTGACCGCTATCTCGACCATCGAGTCGTCCGGCTCGCGTGTGGTCATTCGCTGCAACTGTAACCCCGGCCAGAGCACGACCCGAACGACAGGGTTCTCCGGCTGCTTGCCCGCCCAGCGGATGACCTCGTAGGCAAGGCCGGCGATGAACGGGAGGAGCAGGATGCGAAAGGAGATAGCGACGAGCAGCGTGATCATGCGGTGATCGGTACCAAGCAGGTCGGTCACAGCCCGCACGGGAACGACGGAGAACACGAGGATGGCGATCAGCATCACCATCAGCAGGAACGAGGTGCCGCAACGAACGTGCATCGTCGTGTGACGCTGGATGACCTCGGCGTCAAGCGGGAGTCCGCCTTCATAGGCATGGATCGTCTTGTGTTCAGCGCCGTGATAGGCGAAGACCCTCTGAATATCCCGAATCCGGCTGATCGCCCAGACGTAGAGGAAGAAGGCGACCACGCGCAGGAGTCCATCGACGACGTTCCATACGAACGGCCTCTCCGTCGCCTCGCCGACGAGCAGGTTGGTAAGGATCGCCGGCAGCACGATGAATAGCCCGACAGCAAGTCCGACCCCGAGTGTCATGGAAAGCGCGATCTCCTTGGAGGAGAGCTTCTCCTCCTCGGTCTCTCCCGCGTGCTCGGCAGAGATCGCGAATGCCTTCATCGCCAGGGCCAGGCTCTCCCACAGCCCCACCACGCCGCGGATGATCGGCTTCCCGAGGACCGGACGCCTGGAGACCGCAGTCTTGAGATCGTGCTCCTCGACGTAGATATCTCCGTCAGGCTTGCGGATTGCGACGGCCCAGTTGTGCTTGCCGCGCATCATGACGCCCTCGAGGACCGCCTGTCCTCCGATATGTGTGTGCTTGATCGGCATCAGTGTGTTCCTTTCCAGCCGATGAGTTCCGCCCATCCCTCTTTGACTTCCCGGGGAACGTTAGCGTATGTAGCCAACCAGACAAGATAGACAGCGATCGCCGCGAGCAGTAGCCCTGCGCTCGGTTGATTGGTCCAGTGCGGTCGCCCGGGAAGTGAGAGCACGTCCATGAGCGCCAGACCGAGGCCCGACATCGTGACAAGCGAGACGTTCGCGGCGTTGTCGCGGCGCTCGACGTAGCTCACGCGGCTTCGCCTGCCGCGTGAGCGGAGAGAGGCTGCAATCCCCCATACTGCGGGCCTGAGCCCGATTGCAAGAAGAGGAAGCACGGACGCGAACAGTCCGACAGACCACTCGCCCTCCGATAAGAGCGACGAGAACCCCCACGCCGCCAGGGCGGGGACGCTGACATGAGCAGCGATGAGTTCCCAGTCCCACGACGCGCTCGACGACTCCGCGACCGGCTTAGACGCTGTTCGATCAGTCACGTCTGGGAGCCTTCCCGTACGGATCACCGCAGGTCATCTTGCCTTCGCAGCACGGCCCCCGCCGACATGAAGCGCCTGCATCCATGAAGACGTACGGAGCGGTCGGCTCAGCCAGGGCGAGCATGGCGAGAGCCAGTTCGCGGATCTCCCACTGGGCACGCTTGCAGCAGCGCAGCTCGAAGAAGTGCAGTAACTCGCGGATGTTCATGGTGACGACGATCTTGGTCTCCATGGCGTTCGGGAGCAGGTAGCGGGCATCCTCTGCGGGAAAGCCCGCGTCGACAAGACCGCGATACGCGTCGAACGCGGAAGCGGTAGCGGTCTCGAAACGCACCAACGCCTCGGGATCGGCGGCAACGCTCGGGGGCACGATGAAGCAGGGCTCCTCTGCGTAGGAGACGTAGCGCTGTGACTGCTGGTTGTACGACGCAAGACGGTGGCGTACGAGCTGATGGGTCAACGCGCGGGACACACCATCGATCGCAAACGTGTAGGACGCATGCTCGAGTGCAGAGAAGTGCCCGGACGTCATGATGGTACGCAGGACCTTGCGGACAGCATCATCCGTCATGCCTTCCATGAGCTCCGCCGCCCCGACCGGCGCGTAACAGAGCCGCGCGCCGACGGCGACGGCGCGCTCAGGCTCGGGCGTGTGGTAGAGCAGGTGAACATCCACGCGAAGCCTCTCTTGGAACACGGACGCGGGCGCAACCGACCCGGATACGGCACGGGAGGCGAGTCGCCTCGCCTCCCGAGTCTAGCAGTCAATCACCTGCCAGCGTCGCCTACTCGGCGGGAGTTTCCTCCGCTGGGGCCTCCTCGGCGGCGGGCACATCGCCCACAGCGTCAGCGGCTCCGGCTTTAGCGGCCTGCTTGGTCTCGTGCTTAGCAGCGCGGGCGGCCTTCTCGGCATCCTTGGCCTCGCGAGCCTCGCGGGCGACCAGAGCGGCCTCCTCGTGCGCCTTGCGACGGGCCTCGCGCTCGGCGGCCTCGCGCTCGACGACACTCGTCGCAGAGGTCTTGAACTTGTCGGCGAAGCGCTGGACGCGTCCACCGGAGTCGACGAGCTTCTGGGTGCCGGTGTAGAACGGGTGACACTTGGAGCAAAGTTCGACGTGGAGCTCGCTGCTGGTAGAGCGGGTCTTGAACGACTCGCCGCACGAGCACTTCACTGTGCTCTCGACGTAGTCAGGATGGATACCTTTACGCACGAACGGTCACCTCCGATTAGTGGCACTGGTTTCCGACCAGCACCTTCGCACAAAGCCGAAAAAGTGTAGCACGGGTTGTTCTACAGGTCGACCCCGTTGCTCTTGTCCGATGCCTTCTTGGCCATCCGGTGCAAGAACTCCTGGTTGCTCGAGGTCTGCTTGAGCCCCTTGATGAGCATGTCCATGGCACGCTCCGAGCTGTCGACACCGTGCAGTATCCGCCGCAGGCCCCACACGAACGGGGCCTCCATCGGATCGAGCAGCAGCTCCTCCTTGCGGGTGCCGCTCGTGACGACGTCGATCGCCGGGAAGATCCTTCGGTCGGCGAGACGACGATCGAGCCGGAGCTCCATGTTGCCCGTGCCCTTGAACTCTTCGAAGATCACCTCGTCCATCTTCGAGCCGGTCTCCACCAGCGCGGTCGCCATGATCGTGAGTGAGCCGCCATGCTCGATGTTTCGGGCAGCACCAAAGAAGCGCTTCGGCGGATAGAGCGCGGTCGAGTCCACGCCGCCGGAAAGGATTCGCCCGCTCGCGGGGGTCGCCAGGTTGTAGGCGCGCGCGAGTCGCGTGATCGAGTCGAGCAGGATGACGACATCCAGCCCGCTCTCGACCAGACGCTTGGCGCGCTCCATAACGAGTTCGGCCACTGCGATGTGGTTCTCGGCCGGCATGTCGAAGGTCGAGGAGACCACCTCGCCATTGATCGAGCGCTCCATGTCGGTGACCTCTTCAGGCCGCTCATCGACGAGAAGACACATCAGGTACGCCTCGGGATTGTTCTGTGAGATCGAGGCTGCGACCTCTTTGAGGATGGTCGTCTTTCCGGCTTTCGGCGGGGAGACGATCAGGCCACGCTGCCCCTTGCCGATCGGAGCGACCAGGTCGATGATCCGGGCGGTAAGCGCCTCGGTTCCGATCTCGAGACGGAATCTCTCATCCGGGTAGACGGGAGTGAGGTCGCGGAAGTTCTTGCGGCCTCGAGTCCCCTCGGCGGGTAGATCGTTCACCGTGTCGATGCGCTGAAGAGCGGGATACTTCTCGCTCTCCTTCGGCGGACGGACCTGTCCCCGGATGAAGTCCCCACGACGCAGTTCGCCACGACGTACCTGGGACATCGAGCAGTAGACGTCGGAGTCACCGGGGAGGTATCCGCTGGTGCGGATGAATCCGTACCCCTCAGGAAGGACGTCGAGCACTCCAGATATCTCGATGAAACCCTCGGCCTTGACCTTGGCCTCGAGGACCGCGTCGATCAGTTCGTCCTTCTTCTTGAGCGCCTTGACGTCGAGCGAGAACTCCGCCGCCATCTCTCTTAGCTCGACGACCTTCTTGGCCTCGAGATCTTCTCGCTTAACGGATGGACGCGGCGGCTGCTGTTGCTGGCCTCCGCTACCCCTGCGGCCCCTCTTGCGCGGTCTTCCACTCATGAGTTCTTGACCTTCTCCCAGTCTGCAAGGAACGACTCGAGTCCGCGATCGGTCAGCGGATGCTTGACACACTTTTCAAGCGTCGCCATCGGCACCGTCGCAATGTCAGCACCGATGAGTGCGGCTTGCAGCACATGCTGCGGATGACGGACCGACGCCGCGATGACCTCGACCTGATGGCCGAAGTCGTAGTTGTTGAGCGCTGCGACGACGTTGGCCAGGTGCTCGGAGCCGTCCTCGGAGATATCATCGAACCGGCCGACGAATGGTGAGACGTACGCCGCGCCAGAGCGTGCCGCAAGCAGAGCCTGCGGCACTGTGAAGCACAGCGTCATGTTGACCTTGATGCCCTTGTCCGCAAGCGCACGTGTCGCCGCGAGACCCTCGGGCATGGCCGGGACCTTGACGACCACGTTCTCGTGCAGAGCTGCGAGCTCGATTCCCTCGGCGACGATCTCCTCACGCTTGAGGCTCACCGTCTCCGCGGAGACCGGGCCGTCGACGATATCGCAGATCCGCACGATGTGCGCGTGGAACTCGG
>CAYGFZ010000032.1:17915-24250 GCA_964349355.1 uncultured Coriobacteriaceae bacterium | reverse complement strand
TGAACTGTCCACCACAACATCTTGGGGCAGGTGGCGCTAACCGACTACCCCCATTCCGGAATAGCCGGGAATCAGGTGTTGGAGCACGCCCATGTCGGTCGAACCCTGCACGTTGTGAATCCCGCGAAGCGCGTTGATGGCGCCACCCGCGCGACCGATGTTGCCGGTCAGTATCTGAATCACAGTGAAACTCTTGACGTTCTGGGCGCCGTGCGTGTGCTGGGTCAGCCCCATCGCGTACATCATCTGCGCAGCACGGTAGTCATCGTGCCTCGGGTCCTGGCTTCCGTTGCCTGCGGCGCCGTTCACGACGTCCTGACCAGTAAGGAACGCACTCATAGGACGGCTGTGTTTGACGAACTCCCGCGCGACAAAACGAATCTCGTCGGCAGTACACTCGCAGACCTGGGCAGCCAGCTCGGGGGTGTAGGGATCGACGTGGGCCTTGAGCCTGTTGTAGACGGTCCCAGGGTCCCCGTCGACCGATCCCGCCTTCTGCGGCAGGTCGAGGATGCCCGTAGGACTGGTGTCTACTGACCGCTCGTAGTCTGCACCGTCACCCCTGACGATGAACCGCGCATCGGTGTAGAGCGAGTTGTCGGTGAGGGTCGTCTTAGCGCCATCGTTCCGGTACACACTCAGATTCTGTGGCGTGTCCAGGTAGTCGAACCAGAGTTCACGGACCTGCGTGTCGATTCCGTCGGCCTCCTCGAAGATCCGGATGACCTCCCTGGTGACGGCCATGTTGAAGGCGATATCGGTGCCAGGACGGAACCTGATATAGCGACCGCCGTGCGACTCGGCGAGAACCGCGGTGCGGGTCTTACGCGGGTCGATGACGATCATCTGGCAGACATCGGGACGCCTGTCGAAGGCTCGCATGATGTGCGCCACGCTTGCGGGATGGTTCTCGACGGGGTTGCCACCCATGACCACAAAGAGCGTCGAGTTCGCCATGTCGGCCCAATTGTTCGTCATGGCGCCCCGTCCGAATGCGGCGGCCAGACCGGCCACCGTGGACGAGTGTCATATACGAGCCTGATGCTCGATGTTGCTGGTACCGAAGTTGGCGATGAGCTTGCGGTAGAGGTAGTTCTGGTCGTTGTTCATATGCGACGACCCGAAGAACGCCACCGACTTGGAGTTCTGGTTGGTGCTCCAGCCAGCCGCATCGTGTGCACGCGCCGTGGTCAAGGCCACTGCGGCCTCATCCATCGCGTTCTGGAGCGGCATCTTGGTCCACGCCGCGTTGCCGATGCGCTTGTACGCTACAGCGGACGCGTCAAATGCTGGATCGTAGTTGAACGTCGGGTTCGGGTTCTGGTTCCCGTAGCCAAGACGCCTCGGGTTGGCTACGAGCTGATAGGTGCCGGCACCCTTGGCGCAGAGACCGCCTGCGTTCCAGGGAGACTCGTGGTCACCGTAGACGTCGAGAATGTTCTCATTCGCGTCGACGGCAACGAGCTGGCCACAGCTCGCCGAACAGTACGGACAGGTGGTGTGGTAAATCCTGCTCACTTCCGCAGCGTTAGCACTTGAAGGCGCGGCGGCGAACTCGAACCCTGCTGCCCCAACCGCAGCGGTTGCCGCGCCTGCCTTCAAGAACTGACGACGTGTCAGCTGCAGACCCTTACCTCCATCCTGATCCTTGTCAAGTTTACCCATGCCTCTTCCCTCTCTGTGGTTTCCGCGGACCTCAACTCATTCGAGACCTCGCGAATACGGTGTGTGACCCGTTCGGATCACATCGCACGAGTGTGAGCGACCCTCCTCTCCCGTGCACCCACAGGGGGCGAAAGAACGAAAAGACCAGCGCACGACAGGACAGCGATGTCCTGAAAGCGACTGGTCTTCACCTGTCTCGCCTCCTTACCCCGTGTACCGATGAGACGAACCCATTTGCCGGAAGGTCCGCCACATTCATCAGTCCCCTTTCCAATGTCCAAAAGGACGGGAGGCGCCGGGGTTTCCCCAGACACCCTGTCGGCCTCGGCGCCATGACCATGAAGGTGGTAGGCGATCGGGGCTCGGAGACGATGTTCTGTTTTCATATACCCACCGGTCGCTGCCGGTCGATCCGGTGAGGCTGTAACACTTGTTGCATTACCTGAATACCAGATTAAGCCCACTACTCCTCGGCGTCAACGCCCTGGTCGCTCAGGAAGTGCTCCGTGAACAGCCGTGCATCGTATGCGTCGACTCCGAGGGCACGCGCTGCCACCGCCAGTGCGGGATCCTCGGTACACAGACGCCTGGTCGTCTTGGCCACGACTAGCATGAGCGCGGGATCGCGCTCCACGCCGATCCGGCGCATGAGATCGTTCACGTCAGACTCGGAGTGCTTGACGAGCTTCAGGAAGCTATCGAGCTTCACGCCGCCCAGTTCACGGCCGGCGTACAAAGAGCGATGCTCCTGCGGCGCGTGCCAGATCCAGCGGCGCTGGTCCGCCATCTCACGCAGCCGCCCGGTCTCGGCCATCCGGACCAGGAATTCCTCGGTGACCGCGAAGCGACGGCGCCGCAGCAGAAGCAGGAACGGCAGGAGGAGCAGCGACAGAAGACAAGGCCACCATTCGGTCGGCTCCTCGGGCAGGTCCGGGATGAACGGGACCGGCTCGGGCCAGCCCCACACCTGGACCTGGTGGTTCAGGCGGTCGGTCACATAGATTCGGGTACGGCCATCGAGCGCAAGGTCGTTGGTGTAGCGGAACTGACCGGGGCCGATGCCGCTCTCGCCGAAGCCGGTGATGCGCTCTCCGGCCGACGCGTAGACGTCGACCTGATGAGCGAGTGCGTCGGCGATGTAGATCCGGTCCTCCTCGTCGACATCCATGCCTCGAGGGATACCGGAGGTGCGGATGATCCGCTCGAACCTGCCCGACCCGTCAAACACCTGAATCCGGCGGTTGTTGCTGTCGGAGACATAGATGTCGCCGCCGATAACCACTACGTCGTTCGGGAAGTAGAAGAGACCGGGAACCTGGGATATCTCCTCGGCCTGGGCGAAGCGACCAAAACGCAGCTGCTCGCGGCCGTCCTCATCAAACACGATGACCTGATGCAGCTCGACGCGACCGACATCGGTGACGTAGAGGTTGTCCTCCTCGTCGAACCCGAGGCCGAGCGGGCCCCAGATCTGAGCCTCCACGGGATCTGCCGGCGCGACCTTGCGCAGGTACTCCCCGTCCAGCGTGAACACATACACCGAACGGTGACGCCGGTCGCTAACGAACAGTTCGTTCTTGCTGTTGATCGCAAGGGAAACGGGGACTCCGAGTGTCGCTTTCTCGCCGTCGGCGATCTCGTTGAATGAGAAGAGGTAGTTGCCCTCCACGGTGTAGACGCGCACCACACGTGCCTCAGAGTCCGTGACGTAGACGCGGTCGTCCCGGCTGACCTCGACGCCGAGTGGCGAGGTGAGCGCGTTCGCCCCCTCTGGCCCGGAGATCGAGTAGAGGTAGCGTGGAGCGAGGACCTCTTCGGTAGCGGGCCGGCCGAGCCCGGGAATGGGCAGCGTGCGGTTGACCGTGAAGTAGTAGATCGAATAGAGCGCAAACGCGAGGAGTGCAAGGAGCAGCGCAAGCGCAACCCACTTGCGCCATGCGGCACGCCCGGTGTCGGCGCGGCCAAAGGCAGTTGTCTCGTAGTGGGGCGGCTGTCCGATAGGAGTCTGGTGTTCCATCTGGGGTCCTCGCTACTCCGTGAGTCTGTCGATGGCGGCAGCCGCGTCGCCATCGTTCGGGTCGGCCTCGAGCACCTTGCGCCACATATCGAGCGCCTGCTCTTCGTCTCCGGTCTCCTCCCACAGGCGCGCGGCAAGACGGGACGCGTCCGAGAGGGACGGATCGAGCGCAAAGGCGATCCTCGCCTCGCTGAGCGCGCTCGCGGCGTCCGAGTCCTGCAGCTCGCGAGCTCGCTCGAGCCGCACCTCGGCGCTGCCCTCGCGCTCGATGCGATCGAGTTCGGTGCGTGGCTCACGCCGACTCTCGGGCGCGTTGTCCGCAGACGCCCGGAAGTGCTCGGCGGCTGCAGCGATATCCCCTTCGGCCAGCAGGAGCAGACCGAGGTCGTAGTTCGCCTCGGGCATGCGCGGGTCGAACATGAGCGCATTCTCGAGATAGCCGCGCTGATTCGACTCGGAATCGAGGCGCCCGTAGGCGACCGAGAGTGCGTAGTGCGTGTCGGCGGCGCTCCGCTTGATACGCAGAGCCTCGCGAAGGTGCGCGATCGCGTCCTCGTAGCGGGTCATCTCGATATAGGTCACGCCGAGCTGATAGTAGGCCACCTCGAGGCGCTGGTCGAGCAGCGAGTAATCGTCGCCCGCGAGCCCGTCGATGACCGCAAGCCAGTACTCCTCGGCGGTCTCCCACTCCTGCTGGTACATGGAAACGAGTGCGAGGCCTGTGAGGGCGGTCGGGTTGTCGGGCGAGATCTCGAGCGCGGCGTTGTACTGCTCGACTGCGTCTCGGAGCCGGCCGGCGGCAGCGAAGGCGTCTGCGAGCAGCAGGCGGAGGCTCAGGTCGTCAGGGTTCTCGCTTACGGCTGCGACCAGGTTCTCGATCGCCCGGGAGACCGGTTGGCCCCTGCGCTCCTGAATCTGAAATGCGGTGATGGCGTACGCCAGATAGCCGAGGGACGCGATCAACAGGACGACGACGGCCTTGATTGTCGCGTCGAGCCAGCGAATGTCCGATCCAAATCTCACGCATGCCTCACTTCTGGCGGGGGTTGACGCCTGTCATGGCGAGGGTCAGAGCCTCATGTCCGTATGGCACCGGCGGCAGAGCTGCGAGCCCGGCCACGGCGCGATCTCGATGTTGCGCAGGTCGACGTTACCGTGACAGTCGTAACACAGACGCAAATCGTGTGCCTGGGTCTCGAACGTGTGGATCCCGTAGTCCCGGACGCGAGCGATGGTGAAGCCTACATGGCAATCATCACAGATGTACGGCCGGCCAACACGCTCTTCGACCTCGAAGTGGACGGCGTGCTCCACGAGCCGCATGTCCTGGATGTCGGTTGCCGGGATCGTCGCCATTTCCTCATGACAGTCCACGCAATTCTCGCGGACGAGCTCGGTGCTCCTGAGACCCTGGTGGTGACACTCCTGGCAAGACGCCCGCTCGGTATGACACACCTTGCAGTCGTCACTCGGGTAGCCGTTCGCAGTGTGGCGAGCCAGCCAGTACGTGGGATGCGGCATCGCCGTCTGGTGGCACCGCGCACATGATTCGCCGGTGTGACAGATCGAACACGCGCCCTGTCCGCCGAGGAACTGGCCGCCGTGCTCCGGCATCCACTCGGCGGTCTTGTGATCGGCAGGGATGATCTGTGCGCTCATGGCGCCGTCCGGCAGTACCTTCTCACCGCGATGGCACTCTGCGCAGAACGCCGACGTATGGCACATCACACACTCGGAAATCCTCTCGCCGGCAGGGTCGCTATGCTCCCTGGCGATGAACGCGGGGGTGTGGTCCGGCGGCACGAGTTCGAACTGCTGTGGATGACAGGCGTAGCAGTCCTCGGTGGCGACCTCTCCCCGGGCGGCGTGCTGCAGGCTGTGGCAGCGGTAACACGAGAGCATATCGGGTACGTCCGTGCCCCCGGGACTATGCGGGAACGACTCATGGCATGCACTGCACCGGTAGTCCCGCGCGATGTGCACGTCGTGGGTGAAGATCAGGTCCGGCCACTCTCCGTCGTCGATGTTCGGATGGCAAAAGACACACTGGCCCATGGTTGCAGCCCCGTAGACATCGACCGTGATCTCCGGGAGGTCGGGGGGCAGCGGAACCGTCCTGAGGTAGATCGGAGGTACCGGGGACGTATCGATGCTACGCTCCAGATGGCAGCTATCGCAGTCGGCCGGTGCATCGTGGCAGAGGATGCATCTGTTAGAGCCTCCCCGACCGACCGCCAAAGCGTGCGGCTCGAGCTCCCAGTCGGCGATGTGCCAGGAGGGCCGAAGCACGAACACCGGCGTATGACAGTCCTCGCACGCGGAGCCGGCGACGAGGCCAGCGGGTCCGTGGACGAGCCCGTGACACGCGAAGCAGGTCTCCATCGGCGGACGATAGATCTTGCCGGCCTCGTGCGCTGGCCGGACGTGACACTCGTAACACTGGATGCCCGGATGGACACCGTGGTCGAAGATCAGTCCCGGCGAGCTGCCCTCGGCGATTCGGTCATGACACGAGGTGCAGACCGAGACACACGCCGACCCGGTGAGGTTGATGCCCCCCACCATCTCATCGCCGGCACCGCGGAGCGGGCCCGCAAAGGCGAAGGCGGTCGCGAGGAACGCGACCGCCACGCCTGCTATGAGTCCTTTGCGG
>CAYGFZ010000032.1:0-17815 GCA_964349355.1 uncultured Coriobacteriaceae bacterium | reverse complement strand
GGCGAAGGCGGTCGCGAGGAACGCGACCGCCACGCCTGCTATGAGTCCTTTGCGGGTCTTCTGCATATATGCGGTCTACCCCCGACCTCTCACCGACCGCCACCAGCGAATGACGGGGTTGGCCTCGACAGCGTCGTAGCGACCGTGGATGAGAGAGGCGGAGTTCTCGATAAATGCTTCAGAGGAGCCGGGGTGGCACTCACCGCAGACATCGACCGCGTTGACCGGGTACATCATGGCCTCGGGATCGGTCATGGCTTTGACCTCGTGCGACCCGTGGCAGCCCCAGCAAGCCGGCGCATCCGAAGCTAGGTTCTTGTACGGACGGCCGTGATAGTAGTCATCGTAGTTCTCCCACTCAGCCGGATGGCAGACACCACACATCTGTTCGCCGGCGAAGAACAGTTGACGCTGGGCCGCCGCGGTATCGAGCCGCGCGATCGAGTGCCCGCCGTGGCACGAGCCACAGGTGGGAGACGAGTATTCGCCCTGGGCCACGAGTTGACCGTGAAGCGACCCTTCGTAGACTTCGGCGATATCGCTATGCTCGTGGCAGCCGCCACAGGCCAGTCCGGCGTTCACCTGCCATAGCGGCGTCTCGGCGGGACGATCGTCGAAGACGAAGTCCACGTGGCAATCGACACACGTGTTGTCCCTGTGGGCCGTGTCCTCAAGTCCGCTCACATACAGCGAGCGGACTCCGTCGGCGACCGACTTGTCGAGCGTCGGGTCACCGTGGCATGCGAGGCACCCGTTCTCGACGTTGTAGCTGAACTCCTCGGAGGTCCGCCAAACGACACCCTCGGCGCGGTGGCACTCGTCGCAGTCTGTACGCGTGTGACACATCATGCACTCGGTGCGGAGGTTCTCAAGCGAGGGGGCGACGTGCGGCTCGGCAGCCCAGTCCGGAACATGCGAGGCCGGTCGCATCCTGTCGGTGTACTCCATGTGACACTTCACGCACTCGTCGGCCGCAATCAGGCCCATCGGCCCGTGTCGCAGACCGTGGCAGTTCCAACAGTCCTTCATCGTGGGACTCAGCGTCCCGGTCGGGCTGTGTGGGAACACGGTATGGCAACTACTGCAGGCGTAGAGCATATGTGCGGCATGGCTAAACTTGACCTGCGGGTTCTTGCCCTCGGCTATCTCCCCGTGACAGGCCCGGCAGGTGCTCGCATAGACGGGCGCGCCAAGATCGATCTCAACAGTCTCCTCCTGGGCGTACGCAGGAGCAACGAAAGCGAGCGCGATGACACACGCAAGCGCCGACGCTCCTACGACCGCCGAGACGAGGACCGGCATCCGCACCCCGATTCCCTGGCTCATCGTCCCAACCCTTCATCCTGCCTTGCAGGCGCCCCCCGATGGCGCGCCCATGACTACCTGTTGAACACACCTGCGATCGCCGAACGAACGCGCTGAATCAGGGCGAATAGAGGGTTTTTCTCAAGCTCCTCGCGCTGACCGTGAATGAGCTTGGCATAAGCAATGTAGCCCTCGTTGACATCCGGGTGGCATGCACCGCACGTCTCCGCGAGACGGCTTTCGTGCACCCGGGAGGCCCGGTCGGACGAGGGAAGAATGTCATGCCATCCGTGGCAGTCCCAACACGCCGGAGCGTCGAGGGCGCCGCGCCGGTACGCACGACCGTGGTAGTAGTCGTTGTAGCTCTCCCAGTAGTCCTCATGGCAGGTGCCACACACCTCATAGCCGTTCAGGTGTATCGCTTTGGCTCCCTCGGAGCCCTCTTCGAGCGACTGGATGCCGTGTGCCCCGTGGCAGGTGCCACAGACAGGCTTCTCCTCGGCGTCACCGTTCAGCTGCTGACCGTTGCCGTTGACCACCTCTACGCGGTGGACTCCCTGACCGAACTCGAAGTTCTGCTCCTGGTGGCAGTTCTTGCACGCCGACCCGGCAACACGGCGCCAGTCTTCGGTGTGGTCCGTGTGCGGTGCGGTAAACGCGAAGTCGATGTGACAGCCCGCGCACTGGACGGCCGCATGCGGTCCATCTTCGAGGTCGCCGGCGTCGACGTAGTAGCTGACCAGCCGGTCCTCGCGCAGGCGGATGAGATTCTCGTCGCCATGACAGACAAGGCATCCGGCTTTCGCCGCAGTCGGCAGCGTGAAGTCGACATCGTAACCGTTGATCTCGACCGTGTGCGTACCGACTGTGCTCTCCTGGGCCAACGCCATCCCCGGCATCACGAGCAGTGCGGCCGCGACAACGGCGACTACGGGTGTCAGTCGTCGTGGAGACCTCATTCCGGCTCACCCGCCGTTGCCTGCAGGACGGGCGCCCCGCGGCTGTCGTGGGCGTCGTGTGCTCCATGGTCGTCGTGGTGCGCCCCTCCGAGCCCGAAGAAGTTCTTGAACGCCGGGAAGTCCTCGGTCATCGAGAGGTAGGCATGAACCGTCGTCAAGATGATGAAGAGCCAGTTCATGACGTAGTGCGCCGTGCGAGCGTACCAGCCGGCGAGGTCGGCCGAGCCCAGCATCGCGCCGAGCCACCAACCGGTCAGTATCTCGCGAGGACTGTAGCCGAAGAGGATCGGCGCAGTAACGAGCGCGAAGCCCGTGTATGCCTGCAGCAACATCAGCGGGACAAAGAGCACGTACGTGCCCTTCTGCATGACGTTGTACTTGCCGAGGTGCGGCTTGGAGGACTTAACGAAAATGTAGTAGAGGATGACCTTGGGCGCGGTCACGATGTCCTCTCTCGTGAGCGCGAACTCCTTGTAGTCACGCTGGCGGGCGAAGAACGCGTACCACAGGCGCCAGAGCACGTTGATGGTCACGGTGATCATGAAGACGTAGTGGACCCAGCGCATCGCGGTGCGGCCCCCGTCGAAAAACGGGAAGCGGATGTACATCCCGGAGATGCCGAGCGCGAACATGCCGAACACATGCTGGAAGTGCAGGAACTTTGGGAGAAAGGGAACCGGTGGGCCTTCGTGATGTGGCCACTCCTTGCCGAAGAAGCGCTTCTTCACGCGGCCGGTGAGAATGTTGCCCACGAAGTGACCGGAAAGGCCGAAGACCACGAGCACATAAAGGCTCGTGAACGCCACATCAAGCCAGATGTTCAACTCGACCAGACTAATCTCCTGCACCCCCTACTCCCGTATCGCGACACCGCGTGTCGCGGACTCGCGATCTCGATAGAACCCCTCCTCAACAGTTCGCTCGTCCGCGACGGAGGGACCGCCGCGCAGTGCCGGACGCGAGCGGTCGCAGGTGAGGTTCGTAACAACGGTTACATTTCAACATAGCGCACCCGCCGAGGCAAGTGACGAAGGCGACGCTCCACACTCCCGAAGCGCGCATCGCCCCTCGATGAGTGCCCTATCCCGCGGCCGTCAGACGTCCTCTATCTCTCCAGCTGCTACCGGCTTGATTCCAGCCCGCTCGAGCAACTCCTGCGCGCGAGCGAGGCCGCGGGGCGTGAACCTGAGAGCGATCCCGCGAAGCGAGCGGGAGAGCGAGCGGGGCGCGGGGATCGGCACGACGTCGACTCCAAGGTCTTTGAGAAGCTGCTCGGCCGAGAGAGCATCGTGGGTCGTGCCGAAGCCGAGGACCGAGTATGGCCGGGGCTCACGGGCAGTCACAAGATGATCGCCTTCAGAGCGGCGAGCAGCGAATCGACCCCGTCGGTGGTATTGCCCCACCCGATACCGAAGCGCACAGCGCCGCGGGAAAGCGTTCCGACGGTCTCATGCGCCCAGGGTGCGCAGTGCAAGCCCGCTCGCGCGGCGATCCCGTAGGTTCGGTCGAGCTCGTACGCGATGCGATCGGAGGCGATGCTGTCGTGTACCACGCTGACGATCGGCACGCGAGACACTCCGGGCGGAGGTCCGAGGACACGGAAGCCCGGGAGCGCGCTCACACCTTCTATCACCTGCCGGACCATCTCCGCCTCGGCCGCCCGCTGCCGATCGCCCTCCTCGGCCAGAAAGCGTGCGGCCGCTCCAAGACCGGCGATACCGGGCGTGTTCGCGGTACCCGCCTCGTACCGATCGGGCCGTTCGTGGGGCATCTCTGGCTCCGTGCCAGAGGCGCCGCCGGTCCCGCCCTCGATCTGCGGGTCGAGCTCGAGTCCGGGCGCGAGGTAGAGCAACCCGATGCCCTGCGGCCCGAGCATCCCCTTGTGTCCCGAAACGGCGTACGCGTCGGGGCCAAGGGTGCTGATGTCCACCGCGAGATGACCCGCGCCTTGGGCGCCGTCGACGAACATCCACGCACCGGACTCGTGGGCGATGTCCGCCAGGTCCCCGACGGGCTGGATAGTCCCGGTCAGGTTCGAGGCGTGCTGGCAGACGACCGCCCGCGTCGGAGCCGCACGTACCTCACGCTCGACGTCGGTCGGGTCGACGAACCCGGTGGGATCCGCTGAGACGACGACGACCTCGACCCCGAGGCGGGCGAGATGGGCGAGCGGACGGACCACCGCGTTGTGCTCCATCGAGCCGACCACGATACGGTCTCCAACCGTAAGGCTCCCCTTGAGCATAAGGTTGCACGCCGCCGTGCAGCTCGACTGAAAGAGCAGGTCACGCTGGTCGGCGATGCCGAGCAGGGAAGCGCACGCACGTCGCGCGCCCAGAATCTCCCGGGACGCGGCAAGGGCCATCGCGTAGGCCCCGCGACCTGGATTCCCGCCGAGGTGCATGAGCGCGTGAGCGACCGCATCGACGACCGGCTGCGGCTTGGGCCACGAAGTCGCACCGTGGTCGAAGTAGGCGGCGGGAAGGGGGTTCTCCTCGGCCGGTGGCATGGTTAGTGGCCTCCTCCGGCCATCATCTCCGCCGCGTGCTCGAGCTGGTCGGCGATGAAACCGAAGGACTCGCGCGCTGCCTTCTCACTGCCGGGCAGATTGACGATGAGCGACGTTCCCCGCACGGCTGCGGTCCCGCGCGAGAGCATGGCGCGCGGCGTGATCTTGAGGCTCTCGGCCCGGATATGTTCGGCCACACCGGGCGCACGGCGGTCGGCAACGCGCTCGGTCGTTTCCGGCGTCACGTCACGTGGCCCGAAGCCGGTACCGCCACAGGTAAGGATGATGTCGGCCTCGTCCAAGTCCGCCATCTCGATGAGTGAGCTGGCGATGCACTCTTCCTCATCGGGGCATACATGGTAGGCGATTACCAGCCAACCGCGGTCCTCGACGAGGTCGATGAGGGCCTTGCCCGCGGTGTCCTCGCCGTCGCCAACAGCACGCGTGTCGGAGCACGTCAAGATGCCGATGCGAAGGTCTTTGCCCACGTCACCCCTTCCGATCGCACGTCCCGTCACCGGGGGCGACCACCGTGATCGCGTCTCCGGAGCGGACCTCGCCGGGCTCTCTCACGACGGCGAAGATGCCCTCCCTCGGCATGACGCAGTCGCCCGCCTGGTAGTAGATGGCGCACTTAGTATGGCAGACCTTGCCGATCTGGCTTACTTCGAGCAGCGCAGTATCGCCGATCCGAAACGTCGTTCCGATGGGCATCGCGAGCAGATCGATCCCCTCGGTGGTGACGTTCTCGGCGAAGTCGCCCGCCGCGACATCGAGGCCCTTGGCGACCATCGTGTCGATCGACTCCTGCGCAAGCAAGCTCACCTGACGGTGCCAGTCGCCGGCGTGAGCGTCTCCGTCGAACCCGCGGTCGAACAGGAGCGTGCCGAAGTCTCCCCGGGTCTTGCGAACGGTCTTCTTCTCGGAGAGATTGACCGATACGACTCGACCGGGACCCGGCATCCCGGTCTGCGTGGATGTTCCGTCGTTCATCGTGCCTCCTCGCGTGTCCAGCGACCCGAAGCGCCGCCATCCTTCTCGATCAGCATGACCTCGCCGAGGACCATGCCCCGGTCGACGGCCTTACACATGTCGTAGAGCGTGAGCCCGGCGACCGTTGCCGCCGTAAGCGCCTCCATCTCCACGCCGGTCGGGCCGGTCGTCTCGCAGACAGCCGTGATGCGTACGGAGGCTTGCGCGCCAGCGTCCGTCACTGGCGCCTCCTGCGGCTCGAGCTCCACCGACGCGTGGGTCAGCGCGATAGGGTGGCACATCGGCACTAGGTCGGCGGTACGCTTCGCTGCCATGATGCCCGCGATACGCGCGGTCGCGAAGACGTCGCCCTTAGGCGCGCGGCCCTCGACGATTATCGCGAGCGTCTGGGGACGCATCGTGATCCGCGCCGAGGCGACGGCCCGCCGGCGCGTGTCGGGCTTGGTGCCGACGTCCACCATACGGGCCTCACCGCGTTCGTCGAGATGCGTGAGATGTTCGTGGCGCCCGGACGTCTCGCTCATCGGGCGATCATCCTCCGATCTGGGACATGCCGCGCGCGGTGCCGATGCGCGAACTGTGGCTTTCAGGTTTCGTAGCGAGCGCGGCGCGAATGAGGTCGCGCACGTCGTCGTCGGCGCCGCCGCGCAGCACGGTGCGCACATCGATCTCCTGGTCGGAGAAGAGGCAGGCACGCAAGCGTCCGTCCGCTGTCAGGCGCAGACGGTTGCACTCGCCGCAGAAGTGGTGCGAGAGCGGGGTGATGACCCCCACCGTGCCCGCGGCGCCGGGATAGCGGTAGTAGCGCGCGGGGCCCCAGCCGCCCGGCGCGTCGTCGCGAAGCACCCCCTCAAGCTCGCCGAAGCCGGCCGCGACCCCTTCGGCCTTCAGGCGGTCGAGGATCTCATCGGCAGGGACGTGGTCCGCCCTCGTCCACCCCTCGCTGACAGGATCGCACCCCCCGCCCTCGGACGCGCCGCCGACGGGCATGTATTCGATGAAGCGTACATGCACCGGGCGGTCGAGCGTGAGGCGGGCGAAGCCGAGCAGGTCCTGCTCGAGACTGCGGACGACGACCGCGTTCACCTTGACGGGCCCCATCCCGGCGGCGAACGCCGCGTCGAGACCGGCGAGCGCATCGGCAAGCTTCCCGCCACGCGTCACGCGCTCGAAGATCCCCGGATCGAGCGAGTCGAGCGAGATGTTGACGCGTGTGAGCCCCGCCTCCACGAGCGGCTCGGCGTAGCGCGCGAGCAGCGTGCTGTTCGTTGTGAGCGCGATCGCCTCGAGTCCGGTGAGCGACCTGAGCCTTCGCACGTGACCGACGACGCCCTTGCGCACGAGGGGCTCGCCGCCCGTGAGCCGGATCTTCGAGATGCCCTCCTCCACGGCGACGGCCGCGAACCGCTCGATCTCCTCGAGCGTGAGGATCTCGTCGTGCGCCTTCCAGGCAACACCCTCCGGCGGCATGCAGTAGACGCACCGCAGGTTGCACCGGTCGGTGAGCGAGATCCGCAGGTAGTCGATCCGCCGGCCGAAGGAGTCCTGAGCCACTACCGCCCACCTCCCTGCGACGCCGCTCGCGCGGCAGGTCCGCCGAGGAACCGCTCCTCGATCAGGTCGGCGAGTGATGCCGCATCGTGGAGCCCGAAGACCGGGACCGGCCACTCGGCGAGCTCCGGGACGTCTGTCACGAGTGCGAACAGCTCCTCGGCAGAGCAGATCGGCTCGGTGGAACGGGCCGCGCGGACGACCTCGACGAGCACCGGCGACGTGCGCCGGAACCCCTCGGTCAGCACGATGTCGACGCCCTGGCCATGCGCGATGTCCGCGAGCTCGCCGAGCGTTCGCTCGCGGTCGACCCGCCGTATCACGCCGAGGCGGTTCGGGGCGCTCACCATCGTCACGACCGCTCCGGCACGCTCGTGGCGCCAGGTGTCCTTGCCGGGCACGTCGATGTCGGTATCGTGCGCATGATGCTTCGCGGTCGCGACGCGCCAGCCACGGTCCGAGAGCGCCGTGATGACCCCCTCGAGAAGCGTGGTACGGCCCGAGCCGCCCTTGCCGACGACGGAGACGACCGCGAGCCTCAGGTCGCTCATGGCTAGAAGCAGCCGAGGTCGCAGTTGTGCACCTTGATACCGATCGAATCGGCTGCCGCACCGGCGACCTTGTAGGGTAAGCCCGAGTCCTCGGCGAGCTTGCGAAGCACCGGGCAGGTGATCTTGCCATCCGCCGCCTTGGCTTCGACGGCCGCGGTCAGTTCGGGCGTGACCTGCGCCGCCCACTTCGGATCTGTCTCCTTGCGTGAACCGCTCATAGCGATCCCTCCTCCATATCGAGTCGGATGACCTCGGCCGAGGTACCGGCCGCGAAGAATCCCTCACCTTCGGGGAGTACGAGCAGGCAGTTGCCTTTGTGCGCCGCAGTGAGCAGCGCCGAGGACTGGCTGCCGGAAAGCGAGACGGAAAGCGAGCCGTCCCCCGCGCGCTCGAGCCGCGCACGCAGGTAGTAGCGGCGGTCCTGCTTCTTCTTGACGTCGTGCGCGAGGGTGGCGGTGGAGCGAGGTCGATCAAGCGCGGAGCGCCCTTGCATAAAGCGGATCGCCGGTCGGACGAAGATCTCAAACCCGACATATGTCGACGTCGGGTTGCCCGGCAGGCCGAAGAACGGAACCCCTGCGATCGACCCGAGTGTCTGAGGATTGCCCGGGCGCATCGCCACCTTGCAGAACTCCATCTCGCCGAGCTCTTCGAGCACGGGCTTCACGAAGTCGAAATCTCCCACGCTCACGCCGCCGCTCGTGACGATGAAGTCCGTCTCCGCCGCAGCCCGGGTGAACGCCTCGCGCGTCGCGTCGAGGTCATCGGGCACGATCGGAAAGCGGAGCGGGACCCCACCCGCGGCGATGACCTGCGCGGTGATCGAGTAGGAGTTCGAGTTGCGGATCTTGCCCGGTCCGGGCATCTCGGCGACCTCGACGAGTTCGTCACCGGTCGAGATCACCGCTACACGCGGGCGGCGATAGGCCTCCACGGTCGCGTGACCCGCGGAGGCCGCGAGTCCGACTGCGGCCGGACCGATCACCTCACCAGCCATGAGCACCGCGTCACCGGCCGAGACCTCCTCACCGCGAAGTCGGATGTTCTCGCCGCGAGCGACTGGTCTGCTCACGTGGACGGTCCCGCCGGTGGAGCCCTCGGCCTCGCCGGACACCGTGTACTCGACCATCACCACAGCGTCCGCGCCCGGCGGCACGGGCGCGCCGGTCATGATGCGGGCGGCCTGACCCGGACCGACCTCGAGTTCGGAGTAGTCACCCGCAGCGATATGCGAGATGACCGCGAGGGTGACGGGGGATGCCTCGGTCGCGCTCTCAAGATCGGCAGCGCGCACCGCATAGCCGTCCATCGCGGAGTTATCGAACGGAGCGATGTCTATGTCGGATCGGACGTCGACGGCAAGGACCCTGCCGAGAGCCTCGAGGATCGGCACGCTCTCCGTCTCGAGCACGCGACAGCGCGAAAGCACCAGCTCACGAGCCTGCTCCACGGACATCGTCATCTCGCGTCCTCCTCACTCGGGCCGTCGGTGACGATCCGCTCCGGGTGCGTGTAGATGGTGATCTTGCCGCCGCGGGCGTATCCCGCAAGCGTGATGCCGAGTTCCGCGGCGATCTCGGCAGCAAGATCGGTCACTGCCGTGCGCGAGACCACGACCGGCACTCCGGCCTTGGCCGCCTTGACGGCCATCTCGTAGGAGATGCGCCCCGTCGAGAGCAGTACCGCGTCGCGCGTAGGCACGCGATCGAGCCACGCCCTGCCGAGGAGTTTGTCGAGAGCGTTGTGCCGACCGACGTCCTCGCGCACGAACAGCATCTCTCCGTCGCGCGCAAGTCCGCACGCGTGCATGCCGCCGGTGTCGCGGTAGGCGGTCGCCGCGCGGGCCATCTGGCCCATCAGGTCGTAGAGGTCCTGGCTGTCGACCCTCAGATCACTCCCGACGTGGGCAAGACCGCGGGCGTGCCCCACCGAGGAGAACGTGATCCCCTTGCCGCACCCGCTCGTGACGTAGCGGGTCTTGTGCACCATGTCGTCGGGGACGGCTTCGGCGGTGCTCACGTAGACCATGCCACGTTTGTGGTCGACATCGATCGAGGAGAGGGTGTCGCGGTCGGACATGAGCCCCTCGGCGACGAGGAACCCGGCGGCCATCTCCTCGAGGTCGTCAGGGGTCGCCTGAATCGTCGCGACCTCGACGTCGTTCATATGCACCGTGATCGGATGCTCGGAAGGCATTCCCCGCGGACGACGGGTGCCGACTTCGATGACCGAGACACTCACGCGCTCACGTTGACGGGCTGTACCGCTCGCAGTGACCTCGTCGCGTGCTTCGGCAAGTTCTTCCGGCGTGTTGACGTTCACGAAACTCTTGAGGTCCGGGTCGACTCCACGCAACGAATCGATGGGGATCTCGACGACCTTCACCTCGCGGAAGAGGGCCACTAGTCTGCGACGCCCGCTCGCCAGCACCTTACGAGCGGCCGGGAGGCAGGCGCGCGAGTAGAGCGCCAGCAGCGGCTCGGGGCCCTTGTCGGTCATGGGGACGACCGCATCGGCCCCGCCGCGCGCATCCCACAGCGCACGGACGACCTCGGCCGACAGATGCGGCATGTCCGCCGCGACAGCCAGAACCCACTCGTCGGGCGCCCCGGCGAGCGCGGTCACAAGGCCGCCGAGGGGACCCTGGTAGGGTACCTCGTCGCAGGCGATCGGGACATCGGCGGGAAGACCGGCTTCGGCCAGGGCCTCCGGCCGGTTCGTAACGACAATCGTGTGCGCGCAGACCTCACCGACGGTCGCGACGACCCGTGCGATCAGCGCCTCACCGTCGACGGACAGGAGCGTCTTGTCGACACCCATGCGCATCGAACGACCGCCGGCGAGCACCGCTGCGGTACACGGGATCTTCTGGTCAGTCACGTTGGCTTCCTGCGCTTTCCTCGACGACCACGATGGTCGCGATCCTACATTGAAACGGTTACATACATGGTGCCACCGGCAGCTTCTCGTGTTGCAAAGGCCTCACCCGAACGGCCGAGGCCTTGAAGACCACCTGGACCGCCGAACCCGTCTCCAGGCCCATCTCGCGCACCGAAGCACGCGACACTCTCGAGGCGAAGCGGCTGCCCGCGACATCGATCACCATGTGGTACATCACGCCCCAAAGCTGCACGTCGACCACCGTCCCCATGAACCGGTTGCGGGCGGTCGACTGGGGGATCTGTGCACTACCGTCGAAGAGGAGTACGTCTTCCGGGCGTACCCCGACGAGCATGCGCGAGCCCGGCTTCTCGGCACCCGGCGCATACACGACCACACCCCCGAGATCGATCCCGATGAGACCCTCCCCGGAAGATACGACGACGCCCTCCCCGGGTGATTCGGCACCCAAAAACGTTGCGGTCCAGCCATCGGGCGGCAACCCGGTGATGTCGTCAACGGTGCCCGATGCCACGGCAACTCCGTCACGCATGATCATCATCGTGTCAGCGATCGCCATCGCTTCGTTCTGATCGTGGGTGACATATACCGTGGTGATCGCCTCCTCGCGGATGATCCGTGCGAAATCCTGGGCGAGCTGACCCTTGATGAGCGGGTCGAGCGAGGAGAGCGGCTCGTCGAGAAAGAGTACACGCGGGCGCAGCACCAGCGCGCGAGCAAGCGCCACACGCTGTGCTTCACCGCCGGAGAGTGTGAGAGCCGAGCGATCCTCCCACCCGCCGAGACCGACCCGCTCAAGGGCCTCGGCGACCGCACTCCTGCGATCGCGCGTGAGCATGCGGCGCAGTTTCAGGCCGTAAGCGACGTTGTCGGCGACCGTACCCCTGAACAGGTACGGGCTCTGGAATGCCGCGGCCATATGCATCCGCGCGGACTTGTTGCGGTGCGTGACCTCCTGGCCGGCGAGGTAGACCGTGCCTTTGTCGGGCGCGTCGAGCAGGCCGAGGATCGCTAGCAAGGTCGACTTGCCCGCTCCCGACGGACCGAGCAGGGCCAGAGTCTCGCCTGCCGCGACGTGGACATCACCGACATCGACCACGGTCCGCTTGCCGTAGACCTTGCGGATGCCGATCCCGCGTAGCGCCATACCTATCGGCGTGTTCGCATCCACGGTCTCAGCCTCTCTCGAAGCGGTCGCCGGAGTGCTGATACCAGGTGAGGAACCCGTTCATCGCAAAGGTGATCGTCATGAGTATCAGTCCGAGCGCCAGCGCGAGGCCGAAGTCCCCTCTGCGGGCCTCCTGCACGATCGCGGTGGTCAGCACCCGGGTCTGACCTTCGATATTGCCGCCAACCATCATGACCGCACCCACGCCGCGCACGACCGCACCGAATCCGCTCGCAACCGCCGCAAGTACTCCGAGACGCGCCTCCTTCAGCGCAAGGACAGCCTCCTGGATCCTTGAGGCGCCGAGCGAGCGCGCCTGCAGCCGCAGCTTGTACGGCACCGAAGCGACGGCGGCGGCGGTCAGGCCCGCGATGATGGGTGTGGAGATGAGCGTCTGCGCGATCGACATCGCCTCTACTGTGTAGAGCAGCCCGAAAAGGCCGAGTGGACCCTGTCGGGAGAGAGCCATCATCACGACAAGACCGATGACCACGGGAGGGACGGCCATCGCAGTGTTCATCAACGCAACGAGAACCCTGCGCCCACGGAACCGGGTCGCCCCCATGATGAAGCCCATTGGGGCACCGAGCACGACACCGGCCGCCGTGGAGACTATCGCCACTTCGAACGTGACGGCGATGATCCCCCAGAGCTCGGGCGAGCCCTCGAGGAGCAATCTGATCGCTGTCACGACCGCTTCGGCGAATATCTGCATGGCGCGCGTTCCTACTCCGTCGCGTTCGGTACGAAGAGCGGCTCTCCGTACGTATCGACCCCGAACGTCTCGATGATCGCCTGGCCGGCAGGTGAGACGATCCAATCGACGAACGCCCGGGCACCCTGGGTGTTGTTCGAATCGGTGACCACGATGACCCCGTAGGGGTTGAAGAGCGCCTCGTCACCCTCGACGGCTACGACCAGTTCGAGCCGATCGCGCATGGCGAGATAGGTGCCGCGGTCGGCAAGCGTGTAGGCTTCGAGCTCCGATGCCATGGTCAGCGCGCCGCCCATTCCCTGGCCGGTCGACAGGTACCAATCATCGCCGGGCTCGATGCCGGCAGCCTCCCACAACTGTAGTTCCTTGCCGTGAGTGCCGGACTCGTCGCCCCGGGATACGAACGTGTAGCCGCCTTCAGAGAGTGCCGTCAGCGCGGCAACCGCGTCTGCGGAGCCTGCGATCGCGGCCGGATCGGCATCTGGACCGACGATGACGAAGTCGTTGTACATGACATCGACCCGCTCTACCCCGAAGCCTTGTGCTACGAACGCTTCCTCCTGGGACTCGGCGTGTACGAGCAAGACATCGGCGTCCTTGTTGCGTCCGATCTCGAGCGCCTGCCCGGTCCCAACCGCGATCACCGAGAGGCGGTACTGCGGATAGGCGTCCTGGAACGCGGGGACGAGCTCGGAGAAGAGTCCCGAGTCCTCGGTCGACGTAGTCGAGGCAAGGATCACGTCAGTGGCCTCGACCTGTTCGACAGGTTCGGGAGCGGGCCCCTTTTCGGCGGTCTGCCCGGTGCGGCACGCGGCAAGAGTGAACACGACAGCGACCGAGAGGGGCAGTGCGAGTACCCGCGCCTGGAACGCGGACGAAGTACGATGCTCGAGCATTAAATGGGTCTCCTTTCCACCGGGAGGCGAGAAGGTTTCCCTGCCCACCCTATCGGTCCGGGACCCATGACCCGCTCGGCTGGGTGTTAGGGCATCCGGACTCGGAGATATGTCACCGCACCCTGCGGCGTATGCAGAACGATAGCTCATGCGCCGGACGCCTACAACCTGGCGTGCACAGCAAGATGGTTTCGCGCGTGCTAGGCACCTCCGCGCAAGTGGCCGAGGAACGCCTCGGCGGCACGCGTGAGCGTGGTGCGCGGCAGGACGACATAGAGCGGCCGGGAGACCGGGAACCCCTCGGCGGGGACGAGCGCGACCGTGCCGAGTTCGAGCGCCTTCTCGGCTACGTAGCGACTCACCATGCCCAGGCCCAGGCCGCCCTCGATGGCACTCACGATAGCCTCGCCGGTGCCGAGCTCGGTGATGACGTGAAGTTCCGCGGGGTCGGCGCCTGCCTCGCGAAGCGCCTCTTCGCTGACCTGACGCGTGCCGGAGCCCTCCTCGCGCAGGATGAAGGGCTCAACGACGATGTCGGCGATGGGTAGCGGGGACTTCCGGCGTGCGAACCGGTGATCCGGAGGACAGATCATCACGATGTCGTCGGTGCCCAGCGGCTCGAAGTCGGCCTTCGCGCCCTTGACGATCGCGCCCGTCACGCCGAGGTCGGCCTCGCCCGCCGCGACAGCATCGACGACCTGAGACGTGTCGGCCACGGCTACCGAGACGCCGACCTCGGGATTCTCGCGAAGGAACCCGCCGAGGAGCCGCGGGAGCACGTACTGTCCCGGAGTGGTGCTCGCCGCCAGGGCGAGACGACCGGTCACGTGGTCGGCCATGAGGGCGAGGTCGCTGCGGACTCCGTCGATCTGTGCGAGTACGGCGCGAGCGCGGGGCAGCAACGCGGCGCCCGCCTCGGTCGGCTCGATCTTACGATAACCGCGATCGAGGAGAGTCACGCCGAGATCGGACTCGAGCGCCTGGACCTGCATGGTGACCGCCGGCTGGGAGATACCCATCTCGCGTGCGGCCGCCGAGAACGAACCGCGATCGATGACCATCACGAACGCCTTGAGTTGTGCGAGGTTCACCGCATTCCTCCCGTCGGTACCGCGCGAACACCCTGCACTCACTCATGCTACCCGAACCCCGCGTCGAACGGGGAGCCGTTTGAGCGCTCTACCCGGGTGGTATCATCCGGACATGACTCTACGTGAGAACGATTCTCATTTCGGATCTGCACGCGTCACCGGCCGTCGCCGGGCGATCGCTCGTGCCGCCGACTCCCTCCCCGGCGCGTTCACTGTCGAAGACCTTGTCTCGGCGGTGCGCTCGACCGCGCCTGGAACGGGAACGGCGACCATCTACCGCGCCGTGGCGGCGATGGAGGAGGCCGGTGCCCTCGAACGCGTCGGCACTCGCGACGGCAGCGCGCTCTACGTCCGCTGCCGAGCCGAGCACCATCACCACCATCTGATCTGCACCCAATGCGGTGCGGTAGCGGCTGCCGAGTGCCCGTTCGGCCACGACGTATCGCAGCCGAGCGCCGACGGCTTCGTGATGACCGGCCACGAGATCACGCTCTACGGCTTGTGCGGGGCCTGCTCGGGCGCGCCGAGATCCGACGACCACAGCTCTACAACCCCCACGAGAAGGGACTGAGCTCACCATGTCTCATATCCATATCCCCGATGGAGTGCTACCGGTCTGGCTCTGGGCAGCAGGATGGATCGTCGCACTGGCGATGGTGACCCTGGCTGGCCGCTCGGCCTCACGCTCTGAAGCCCGGCGCAAGGTACCGCTCGTGGGCGTCGTCGCCGCGCTGATGATCGTCAGCATGTCATCGGAGATCGTCCCGATCGCCTACCACGTCAACCTCTCGGTCATCGGCGGCATCCTCCTCGGACCCGCGCTGGCCGTGATCGCGGCATTCATCGTCGAGATCGTGCTGGCGATGCTCGGACACGGCGGCGTGACGGTGCTCGGGCTGAACACGATGGTCATCGGCGCTGAGATGATCGTGGGCTGGCTAGCCTTCCACGCGATACTGCGACTCCTCTCGCGCCGCCGCGCCGCGCTCAGCGCCGGACTCGCCACCGCGCTCACGCTCGCGCTGACCACCACACTGGTCGTCGGTATCGTGTGGATAGGCGGAGCCGGAGAAGCCCCGGAGCGCGAGACCGGTGCACTCGACCCGGCGACGCTCCGATTCGAAAACCCGTTCGCCGAGGGTATCTTTGAGTTCGGACTGCTCGACGACCACGGACACGATCACGATCACGACGAGGAGGGCGAACGTTTCCTTTCCGTGGGACGTTTTGCAGCAGTCGTCTACACGCTCGGCCCCATCGGCTGGACGATCGAAGCGCTCGTCACCGCTGGCATTATCGGCTACGTCGCCCGGGTAAGGCCACGGATGATCTTCGAGGGCGCACTCGCCGAGGAGATGTCGCGGATTCCCGGCGACGAAACGGGAGGGCACTAGGGTGCACATCGCTCGCATCGACGAATCGGCGACGCTGGGCGACTCATGGCTCCACCGGGTCGCTCCGGCGAGCAAGCTCGTCGCGTTCGCGCTCGTCCTCGGCGCGGTGATCGCGTCGTGGAACGTACTCGTCGTCGGCTCGCTGACGCTGGGTCTCGTCGCCGTCGCCGTCTCCGCCCGCCTCCGGGGCCGCCTCACCTTCACCCTGGCGGCGTACCCCGCCCTGTTCGCGCTCATCTTCGCCTTCAGCGCCGCCACCAGCGTGCTTGGCGGGGTCGTGATCGTCCTGAAGGCGGTCACCGCCGCACTCGGCGCGGTGATCATCGTGCTCACCACACCCTACCCCTACATCTTCGCCCCCATCCAACGGATCGTTCCCGGCATCGTCGGAGACGCGCTGCTGATGACGTACCGTTCGCTCTTCCTCCTGCTCGAGAAGTTCGGCAACTTACTGATCGCCGCGCGCCTGAGAGCCGGACTCTCGGCCGGTCATCCGATACGCTCGGCGAAGGCGACCACGCGAGCCCTCGGCGGCCTGCTTCTCTACTCGTTCGATCTCTCCCAGCGTTCCTACGACATCATGCGGGTGCGCGGCTACGAGGGGCGTCTGCACGTCGCCATGCCAAAGAGCTCCGCCCCGCTTGCCGACATCGGGCTGGTGGCCGGCGCAACGGTCCTGCTCGCACTGTCTGTCGCATGGCGCATCGGCTGGCAGGCACTCAACCCGTTCAGCTGGATCCTGACCGTCGCGGCCCTCCTCGGCCTGGCAGCCGCGTACGTGACTACTCGACGAGCGAGAGGACAGGCCGCATGAGCGGTGCTCCACACAGACACGTCACCACACTGGAGTCACACGACCCGGTCGTGCACGTCAGCTGTCTTCGCCACTCGTATGAGGACGGGACCACGGTGCACCTATGCGGCCTCGACTTCGTGGTGGATCGCGGAACGCGCGTCGCGGTGCTCGGCCCGAACGGATCGGGCAAGACCACGCTGATCTACCATCTCCTCGGTCTGTTGCGGAGCCAAGAGGGCGAGGTCCGGGTCTTCGGCGTGGATCCGGCGCGTGCATGGCCCGATATCCGGCAGCGCATCGGCGTGGTGCTCCAAAACGTCGACGAGCAACTCCTCGCTCCAACGGTCGCCGACGACGTCGCATTCTCTCCCCGTCAGTACGGAATGGCCGAGGAGGAAGTCTCCCGCCGGGTTAACTCGACGCTTGACCTCCTCGGCATCGGACATCTTAAAGGTCGGGTACCGCACAACCTGTCAGGTGGCGAGAAGCGAAAGGTCGCACTGGCCGGAGCGCTGGTGATGGAGCCAGAACTGCTCGTGCTCGACGAGCCGTTCGAGGGACTCGATCCTTCTTCGAGGACGGACCTGGTGGCGCTGCTCGAGCGTCTCTCAGTCGATCACGGCACGACGATAGTGATGTCTACCCACGACATCGACTCCGTCCCCGAGCTCGCGGACTATGCCTACGTGCTAGCCCCGGGTGGCGCGATCGTGTTCTCCGGCACCCCCACCGAGGTGTTCAGCCAGGCCGATCTTCTCGCCGAGGGAAACATCAAGCCTCCCATCCTCGCGGAGCTCTTCACGGCGCTCGCCCGGGTGGCTGATGACGCGCCGGCACCTGCGCTCTCGATCGATCATGCAGTCGCGGCGCTCGTGAAGTGGAGACAGGAATCCGTGTAGCCATCGGCATCCAGCACGTGAGCCGCGCGCACGTCTGCCGCACGTGACAGAGCCCCGGCGGGATGATCCCGCCGGGGCCCCTCTCGT
>CAYGFZ010000031.1:0-26060 GCA_964349355.1 uncultured Coriobacteriaceae bacterium | reverse complement strand
TGAACTGTCCACCACAACATCTTGGGGCAGGTGGCGCTAACCGACTACCCCCATCTCATTATATGCAACAAGAAACTCGAGATTCCTCCGTGTCCTGGAGACTCTGTTCTGCAGCTATTCGCCAATGATAGGGATATAGTAGTGCTGATGAGAGTCTTCGGGGCTGACAGCGTTCCGAATCGCCGAGGAGGCACAGATGGTCGAGATCTGGTTCTGGGTGTGGGTATCGCTAGCTGCCATCCTGATCGTCGCCGAAATATTCACCGCCGGGTTCTTCCTGCTCCCGTTCGGGATCGGCGCGGCCGTCGCGGCGCTCCTCGAGTTCCTCGGCGTAAGCGTCGGCTGGCAGTGGGTGGCGTTCGTCGCTGTCTCGGCGGTGATGCTCGTACTCCTACGCCACTACGCCGACCGCCTCACCCACGAGCCGCCCATGCTCACGGGCGTCGACCGCCTGGTGGGCAAGTCGGGGGTCGTGATCGACCGGATCGCGCCCGACAGCCCCAAGGGGATGATCCGGGTCGAGCGCGAAGAGTGGCGCGCCGATGCCCCGGGCCATGGCCCGATCGACACCGGCACTCCCGTTCGTGTCGATAGAGTGGATGGCACGCACCTGATCGTGACACCCCTGCACGAAGAGGCTTCGCCTGAATAGGCAGGCCCGGACCAAAGGAGAGCGAATGTTGTTCGAAGGGTTTGCCCCGGTTCTGTTCGGAGTCATCGTCATCTTGGTCCTGCTCGTCTACGCAATCGCTGCGATACGAATCGTGCGACCGTACGAGAAGGGCGTCGTTGAGCGCTTCGGGAAGTACCAGCACACGTTCGACTCCGGACTTCACTTCATCATCCCGTTCGTCGACCGCATCACCAAGGTCGACATGCGCGAGAACGTGGTCGACGTGCCGCCACAGGAGGTCATCACCAAAGACAACGTCGTCGTGACGGTCGACGCAGTCGTCTACTACGAGGCGACCGACCCGGTGAAACTCATCTACAACGTTGCGAACTTCTACATGGCCGCCACCAAACTCGCACAGACCAACCTGCGCAACGTCATCGGTGAGATGCAGCTCGACGAGTCGCTCACCAGCCGCGAGAACATCAACGCCGCACTCAGGCAGATCCTCGACGACGCAACAGACAAGTGGGGCGTACGTGTCGTGCGCGTGGAACTCCAGCGCATCGAGCCGCCGGTCGACGTGACCGAAGCGATGCACCGCCAGATGAAGGCCGAACGTACCCGCCGGGCACTGATCCTCGAAGCCGACGGTGACAAGCAGGCCGCAATCACGCGCGCCGAGGGGACCAAGCAGGCCGAGATCCTCGGGGCCGAAGGACAGGCCCAAGCCATCAGAGAGGTCGCAGCAGCCGAGAAGTTCCAGACGATCGCGCTCGCCGAGGGTGAAGCGGATGCGGTCCGTAACGTCTTCAGCGCGATCCATGACGGTAACCCCACCAACGACCTGATCGCCATCCGCTACCTCGAGTCGCTCAAGGCCATCGCCGACGGCAAGGCCAACAAGGTCTTCCTGCCGATGGAGGTCAGCGGAGTCCTCGGCTCGATAGGCGGGATCGCCGAGTTGTTCAAGAGCGATGGGGACGCAGCTGAGTAGCAGGGAGCCGGGTACTCTTCACGGTCCTACGGCAGTTGCGCGGGCCGGTGACGGTCGAGGCAGAGTTCGTCACCGTGTAGGACACACACCGGACCTACACGGTGACGAACACCCAGCCATCCCGAATGGTGACCGGGTAGACCGCGACGTCGGCGCCGGGATGGTCGGTCGTTCCGTCACGCACGTTGAAGCGCCAGCCGTGCCACGGGCAGACGACCTCTCCACCATCGATGAAGCCCTGGCCGAGAGGACCGAACGCATGACGGCAGACATTGCCGAGCGCGAAGAACTCATCGCCCACGCGCGCCAGTGCGACCTCGCGCTTCCCTATCCGAACCGTACGTACGGTTCCGGGCGGGAACTCATCGACAAGTGCAGCAGGAACCTGGGCGGGGCCCTCGGGAACCTCGATGACACCGTGCAACTCGCTGCCATCCTCGACGTCGAAGCGCACGAACAGACCACACCAGCACTTCTGCAGCTTCGCGAACTGATCGGCGTAGAACGGGATGCAGGGACAGACGATCTTGACGTCCTCTTTCGGGTCGCCGGTACGCACGCGACAGGGGCAGTAGACGTCGCCGGTCTCGTCAAGGATCTCAATCTCGGCCTCGAGCACCTCGGCGACGAAGTCATCGTCGTCGTTGAACCGGTACCCCAACCGAAGCGCGAACGGGGCCATGTACTCTCTGAGGTCCTCGGTCGTGGTACCTTCCGGGAAGCGCCTCCTTGGGCCAGCGGGTGTCATTTGGCCAACAGCTCCTTCAGGCGCTTCTTGTTGAAGCCGACGATGACTTCTTCACCTACGACGACCACCGGAAACGAGGCACCGCCCGACAGCTCGCGGACTTCGGCGATAGCGGCCTCTTTCTCAGCACCTTCAAGGCTATCGACCTCGGTCATCTCGTACTCGACCGAGATACCGTCAAGGAACTTCTTCGTCATTCGACAGTACGGACACGTGGAGAGGGCGAACAATCGTACCTGCATGGGTCCTCCTTGCCGACCAGGCGACTGATACTGTCCAGAAACGATCTTGGGCACTATGTTCCACAAGTTGGGTCGGCTGGAACGGGTAGAAGCAGGAATGAGAAGTATGAACAGGGAGGCGGCACCGATGGCCGAGCAGATGGGGTCTGCGTGTGAGAGGCCCGGGGAGAAGCGGCGCGTCGTCATCGCCGGGGGCGGATACGGCGGAACGACGTTGGCGGTCCGACTCGGCAAGACGGTACGTCCGGATGACGACATCGAGATACTGCTGGTGGAACCGAACCCCTGCCAGCAGGCGCTCTCCGAGCTAGACCTCGTCGCCGTAGGGCCACCTCGGCCTGAGTTCTGCGAGCTGTGGCATCCAACGGTCTTCCGCGACTTGCCTGTTACCGTCTGCTACAACCGCCTCGACGATGTATTGGCCGAGGAGCGTGCCGTGATGGTCGGAGCGCGAGATGCCGAGAAACAGAGGGTCGACTACTGGCGCCTCGTGATCGCGACGGGCGCAGTAGCGTTCGTGCCGCCCGTGCCGGGACTGGCCGAGAACTCCGTCACCATGTGGTCGGTCGAGGACGCGCAGGAACTCCAGCGCCGAATCGAAGCGGCATTCAAGCGTGCGGCGCGCCACCACGATCGCACCGAACGTCAGCGGCTCCTGAGCTTCACGGTCATCGGTGGCGGAGCGACGGGCATCGAGATCGTAGGCACCCTCGGCCAGATGCTGCCGAAGCGTGCACGGGACGCCGGGATCGACCCGGAGGACCTCAGCGTGCGCCTCGTCGAGGGACGACCGCAGATCCTCTACGACCTGCCCGAACCGCAGCGCGCGAAGGCAGCTGCACGGCTTGGACGCATGGGGGTCGAACTCGTGCTCGGCAGAATGGTTGAACGGGTCGAGGGCACGGAAGTGGTCCTCGCGGGTGGAGAGCGCGTGGGTGCCGAAGTGCTCGTGTTCTGCGGCGGTGCCAAGGCGGACCCGGATGCTGTGAGCTGGGGACTCGAGGCGGACACGTCAGGTCGCATCGTCTGCGACGAACACCTTCGCGCCGCCGGACACCCGGAGATCTACGTGATCGGCGATGTGGCCGCGTTCCGGGATCCGAAAGACAACCGGACGCTGCCGATGCTCGCGCAGTTTGCGATCAGGGAAGCGGAGCACACCGCAGGCAACCTCCTGAGGGAGTCGCGCGGCGAGCCGATCGAACCGTACGTCCCGCGTATGCATGGGGAGTTCGTCAGCGTCGGACCGAGGTGGGGCGTGGGCTGGATGTTCGGCAGGAACATCAGCGGGATCCCGGCGATCATCATGAAGCGGCTCACCTACGTCGTGTACTGGTTCACCGTGGGCGGCTTCCCGCTCGCATGGAAACGGACAAAGGAGATGCTCGCCATGGCGCGGTAGCGAAGATGGTGCGCGGCATGTCGGCGGGACACGCTACAATCCGCCCATGCAGACACAACGAGATATCGCGCTCCGCCCCCTCGCCCGCGGCCTGACCGTCCACGTCCTCGGATCGGGTTCTGCCGGAAATGCGACCGCCGTGACGGCCGGGGGCTCCACCGTACTCGTGGACTGCGGGCTCTCAGCCAGAGAGACGGTGCGTCGGCTGACTACGTGCGATGTAGATCCGGCACGGGTCGTCGGCATCGTGGTCTCCCACGAACACGGTGATCATGTGCGCGGCGTCCGTGTGCTCGCTAAGCGCCTCGCCGTGCCGGTCTGGTGCTCACTCGGTACCCGCCGCGCCGCCGAAGCCGACGCACTCGGCCGCGATGTGCGCCGCATCGAATCCGGTGAGAGCCTTTCGATCGGAGGCATGACGGTGACGGCGTTCCGGACATCACACGATGCCGCCGAGCCGCTCGGCTTTCGCTTCGATACGACGACGGGCTCCTTCGGCGTACTTACCGACACGGGGGAGGTCACGCCCGAGGCACTCAAGACGCTCGCCGGATGCGACCTCCTCGGCGTGGAGAGCAACCACTGCGCGCGGATGCTGGCCGAGGGCCCCTATCCCGCGTTCCTCAAGCGAAGGATCGCCTCGTCGCAGGGCCACCTCTCCAATGATGCTGCTGCCGAAGCGATCGTGCGCCTCGCCTCCGAGAGATTGCGCTGCGTTGTCGCACTCCACCTCTCGAGCACCAACAATACGGCTATCCGCGCGGGTACTACGATCTCCCGGGCGCTCGAGGAGCTTGGCCACCCGGCCCGTGTCCACACCGCTTCACAGGAAAACGCCTGCACTCTGTAGGGACGTGTGGCACACTACCTGCAGAACTCATAGCCATGTTTCGAGGAATCCGACATATGGACCTCACAAGCACGATACTGCTCTGCTTTGCAGCGCTAACCCTGGTCGCCGCACTTGCGACGATCGGGACACACTACGCCGGCACGGAGCTGGCCGAGCGATCCGTACCCGGGTCAGTGATGGGGCCGGGATACAACCCCGCGCCGCCTCACATCCCGGTGAGTTGACTGCCATGAGCGGGCGCGGTCCGCGCATAAGGGGGCACCACCTCATCTGCCTGCAGTTCTTCCACGGACAGGGCTTCTCTGTAGACTACGCGCGCAATCTCTTCCACGTGATTGACCGGCTGACTACCGAGGCCGGCGAGATCGTCGTCGGTCCCGACGATGTGTGCGCAGCGTGCACGTCGCTGCAGGATGGCCGATGCTCGAGGGAACCCGAGGGTGAAGACGAGGTCCGCATCCTCGATGCCCTCGCGCTCGAACTGCTCGATCTTGCGCCGGGCGACTCCTTCAACTACGGAGAGATAAGCGTGTGGGTTCCCCGCATCCTCGAACGGTGGCACTCTCTCGCGTGCGACGGATGCGACTGGGAAGCACAGTGCGCACCGCTCATCTCGCTCAGCACTCGCTTCCCTACCGACGCCTAAGCCGCGCGTCGACCTCGGCAAGCGCGCTGTCCGTATCGCCGAAGATGGTCGCTCCGGCTTCGATGAGGCCGTCCGCCAGTGCGGTCGCTTCCCCTCCTGCAAAGTCGCGCTCGTGATCGAGCGCCCCCACGAAAAGCGCGCGCGCGGCATACCCGCGAAGCGCCCGCAGGTTGCCGAGGTTCGCGCGGCCGAACGGGGTCTCTGCGACCACGATCGTATCCGCTGTCCCGGCTATCCCGGCAACGGCCCTCTCGGCCACCTCGTCGACCTCGCCGAAGGCTGGAAGCACGACGCACTGGAGTCCCAACGCGTGGGCCACGGCCTCGTCGACGTCGCCGCGACTGAGAGCACCGACGACGACCTCGTAGCCCCCGAGATAGAGCGTACGCAGGATGGCTGCGGCCGTACCGGACCCGCCGATGACCAGCACGCGTCCGCGTGTGCCTTTAGTCACCGCCTCCTCGCGAAGGACAGGTGTGACCGTGACCGCTCCCGTGACCGGGTCCGAACCGACCACCGCACGCACGCGAAAGACCCTCGCAAGCATCTCTGTGCTGAGAACCTCTTCGGGCGTCGCCGCGGACGAGAGCGAGCCCTGTGACACGACGGCAAGCCGGTCGCTGTAGCGCGCCGCGAGGTCGAGGTCGTGGAAGACCGCGAGCACAGCCAGTCCGCCGTCGGCGAGCTCGCGCACAAGATCGAGTACCTGCAGCCGGTGGTTGAGATCGAGGTGGCTCGTGGCTTCGTCGAGAAGGAGGATGTCGGGCTGCTGCGCGAGCGCCTGGGCGAGCGCGAGGCGCTGCAAGTCTCCACCGGAAAGGGTGTCGACGGGCTCCTCGGCGAAACGAAGGGTGTCGGTGCGCGCCATGACCTCCTCGGCGAGGGAGTCGTCTGTGGGCGCGAGCTGCTGCAGACGACCCAGGTGTGGATGGCGACCCATGAGCACGAACTCGCGGGCGGAGAAGGAGAAGGTGACGGTGATCTGCTGGGGGACGACACCGACAATACGAGCACGCTGGCGCGCAGAGAGGTCGGTCAGCGACACGGAGCCGAGCGTGACCGACCCTGCGGTCACACGCGCACTCCCGGTAACCGCGCGCAGCATCGTGGACTTGCCGGCGCCGTTGGGGCCGATCAGGCCGACGATCTCGCCGGGGGCTACCTCGAGGGTCGCATCGCGGACCACCTCGACGCCCGGATAGCCGACGGTCGCGCCGCGGTATGTGAGGCGCGTGCTCATCGGTGACCATTCCGCCGCACGAGGAGCCACACGAAGAAGGGGCCCCCGACGAGCGCTGTCACGATCCCGACCGGTATCTCGACCGGTGCGAGTACGGTGCGGGCAGCGAGGTCAGCGAAGACCATCACGATCGCGCCCAGAATCGCCGAGGCGGGAAGCAGTACTCTGTGATCGGGCCCGAGCACGAGGCGAACCATATGCGGCGTCATGAGCCCGACGAAACCGATAAGACCCGAGACCGACACGGCTGCGGCGACAAGGACCGACCCCGCGGCTAAGATAAGCTGCTTGAAGCGCTCCACGTTCACGCCGAGCTCTGCCGCCCGCTCTTCGCCGAGGAGCATGAGGTTCAGTTCGCGAGTCGAGAGTAGCGGCCATGCGATGCCGAGAAGCAGCATCGGGACGACCATCTTCACATAGGGCCACGATGCCGCGGTGAGCCCCCCCATCATCCAGAAGACCACACTCGACATCGACTCGCGGAAGAAGACCATGATGAACGAGGTGAGAGCCGCGAGCACGTACGAGATCGCCACACCCGCGAGCAGCAGGGATGTCACGTCGAGTACACCGCGCAGAGATGCAAGCTTCACCACCAGCACGATCGTAAGAACCGCTCCCAGGAAGGCCCCCGCTGGCACGACCCCGAACCTCAGTGCGGTCGCAGATGCGGTGAGGGTCAGAGCGATGACGGCCCCGAGTCCTGCCCCCGCAGACATCCCGAGGATGTAGGGGTCGGCAAGCGGGTTGCGAAAGAGGGCCTGGTAGAGCACGCCCGCCGAGGCGAGGCACGCGCCCACGAGCGCAGCGAGCGCCACCCTCGGCAAGCGGATATCGACGATCACGGCATCGCCGGGCATGCGCGCCTCCCCGGCGAGCGCCCGGCCGATCGCACGCAGCGAGTCAGCGGGGGTCACCGAGACCGCCCCGAACCCGACACCGGCGAGCATCGCCACCGCGAGCAGTGCAAGAAGCACCAGCAGTGCGGTGAGACGCCGGGTGCGGTTCGGGATCGGGGCGGTCACGAGTTCGAGTCTCCTCGGCGGGCTAGAAGGCGTCAGGGTGGAGAGCCTCGGCGATCTGGCGCACACCCTCGACCACACGCGGACCGGGACGCGAGACGAGGTTGTCCTCGAGCACGTGGACGCGTCCGCTCTCGACGGCGGCGAGGCCGGCATACCCGGGGCGGGATGCAAGGTCAGCAGGGTCGGACATCGAGCCGAGGGTGGCGAGGTAGACGGCCGGATCATCAGTCACGAGCTGTTCGAGCGAGTAGCCGACATAGCCTTCCTGGGTCACGACGTTGCGGCCTCCCGCGGCGCTGATGAGATCATCGAGCAGGGTTCCAGGACCGGCCGTGAAGAGCGGATCCTGAGCGATCTCGAGGAAGCACGGCACGGGCTCGGCATCGCCGACCGCCTCAGTGATGGTGTCGAGATCGGAGCGCATCGAGGAGACGAGCGTATCGGCCGCATCGCTCGCTCCGAGGGCGCTACCGACCATCTCGATCGAGGCGAAAAGTCCTTCAAGGTTCGCCGGATCGACGGCGATCACGACCGCGCCGAGTTCCTCCAGCTGGACTATCACGTCGGCTTGCACTCCGGTAGTCGCAAGTACGAGATCAGCTTCCGCCGCGGCGACCGCCTCGAGGTTGGGGCCGACGAAGTCACCGACGACATCGATCTCGGTCACCTCGGGCGGATAGTCATCGAACGACGTCACGCCGACGAGGCGGTCGAGAAGGCCGAGCGCTGCGACGATCTCGGTGTTGGACGGCGCGAGACTCACGATCCGCTGAGGCTCGCTCTCGACGGTCACGGTGCGGCCTGCATCGTCGGTGACGGTCACGGGGAACGCCTCCTGCGAGACAGGGCTGTCTGCGGCGGTCTCCTCGGCAACAGGCCCCGCCGTGGTGCAGCCGGTCAGCGGTATGGCCAGGGCGAACACGACAGCGAGTGCTACGAGCAGGGTCGTGCGGGTGGTGGTGCGTTGTGCGCGTCGGTACATGTGACTCCTCCTTCTCGTCAACGCAGCCACGCACGCAGAAGACCCGCCTCTCGTCTAGGAGAGTACGGGTCTTCGGAGTGTTCGGTGGGATGTCTCGTGTGCCGTACCGTCGTCCACATCGAGTAACGACTCGAGAGGATTCGATCGTGATCCGGCGCGCGAACAAGCCTCGTCACCTCGAAGGCCGCGTCGCGCGTCTTTCGGCAGGTCTCCTGACTTCGGGGGCCTCGATAGGCCCCACTTCACAGTGGCGGGTCCGTGCCGGGATCTCACCGGCTTCCCTATTCTCCCGCATCGCGCGGGCACCGAAAAACGCTTATCCAGTTGTGCAGCGCATCTTAGCGCAGATGGGGGTGACACGGAAGTGGCAGCGTGTCCGATGGAGAGAATGATTTCGCATGGTGCTGGCAGATTCTTGCACGAGAGGATCGGGCTCGACTCGGCGACCCCGTTCATGAGCATCTAACAGCAAGCACAAAAGTTCGATGGGCATCTAGTCAGAATTCGATGCCCACCGAGTGGTGTTGCGGCGGCCGTGTCGGGCATCAGCAGGGTCGGGTATCGGGTCGGTAGGACGAGCCGCACACCCGCACACTAGATGAGCATCTACTCTTGGTTAGATGCGCATGAAGAATTCGTGCTCAAGACTAGAGACTGATGAAAGACATTTCTGACCCGCGCAGAATCTCCCTCAGCCAACATTTTCCACACTCACGGGCGTCACGCCGATCAGAAGATCGAGTTGATCTCCTCGAGGCTCTGCACCGCATGCTCGAGCATGAACTCGTCCAGGCCCATGTGGAACCTCGGCCCGAACGACACTCCCAGGGTCTGCAAGGCCTCGACGAGGTGCGCAAAGAACGTGTCATGCTTGAGGACCAGATCGAGGATAGCCGCCGGGACGATCTCTTCAGGCTCATGGTCGGACAGGGCGACCCGGACACCCGGGGCATGGACGACGATCGCATCCACGCAGTTGCCGTCTCCGCAGAACTCAAGCCCGAAGAAACCAGAACCCGAGATGAACTCCCTGCGGTATGAGCGACCCGTGCGCTCGTAGTCTGCGACGCGCTCGAGGATCGCGATCTCGCCTCCCGTACCGAACGGCGGGTCCGGGATATCGAGGAACGCCTCCCTGAGATTCGCCAGTCTCAGTATCTCGCGCTCGCCGATGATCCCCTTCAGACCGGTGATCGCGAACTGGACCTCGGCGGCCGACCGCGCGTTGGCAACGACACCGCTGAGTGTGGCCTCTGTCTCGAACGAAGCTATCGTGGGTGTCTGCGGCAGGGTCGTCGGGGGCATGACCGGTTTCCAGTCTCTCGCATCGGCGCGTCCTGCCACTATCATCGACAGCGCACAACGGGCGGGAGAGAAACTTCCGACAGATGGTAGCGGCGCAGATCTTGAACTGGGTGAACCGCGCCTTCAGCCGAGCCGGTTGTGACGCAGGCTACTGCGCCGGATCCGAGCGGTCTTCCGAAGTGTTCGCTGTCCGAAGCGCTGAGACGATCAACGTCGTCGCCACGAGTGCCGCAAGCGCGTACGCGCCGACGATCCCAAAGAACGGCACCTGTATCTCGGGTCCCGAGTTCATGACCGGGTTGTCCGGGTGCACGAAGTTGCGCGCGCCGAGGATCAGCGCCCACAGCGCCCCCGCCATGGCGACGTCTGTGAGCGCCGTCCACACCCTCCGGCCGAGTCCGAAATCGACCGCGAGCACGATTCCGGCTCCGAGCATGATCCAGAAGCTGGCCTGCAATCTTGGCTCGGCTATGTTGACACTGTTCCAGGCGAGCCGGGAGGAGATCATCCCGAGCCCCGTGTTGACTATCCACATCGGTACGGCCAGGTACCTGAACGCGCTCGCCCACCAGTACAGCGACTCCCGGCGAGCGATCACGAACAGAAGGCCGCTGAGGCCCGCAAGCGTGAACAGGCCCATGTTCACCCAGGTAGAAGCGCCGTGGAAAATCACGAGCCGGACGAGTGTCCCCAGTTGCAGGACGGGCGGCATCGTGAAGGTGAGATAGGCGACCACCGCCATGAGAATCCCGAGAACAATGATCATAATGCGGCGGACCGCAGGAGAGAGTGTCACGGAGTCTCCATTCGTGAAGGGGTACGGAGTGCGACCATATTCTAGCAGGGCGCAATCATGCAGGCGCCTCAGCCTAAGCTGCGCTCGCAACAGGATGTGCCGACTCGGACTCGGGAGCAGGTGAGACGGTCGCCAGGTGGGAGTGCGATGGACTCCCGGAGGCGAACACCACCCCTGCGATCACCACGAGCCCGCCGACGACCGCCATGGCGCTGGGTACCTCGCCGAGCCAGGCCCACGCCACCGCGAGGCCAGCGACGGGAACGAGATAGAGGCCGCGCGCCGCTACGCTCCCGGGAAGGACGGCGATCGCACGAGACCAGGTCACATACGCGATCGCAGCCGGAAAGAGCGCCAGATACGCCAGCGTGAGCTGCCCTGCCAGAGGCGCCGAGACGACTGCTGTGACCGAGCCGGGTGCCCAGACACCGAACGGCAGCACGCCGGCGCAGATCGCATAGGTGGTGACCTCAAGAGGCGTGTAGCGCCGAAGCAGGAGCTTGGTCACGTGCACGTACCCGCCAAAAGACGCCGCCGCAAACACTACGAGAGCGGCGTGAGCGGGACTTCCGCCGAAGCCGTCGCGCGCCAGCCCCAGCATCAGCAGACCAGCGAAGCTGACGGCAAGCCCGGCCCACATCCGCCCGCTCACGGTCTCGAGCCGGAGTAGCGCGGCGATCACGAGCGTGGAGACCGGAGAAAGATTGATCAGCAGTCCCGCGGTTCCGGCCGAAATGCCGGTCTGCCCGTAGGCAAGTGCGATCTGGTACACGCCGAATCCAAGCGCTCCCGCGAGGAAGACCGCAGGAAGGTCGCGACGCGCAGGAGCCCTCATGCCCGTGACAGACCCGTATGCGAGCAGGAGCAAGGCGGCGGCGCCCCAACGAAGCAGTACCAGGTGACCCGGATCGAAATAGGCAAGCCCCGCCCTCTGGGCAGCGAACGTAGTCGACCAGATGAGCAGTGTGACGGCGAGCGCTACGATCGCCTTCACTCCGTACCGTGCGACCATCCGCCCACCTCCACTCCGTCACCGCGACCGTCTGGTCATTCTAGAGAGGTGCGGTAGTGGAATACAGGGCTATTCGCAGGTCTCACTCCCCACTTGCTATACTATCGCTGGTTCTCATGCTCGTCGGCTTACAAAGGGAAAGCAATGGATGACATAGACCGCTCAATCATCACCCATCTTCAAGAAGACGCCCGCATCTCCTACGCCGAGTTGGGCCGCAAGGTCGGCCTGACGCCACCGGCAGTGACCGAACGTGTTCGCAAGATTGAAGGCGACGGCATCATCACGGGGTATCACGCCCATGTCGACCTCGAGAAGGCCGGGCACGGAATGGTCGCCTTCATCCGGGTGAACTCACCGGTCGAACTCGCCAGGCAACTGTCCGGCCTCGTGAAGGACATCCCCGAGATCCTCGAGTTCCACCACGTCACGGGCGGCGAGGGGTTCATCATGAAGGTGGCGGTCGGTTCGGTGCCTCACCTTGAGCAAGTGATCGGGCAGCTTCTCCCCTACGGACAGACGATCAGCTCGATCGTGCTCTCTTCCCCCGTGACATGGCGGCGGATCGATTTTCCCGCCGAGGTGTGACCCGGGCGAAAGTCAGGTCTCCTCGGTAGGCAGACCCGTCTCGACGAGGTTCTCGGTGTAGACGCGCGTCTTGTGCAACTTCCCGAACTTCAGATACTTCCCGCCCTTGGCGAGCTTCCCGCCCTTAGTCAGTTTAGCGAGTCGCGCGAGATCGAAGACCTTGAGCGCAAGGAGCGACTGCGGCACCAGGAACGGAACTACCCACGGGATCAGGACAACCAGGTCGACGAGCATGATCGGACTCAGAGCGTAGCGCAGCCGACCGCGCCAGCCCGTGTAACCCTTCACGTCGCACGCCCACATCTTGAGTGCATACTCCGTGGCGAACCAGACCATGCTTACCATCCAGAACACCGAAAGCTCCTGCTTGTACACCTCGACATAGTGAGCGCCGAGGAGGTACGAGGTCACCGTTGCAACGTTTGCGAGGATCAGCGAGATGATGAACACGTCGTAGACACGGCTCGGCCAGTGGCCGGCATCGGCGAGGTCGAGCACGCTGTAGATCCTCTTCTTGAGGGCGGGGATGTCCACGAGAGTGCCTCCGGGCTCGGGAACCGCACATTCTAACGCAGCCGCCGCACCCCTGCACGCCGAAGGGCCCCTCGCGGGACCCTTCGCTTAGCGTCGTGTCACACCCGAACCGGGGCGAAAACCCTAGATCGGATCGAGCGCGGATGTTTCCTCGTCCGATCCGCCGTCCGGCAGAACTGTCGAGGTCTCCTCGGAAGATCCGTCACCCGGGCCGGGCGGTGTTATCTCGGTACCCGGATCGATCCCGAGCCAGGCGAGGAACTTCGACATCACCCGGAGCAGTCCCGGCGGGACCCGGGACTGCTGCCCGGACTCCACGCGGGCCTCTGCACGCTCGATGTTTAGCATGATGCGAGACAGGGCGTTAGCAATCCCTGTCTGCTTGCCCTCGGCCACGCCGTCTCCGTCGTGGTCAGGGGTGCCGCTCTCCTCTGCCGAGCGGACCTGCGCGCGCTCTTGTACCCTGGCAACCTCTCCGACAGCAGCGTCAGCCTTGCGTTCGACCTTGCGCTCCGTCTTCTCGGCCTTGTCCACTTGCTTCGCGTCACTGTCAGACGACTCCGAGGTGTCGACCTCGACCGCCTTCTCGGCCTTCTTCTGAAGGCCCGGCGGGGTGGCCGAGGAACCCTTGCCCTCGGGCGGACCCTTTGCAAGGGCCGCAACAGGTACCAGAAGTGCAGCACCGAGAGCGATGAGGGTGAAGAGTGAGACTACCTTTCGCATCGGAATAACCTCCCTGATGGCACCGTGAAGACGATGCCGATAGAGCAGATGAGCACACGTCTATATACCCTGTATCGGCCAGAAGATGCGCCTCCTGTAGCCCCACATGACCTCCGTCACAGGGCTCTCGACGCGAGACGCATCAGCGAATTGCGGAAACGTTCGAAGCGGTTCACCGTTGCGAGCCCTTCTTTCGTCACCTCGCGGCAGTAGGCGACATCCGTCTCGAAGTGCGCCTCTACCTGACGGGTGATCTCCTCATCGTAGATGAAGACGGCGAGTTCGTCGTGAAGGCTGAACGAGCGCACGTCGATGTTCGCGGTTCCGATCGCGCAGATCTTCGAGTCGATGGCAAGAGCCTTGGCGTGAAAGAATCCGGCTGTGTACTGGTAGAGACGTACCCCGGAAGCGACGACCGTCGGAAAGTACGTCTGAGCAGCCCAGAACGGGATACGCTTGTCCGGCACCCCGGTCATCATGAGACGTACATCGATCCCGGAGAGTCCGGTAGTCACCAATGCGTCGTGAAACGCCTGGTCGGGCACGAAGTACGGCGACTGGATACGGACAGAGACGTCCGCGCTCACGACCGCACTCAGGAACGTCTGCTTGATCGCCTCCCACTCGTCGCCCACGCTGGAGTGAACCAGCTGCAACATGAGGGCCGAGGACGGGTCCGTGAGTTCGATCACCGGGAAGTAGCGCACGTCGAAGAGGTTCTCCTTGCGCGCCTCGAACCACCGGACCGCGAACAGGCGCTGGAGCTCGGCGGTGAAGGGCCCTGTGACACGCATGTGCGTGTCACGCCAGATATCGAAGCGGTCCCCACCATCGATGTACTCCTGGCCCACGTTCATGCCACCCGTGTAGCCGGTCTTCGCGTCGATCACCGCTATCTTGAGGTGATTGCGATAGTTGAGCTCGTTGACCTTTCTGAGATCGGCAACGACATGCGCTCCGGCGCGCTCCATCGCGCGCAGCTCGTCCTTGGGGTACGGCAGCGAGCCGATGAAGTCGTACATGATGCGGATTCGAACGCCTTCGGCGAGTTTGCGCCGGACGACATCGGCTATTCGCGCAGTCAGCTCATCGCGCTCCCAGATGAAGTACTGCAGGTGGATGTGGTCTTTGGCGGACTCCATGTCGGCGAGCAGGCGGTCGAACTTCTCTGCGCCCGAAGTGAACACTTCCGCTGTGTCCGCCGGCATCGGGTGACCGTCGTTCTGGCGCTCGATCATCGTGATGATCTTGGCCACGTCGGTCCCGTCGTACGCTGCCCGCCGTTCGTTCGCCCAGAGCAGGTGAGCGCCGTAGACCGGCGGCAGAACCCCATGCGCCTCCGAGGCGACCGCCGCCGCGATCCGCTCACGACGGCGTCGCCATGGCCACACTCTCCCGAAGAAGAAGTAGAGAGGTATGCCCACCACTGGCAGGAGGAGCAGGATCAACAGCCACGCCAGGGTGGTCGAGGGGTCACGGTCCTCGTAGATGAGGATGATGACGACCACGATCACATAGGCGATGATGATGAAAGATAGAACCTGCGTGAGCATGGCGTGAGTGTACCCGAACTGGTACCCACTGGAGCAGACGCCCGACCGCGTCGTCGCGCGGCCGGACGCCCGTCGTGTTAGCGGTACCGCTTGTCAGGCCTTAGTCGAAGGCATTCTCCACCTTCCAGTGCTCCCATACATGACCTGCAAGCGCAGGACCCGGCTTGAGTGTTGGCTTACCGGGCTGCCACCCGCTCGGCATGACCTCGCCGGTCTTCTGATGGTGTTGATACGCCTTAATCTGACGAACCAGCTCGACGGGGTTCCGCCCGACCGGAGGACTGAGTACCTCCATCGCCTGGACGATGCCCTCGGGATCGATGATGAACCGTCCGCGCACGTCAACGAGCGCGACATCATCGTAGACCCCGTAGGCCTGGCCGATCCTTCCGCCCGGATCGGAGATGAGTGGATACGGCACTCCACCATCGACCATCTTGCTGAGCTCGGTCTCCTGCCAGACACGGTGACTGAAGTGGGAGTCGACGCTGGCTGCGAATACCTCGACACCCATCTCCTGCAGTTCGGGATATTTCACGGCGACCGCCGTGATCTCCGTCGGTCAAACGAATGTGAAGTCACCGGGATAGAAGCAGAGCACGACCCACTTCCCGCGATAGTCAGAGAGCCTGATCTGCTTGAAATCCATTCCGACCAGTGCGTTCGCCTCGAAGTCCGGTGCCGGACGCCCCACCATGATTCCCACTGTCTCCTCCTTCATCGTCGTCAGCGCCTCCGGCGTTGTCTCGTCTGCGCCTTCCGGCTTGGTCACACCCTTCGCCGGAGTCACGCATCCCTCTCCGGGCTTGGCCATAGACCCTCCTCTCGTTAAGAGCGCCATGAGCGATCCTTGGCGCCGTCTCCTGACTGATGTTTCATGGATAGATGTACCCGAAAGCTAGATAACCCATAATGTTTCCGGGATCGGACCTGCCTCACCGAGCCCCGGTACGCCAGAGTCTCTCTCGCCGGGTTCCGATGTTCGACAGGACAGAGTCTCGGTCCTATCATCGACGGGTTGACACCTAAACGAAACCGAGAACTATGAGCCCCGACCAACGCCGCGCCCATGCGCGCTCACGCCGTACCCACCAGATGACGACCGGCCCCATCGGTATCACGCTCGCCCGCATGGCCGGCCCGATGGTCATCGCGATGATATCCATGATCGGCTTCAGCCTGGTCGATACCTTCTTCATCGGCCAGTTGGGGACCGCAGAGCTGGCTGCGGTCAGCTTCACGTTCCCGGTCATTCTCTTCATCGGCAGCGTCTCGATGGGGATCGGTACCGGAGCGACCTCGGCGATCGCTCGCGCTATCGGTGAAGGTGACGAGTATCGCATCAAGCGCCTGACCACTGATTCGATCCTCCTCGGCGTCATCCTCACCGTCGTGTTCGCGGTCGGAGGACTGCTCACGATCGACCCGCTCTTCCGACTGCTCGGCGCCGATGCCGAGACTCTTCCGTTCATCCGCGAGTACATGCTCATCTGGTACCTCGGAGTCCCTGCGGTCGTGGTGCCGCAGATCGGCAACTCGGCGATACGCGCGACCGGTGACACGAAGACCACTGCCTGGATCATGATGTCAGCCATGCTCGTGAACCTGGCGCTCGACCCGATACTGATCTTCGGGTTCGGTCCCGTGCCGGCGCTCGGGGTCGCCGGGGCTGCCATCGCCACCGTAGTCGCACGTTTCGTGAGCCTCGGAGTCTCCGTCTACGTCCTATGGCTGCGAGAGCGGATGATCACCTTCGAACGACCCGCGCTGGCCGAGGTCGTGCGCTCATGGCGCGCGGTCCTCTCGATAGGAGTACCCGCGAGCCTGACTCAACTCATCGTGCCGCTGTCCGCCGGCGTCATCACGCGACTCGTCGCCGCATCGGGAGTAGCCGCGGTGGCAGGGTTCGGGGTCGCGACCCGCCTTGAGATGTTCGCCGTCTTCACGATCACGGCACTCGGAACGGTCCTGATACCGTTCGTCGGGCAGAACTGGGGGGCCGGTAACGATGCACGTGCGCGCGATGGCGTGAAGATCGCCCGGCGGTTCGCTCTTGGCTGGGGAGCCGCGATGTGGGTGCTCGCGCTCGTCTTCGGGCGCTCGGTCTCCGCGCTCTTCAACTCCGACCCGGCTGTGATCGCTGCGTCCGCCGACTACCTTTGGATCGTCGGGGCAAGTTTCGGACTACAGGGTTTGGTCATCGTGAACACTTCGGCGTTCAATGCGATCGACAAGCCGATCGACTCGATGGCCGTCTCACTCGTGCGGATGTTCGCCCTCTACGTCCCGTTCGCGCTCGCTGGCAACGCCCTCATGGGGCTCACCGGGATCTGGTATGCGGCGGCGGCAGCGAACGTTCTTAGCGGGATACTCTCCTCGGCATGGTTCGACCGCGTGATGCGGGCGGTCACGCAGCGTCGTGCGGGTGATGCAGCGTCCCAACCTGCCATCCCGGGTGACGCACCTCCGGCCTGACGCGCGACGACCTGAGCCGTTCCGGGCACGAGCGCATCATCAGCGCTGGGCTGCGAAAACCTTCACCACATACGGCGACGTGAACAACGCCAGGGCCGCTGAGTAGTCGGGCACGAACTCGATCGTCTCCCCGATCGCCGGCGGACGGGGTAGATCGTCGACGTCGAGGATGAGGTGGTCGCTCGAGGCACCAAGGACCCGCACTCCCGGGTCGAGCGGCCTCAGTCCCTCGGCGGGAGCATCCTGACGCCCGAGCGCACAGATCGCCCGCCACCGCACACCGCGGTCCTCGAACACAGGCGTGCGCCCGAACGCGTCGCGCGTTATCTGGCCGTGTGGAACGGACGGCTTGCGCTTGCACTCGATCACCGGTGCGGCGAGCGTGAGCGCATCGGTGTGCAACCCGGGCAGTGGCTCGCGGGTCACAGTACTCACGCCCAGGATGATACTCTCGCCGATTCGCAGATCGTCGACTGCAGACGGCAGGCGCCCCGCGAGTGCGGCATCGATCGAGCTCGACATCCCGCCGGAGACGAGCATCGTGCGGCCGAGCCGGACGGCGGCAGTCTCGGCGAGTCGCGCCAGCTCACCTAGGTTCTCCTCGGAAGGAACGACACCTCCGTAGCAGGTGAGGCTCGTGCCGATGCCGAGCAGATCGATGTGGCGCAACGCGGCGACACTGCCGAGAAAACCGGGAAGGTCGTCGGGGAGCATGCCCTCACGCAGGTCACCGACATCGATCATCGCGAGGACCCCGTGCCGCACCCCCGCCGCCGCGGCCGCGCGGTCGAGTGCCTCGACGATAGCCACCTCGCTCACGAGCGAGACATCCGCGAGCCGAACCGTCATCTCGGCGAGGGCCGGAGGCGTAGCGCGCAGAAGCCAGAACGGGGCGTCGACTCCGGCTGCACGCAGGCGCTCGATGTTCTCAAGCCGGGACTCCCCGATCGCGGTCGCCCCACCGGCGATCATCGCGCGAGCGACCTCGGGCGTACCGCATGTCACTTTCGTGACCCCGACGATGTCGACGGCCGGGATCTGGGAAGCAAGCGTGCGGGTGTTCGCCTCGATCTTGCCGAGGTCGACGGTCAGCGTCGCACGGGCTTGTGAGGTGCTCATATGGTCCCCTCGGGATAGGTGCCGATACTCTTCCGCATGAGCGCCACGACCGCACTCGCATCGAAGTGCGCGAGAAGCGCGCCGCAGCACGCGAACAGGTAGTCGGTGTCGAGCGCGCAGCGAGCCTCTGCTGGCGGCAAGAGCAGCTCACTCCCGCCACCGACAGGTGCACGGGTCGCCTCGAGAGTGGCGAGACCATCCGGGAGGCGGACGAGCGCGCCGCCGGTGCCGATCACGAGGCGACACGCCGTCAGGTCGCGTCCGCGGGCGACGGTCTGGCGGCCGGTCGGCGTGTAGTGGTGCACCAGCCGTCCCGCGTGCCTCCGCACGGCGGTCACGGCTGCGATGCGAGCGAGCGAGGAGGCTGCGGACTCCTCGGCGGGTGTGGCGGGAAGCGCCGGCGGGAGCGCGGCCGGCCGCTCCTCGGCGGGGAGCAGGGCTGCGGCGTGTTCGGCGCTCACGAACGTGCCGAGGTCGCCCTCGACGGTGCGCTTGCTGTGAAGCTGCGGGTCGAGCGAGATCGCGGCGATCTCGGGGCTGCCGCCGGTCACCGAGTGTACGTCGGTGGTCGCGCCGCCCACGTCGACCACCAGGAGGTCTCCGATGCCGGCCGCGAGCGCTTCTGCGGCCAGCAGCACGGCACCCGGAGTCGGCAGGACGCGGCCGGTGACCCAGTGGCCGATCCGCTCCATCCCCGGTGCATGGGTGATGTGCTCCTCGAACGCGTCGTGGATCGCCGCACGCGCCGGACCGATGTCGAGCTCATCGACACGCGGGTAGACGTTGGCCGTCACTCGCACGCGAAAGCCAGCTCCTTCGAGCAGCTCACGAGCCTCAGGTGCGGCCGAGGAGTTGCCGGCGTAGAGCACGATCGGGCGCCCGCCCAACCGCGTGAGGCGCCCGGCGTTGTGAAGGACCGTCTGGCTGTCGCCGCCCTCGACACCGCCCGCGAGCAAGATGAGTCCCGGTCGCGCCGCGTCAATCGCCGCTAGATCGCTGTCCCGCAACCGGCCCGCCGTCTGGTGCACCAGCACCCCGCCGGCGCCGAGTGCCGCCTCGCGGGCGGCCATCGCGGTCATCTTCTCGGTGAGCCCGTGGACGGTCATGCGAAGCCCGCCCGCCGCCGAGGAGGTCGCGAGCGTCACCTGCGGGTCGAGTGGGCCGGTCTGCGTTTCGAGCGCCCGGCGCGCCTCGTCGATGCCGAGGCCGACGTCGCCCTCGGCGACCGTGGTCGCGGCGACGCCCTGGCCGAGGAGGCGGGGGCCGTCGGCGGCGGCGCTCAGCCCCGTGAGCCCGCCGAACGCGGACACGACCGTGGCCGTCGATCCGATCTCGGCGACGAGGGCGTCGATCGGGCGGGATTCAGCTGGCGCTCTCATCGGCCGCCATTCCCCTCGACCCACTGCCACACCGCAGCGGCGAAGCGAGCGAGATCGCTCACCATCTGGAGCGCACCGTATACCCGCTTGATGTCGGTCGCCTGGTACCCGTGCACGAGCAGGTTCCGCATCCCTGCGGCCATCACCAAGCGGTCACCGAGCTCGGCGGGGATGACCTCCAGCCGTGAAAGCGCCACGACGCTGTCCCGATACGCCTCGAGCGGCCGGATGCCGGAGATGACTGCGATGTGGGTGGCAGAGTCGAGCATCGCCTGGATGGCGACAAGGAGCCTGTGCTCGAGCTCGTAGCGGAGGCCTTCGTTCTCGGGTGCGGCAAACGCGGCATACTCCGCCGGGGTCCGTGCCTCGATTGCTTCGACCTCACTCATCAGGCGGTCGAGACGTGCCCTGACCACACCCCGATCCACGCTACCCACGGCGTCTCACCCTCTCGCCCAAGCGCGCATCAAGCGTCCGCCTCAGCCGGTCCGAATCGAAGTATTCACCGGCAGCCCGTATCTCGAGTTCGGCCGCGCGCGTGCTTGACTCGCCGAAGACGCGAACCCCCTCGACCAGCGCCCGGTGCGCCAGGAGCGGGTCGGCACACGGTACGAGGGTGGCATCGACCCGCTCTACTCCGAGCGCGCCGGACAGCCGTGCCGCGAGATCGAACTCGACACGCCAGCTGTCCTCATCGGTCACGTTCTCGCACGGGAGCACCGCGACGTCGACGTCCGAGTGCCCGACAGCCTCATCCCGCGCCACGCTGCCGAAGAGCCACGCCGCCTCGATGTCGTCCCGCGCCGAGAAGAAGGTGCGCAGCAGAGCTTTCACGACAGCGCGGCCGGGCACCATCTCCGAGGACACAGCAGTCGAGCGGACCGCGTAGGCCACTCCTGCCTCGGCAGCCAGCGAATCGATTCCGGAATCCGGCGCTTCCCGGCCCCCGTCCACAAACGCATCGAGAGCCGTCGCTATCAGGCCGCTGCGCGTGTAGCGCTCGCGAGCCGCGAAAGCGTCAGCCCGTGAAAGCACGTCCTCGGGCAGCGTGATGTTCAGGCGCTTGTACATATCCCGATTCTAGCACGCGAGTGTGTATCGATGTGTACTCGAACTGCGGAACTTGTGGTAGGCAAATAGAATTGTCACCCCACTACTGTCACGTGAGAATGTCAGCCCATGGACAGGGAGACGATCACGTTGACGATGAAGGAGATCGACACCAAGGCTGTTGATGTAGCCCAGAGCGGCCTGCTGCTGGGTCGTACCGTCTGCTCCTGACCAGGCAATAAAGAAGTTGTCGCCCCAGTCGGTCTTGTCGCCCTCGCTGCCTCGAAAGGCAACCACATCACCCCCGCCTCCCGGAGCAGTGAAATGGTAGGCAAAGAGACCGTTCGTCGTGTTCTCATCACGGTACCCGGCAAGGTTGAGTGATGACAGCTGCGTGTCACGCACCATCAGCCCAAGTGCGTGCTCCCATTCGCTTGAGTCCATTCCCGCGCAGTTGTTTCGAATGGCGCTCGGGTTCTCTAGGTAGTACCTCGCAATGTCGCCCACGGATACCGCGCGATCGCGGTACTGGGGCGGTGGGTCGAGATAAGCCAACGTACTGAGCAATGCCAGCTGGCTATTCGAAATCGAAGTCGTCATTACTCCAATACCGTCCCTTCGAGCCGTTCGGCGATACGCTCTTCAGACCACTCGGGGTCCCCAGGGCCGTCCCGCCAAAGGACGATGGAGTAGACGGGGCCGTACTCCGCACGAACCTGCTCTGACTCCAGGTCGACCAAGTGTGACGCTCGAGGGCCTTCATCGTTGGGCTCGAAGTACCAGATGCGCACGTTCCACGGTGTGAAGACCCCCGCGCCATCGAGGATCCGCACCAATGCGTGGAGGTGCGCAGCCTCTAGGTGAGTCTCGTCGAGCAGCCGAGGCAACACGACATCGACGAGCGCGGCAGACCGCCCCTCTTCGGCAACCCTGAACCCATCCCAGTCGAATCGACCGGAATACTCATAGAGGGTCGTCTCCGCCGGAGAGCTGAATCTGGCTGCCATACTGCAGCCTGGTTCGAGCTCAGTGGCCAGGCGCTTGAGAATCGGGTTGAGATAATCCGCCGCCAGCCAGTAGGCGTAACCGTCCTCAAAGCGATACCTGCCGTCCTCCTCGTGGCGCTTGACCAGGAACTCACCCCGCCCATCGGGCCCCTCGACATAGATCCGGTCGTACGCAGTGCCGGTGAAGGGATTGGATGCCGGTATCACACGTGATATCGAGAAGCTCACCCCGTACTTGTCTTCCAAGTACTCTGCGGCCCCTTTGCGCACCTCTGACTCGTAGGCTTTGCCATTCATGCACCCAGACGCTCCCATCATGCATAGAAACACCGTCACTAGCGCGGCAGTCAATTTGTAACCACCGCGTCTCATGCTCGACCCAGAAGCAGACGCCCCTCTTCTTGGCCTCCCCACGCTACTTGAAGCTGCTTGCAGCGGAGTTGACGTTTGATTCCGTGGCGTTGTAGGCGGTCACGGTCTGGTCGAGGAACTTGGAGTAGGACTCCACGACCTCGCGGTACTGCTCGAAGCGCGGCTGCATGGCATTCATGCGCTCGCGGATGGTGTTTCCGGCGTCGGACTGCCAGGAGTTCTGCAGGTTGTTCATCTGGGTCTTGATCTGCTGGAGGGTGTTTGCGAGGTTGGAGTTCGTGGAGCGGATCGAGGCGGCTGTCGCGCTCACCTCGGCTAGTGAGATGTTGATGCCTTCACTCATGGTGTTCAGTCCCCCTTCGGATTAGTTGGTAAGCCTGCGGGCGCCGGCCACGATCTCTTGCTGGGTCTGCTCGTAGGTCTTGGCGGCCTGCTTGAGGAAGTTGGCGTACTCTACCATGAGCTGCTGCATCATCTGGAAGTCTTCTTTGAAGCCTTCGATCTGGGAGGTGAAGGCCTGGTTGTCGATGCCTTGCCACGCGGCGCGCATGGCGCCGACGTCGCTGAAGAGCTTGTTGGAGAGCTTCTGGTACTCGCCGGCGGCAGAGTCGATCTGCGCGGCGGTGGTGTTGAGCTGTGCGGGATTGACCTTGATCTTACGACTCATCGCACGGGTCCTTTCGGATAGGCAAACCAGCGTGGCGCGCTCACCTGTGTCCCGGACCACCCCCCTAGAATACTCTGTTGCTGATGACGGGATGGTCCAGCAGTTGGAGCGTGTCTGACATGCCGGCCTCCCCCGCTTCCAATCTACGGCGTGCACGAGAATGACACTCACGTCTTACCACATGGGAAGCAGCCTGCGCCTCCGACGCGAGGATTGCGGTCGCCTCCTCCCCGTGCCAACTCCATGTCCGTGAGCGCCGACCTCCATTGCTGCGGCCCTATTCCCGCCCCCGCATCGCCTTGACGACAAAGCTCGCCACATCGATGCCCTTGGTCTTGCGGCCGAAGCCGGCATCCATGCCCCACGAGCGCGCGAGCTCGTCGGTGACCTGCGTCCCGCCGGCGATCAGCAGCAGCTTCTCGCGCACGCCCTTCTCGGCGGCGAGGTCGGCAAGCTTCTGCATCATGAGACGGTGGATCTCACCGTGCGTGATGATCGTCGAGATGAGCACCACGCTCGCGGCGTGCTCCACCGCGGCGTCGAGCACCTTCTCGATCGGCACGCTCGTGCCGAGGTGCGTCACGCCGAAGCCCCACTTCTCAAGACCGCCGTGCTTGATGTCGATGACCTCGCGCATCCCGACCGAGTGCTCGTCGTGGCCCACCGTGGCAGCGACGACGCGCAACTCGCGTCTGGCCACGAACTCGCGGATCTCCTCGTCGGTGAGCACCTCGGGCGGCTCGGGGATTACCAGCGTGGACGGGTCGATCGCCACGTCCAGGCGCCCTTTGAGCTCACAGAGCGTTCCCTCGGCGGGGTGCATCACGCGCTTGTGGATGACCTCGCAGTCGGTGAGGTTCATCGCGCGGCCAAGCTCCAGCGCGGCGGCTTCCGCGACATCAGCGGCAGCCGGCAGGAACATGGTCACGACCACCACGCCGTCGCCGGTCCACTCGACCTCGGGCCGGATGAGACCACGCTCCCGGAGTTCTGCAGTCTGTGTAAGCCGCATAGTGACGTTATCGGTCGGGTCGAGCTCGTCGATGTAGGGCACCTTGGCGTCGTCGCAGAGCGTGCAGCCCCCGCTGAGTTCGCACGGCGCCGCGCCGGGATCGACCACGCCGTACTCCGCCAGCAGCTCCAGGTGATTCTCGCCGAAGTGATGGCAGACCGGAGCCAGGTAGTCGTCTGCGCGCTGCACGATCGAATCCGCAGCGACACCCCCGCCGCTCTCCCGTGCGATGCCGTCATCGTGCGTCTCGGGATACTCGCCGGAGTCGACGAAGTAGGCGTCCTCCACGCCGGCGAAGTAGCCGCTGTCGGCGATCATCGCCTCGAGGAAGAGCACCGCTCGCTCCTTGAGCTCCCGGACGCGCGCCGCAAGCTCGGGCGACTCGCGGTCCACCCGCACCATCTCTCGCAGCCCGTCCATCCCCACCAGCGACTGCTTGGCGGTCTCGACCGCGGCGATGTTGTTGTAGTGCCACGGCACGTTTCGCCCCTCGTCCGGGGTTATCGTGGACTGTATATCCGCAGACGTCAGCCGGGAGACGAGCAGGTTCATCACATGCGCGACGGTGGCCTCACGCGCGTCGGACTCCATGTAGCGGGTGTTTTGCTGCGCACGCATCTTGTACTCGCCAAAGAGGTCCCGCAGCGCGATCGCGTACGGGAGGTCGAGCCGCATGCACGGCGCGGGCGAGGCGTCGGGCGGGACGGTCGAGAGCGCGATCTGCTCGGGTGGCATGCCGACCGCCTCGGAGTACGCGGTGTTGATCGCGTGCTGCACGAGCAGCTCCGGCATGACCTTCCATGCCTTGACGGCCGTGGCGTTGGCGTTATGCGCGCCGTCGATCTGCAGGATACCGACGGCCGCCATGACGTGCTTGGCAACAGCGGCGTCCACGAAGCTGCGGTACATGTTGATGTTGCGGTAGAGCACGTTGTACTGCGGGTCCTGATGGGCGCCGTTCACGCCCTCCTCGGCGAAGAGGACCGCCATCTCGGGACCGGCGACACCGCTCACGTACGAGTGGAAGTTCAGCGGGCGGCCGACCTCGTCCTCGATCTGATCGAGCGCGCGGCGCGTGAAGCGGAGCTGCTTGCGAGTGATCGCGATGCCGCCGACACCCTCCGGCGTGCCCTCGAGCAGCCCGTCGATGTGTGACTGGCCTGCCGTGCGGATCACCATCATGTGGTCGGCGCCGTGCCACGCGGCCATACGCATGCGGCGGACATCGTCTTCCGGCCTGCCCGAGGCGATCTCGGTCGTGATCCCGCAATCGGGCTGCGGGTCGATATCGCCGAAGTAGTGCGCCGCGGGCAGCGGCACACTGCGCTCGAGCGGCGTGGAGGTCTCATGGTAGGTGAAGTCGCCGATGCGCTGGGACGGCACGTGCGTGCGCCACGTCCAGCCCCGGCGGCGCGGACGATAGTGCTCGAGCCCATCGAGAAGCGCCTCGACGTCGAGCTTCGCGCCCGGCTCCAGCGGCGGCAACGGGTCGCGGTAGGCGCTCATTGGCTCACGCCCCACTTCGCCTCGGCGAACTCCCAGCCGTCACCGTCGGCGAGCCGTGCGGCTGCTTGCGGCGCTTCGCACTCCCACTCCGTCATGCACACCAGCAGCACATGCCCCGCCCCATGGCCGAGGAGCCCCCGCTTCTCACACCCCGCGACCACAGCCATACAGGTGAGCGAGTCGATGCCCATCCGCATGAGCACGCTGCGCTCGA
>CAYGFZ010000030.1:0-26170 GCA_964349355.1 uncultured Coriobacteriaceae bacterium | reverse complement strand
TCTTACCGTGGTCGACGTGACCGATGGTACCGATGTTGACGTGCGGCTTAGTGCGTTCGAACTTCTTCTTAGCCATCGGTCTCCCCTAACTTGCGTCGCCGCCGACTTTGGCGACAATCTCTTCGGCGACGGACTTCGGAACCGCCTCGTAGGCGGAGAACTGCATCGTGTAGGCAGCGCGGCCCTGAGTGCGGCTGCGCAGATCGGTCGCGTAACCGAACATCTCGGAGAGCGGCACCTTCGCGCGAATGACCTGTGCGTTGCCCCTGGGCTCCATGCCCTCGATGTGGCCACGGCGGCTGGAGAGGTCACCCATGACATCGCCCATGAAATCCTCGGGAGTCACGACTTCAACGGCCATCATCGGTTCGAGCAACTTCGGTGCGGCCTTACGTAGGCCTTCCTTGATCGCCATCGAGCCCGCGACCTTGAATGCCATCTCGGAGGAGTCGACCTCGTGATAAGAGCCATCGACGAGCTCGACCTTGATGTCGACGACCGGGTATCCGGCGAGCACGCCCGAGGTGATAGCCTCACGGATGCCCTTGTCGACAGCGGGAATAAACTCCTTGGGGATCGAGCCACCTACGATCTTGCTGTCGAACTCGTAACCTCCGCCGGGTTCCTGCGGGACCACGTTGATGACAACGTGACCGTACTGGCCGCGACCACCGGTCTGGCGGGCGAACTTCATATCCACGTTATCCAGGCGCTTGCCTGCGGTCTCACGGTAGGCTACCTGCGGCTTGCCGACGTTCGCCTCGACCTTGAACTCGCGTAGCATACGGTCGACAAGGACCTCGAGGTGCAGCTCACCCATGCCAGCGATGATCGTCTGGCCGGTCTCATGGTCGGTGCGGACCCTAAACGTCGGATCCTCCTCGGAGAGCTTGGCGAGCGCGGTACCGAGCTTCTCCTGCTCTGCCTTAGTCTTCGGCTCGATCGCGATGTCGATGACCGGATCGGGGAAGACCATCGACTCGAGGAGCACGGGGGCGTCGACGTCGCAGAGCGTGTCACCGGTGGTGGTGTTCTTCAAACCGACGGCGGCAACTATGTCGCCGGCGCCGACCTGCTGGATATCCTCGCGAGTGTTCGCGTGCATCTCGAGCAGGCGTCCGATGCGCTCCTTGTGCCCCTTGGTCGAGTTCAGCACGTATGAGCCGGCATCGAGCGTCCCGGAGTAGACACGAAAGTAGGTCAGTTTCCCGACATACGGATCGGTCATGACCTTGAACGCGAGGGCCGAGAACGGAGCCTTCTTGTCAGCGGGGCGTTCGATGTCCTCGCCGGTCTTGACGTCGTGGCCTTTGATGGCGTCGATGTCGAGCGGCGAAGGTAGGTAGTCCACGACGGCGTCGAGCAGGGGCTGGACGCCCTTGTTCTTGAACGACGCGCCACAGACGACGGGGGTGATAGCGGCGTCGATGCACGCCTTGCGCAACGCGGTCTTGAGCATCTCTACCGAGATATCCTCCTCGGCAAAGAACTTCTCGAGCAGCGCGTCGTCGTACTCCGCAGCTGCTTCGATGAGTTCCTGACGATACATCTCCGCCTCGTCGCTGAGCTCGGCAGGGATTTCCTCGATAGTGGGATTGATCCCGTTGTCGTCCTCGTTGAAGTGGATCGCGTGCATCTCTACAAGATCGATGATGCCGTCGAAGTTGTCCTCGGCCCCGATGGGGAGCTGAAGCAACACTGCACGGGTGTCGAGGCGGTCCTTCATCATCTGGACGACTTTGTGGAAATCGGCACCGGTGCGGTCCATCTTGTTGATGTAGGCCATGCGCGGAACGCCGTAGGTGTCCGCCTGGCGCCACACCGTCTCGGACTGCGGCTCGACGCCGCCGACGGCGCAGAAGACGGCGACAGCACCGTCGAGAACGCGCAGCGAGCGCTCTACCTCGACCGTGAAGTCGACGTGACCGGGGGTGTCGATGATCTGGATGCGATAGTCTTTCCAGAAGCACGTGGTCGCGGCAGAGGTGATCGTAATGCCGCGCTCCTGCTCCTGGACCATCCAGTCCATGACGGCCGCGCCATCGTGAACCTCACCCATCTTGTGGGACTTACCGGTGTAGTAAAGGATGCGCTCGGTAGTAGTGGTCTTACCGGCGTCGATATGAGCCATGATCCCGATGTTGCGGGTCTTGGCGAGAGGGTACGTCTTGGGCGCCATATCGGTGATTCGTCCTTACGTCTCTCGAAGCAGTCAGATGCGGTGCTACCAGCGGTAGTGGCTGAAAGCGCGGTTCGACTCGGCCATCTTGAACAGATCCTCGCGCTTCTTGACCGAGGAGCCGGTGCCGTTGGCTGCGTCCATGATCTCGCCGGCAAGACGCTCGGCCATGGTCCTCTCACGCCTTGCACGGGAGTAGCCGACGATCCAGCGGATCGCGAGTGTGGTAGAGCGGCGAGAGTTCACTTCCACCGGCACCTGGTAGGTCGCGCCACCGACACGCTTGGGGCGCACCTCGAGGGTCGGGCGGACGTTGTCCATCGCCTTCTTGAAAGTCGCAAGCGGATCTACGCCGGACTTCTGCTCGACCATGTCGAACGCGCCGTAGACGATACGCTCGGCGGTCGACTTCTTCCCGTCCCACAGCACCTTGTTGATGAGCTGGGTGACGAGCCGGTTGTTGTATACCGCATCGGGCTGTATCTCCCGACGGGCAGCTGCAGCGCGCCTTGGCATTCTCGGTCTCCTCTGGTCTTCTTCATTCTCAACCCGCTACATCGTGCAGCAGGTCAGCGATTCGACTGGTTCTCTAGGACTTCTTGACGCCATACCGTGACCGGGCCTGTGCACGGTTCGAGACACCGGCCGCGTCCAACGTGCCGCGAACGACCTTGTAACGGACACCCGGCAGGTCTTTGACACGGCCGCCACGCACCAGCACGATCGAGTGTTCCTGAAGATTGTGACCGATGCCGGGGATGTAGGCGGTGATCTCCATGCCATGCACCAGGCGAACACGTGCCACCTTGCGCAGCGCCGAGTTCGGCTTCTTCGGGGTGGTCGTGTAGACACGGGTACAGACCCCGCGCTTCTGGGGATTGCCTTTGAGCGCCGGGGTGGCATTCTTCGCCACTTTGGCCTGGCGGCCCTTGCGGACCAGCTGGTTGATCGTGGGCACGTGCTCTCCTTCTTCCTCGGTCTCGGTGCACCTTCAAACGTCATCACACGGCAGCGCGACAGATCTACGCCGCCGAGCATAGAGTCACAAGGAGGAACTCTACCAATCGGCGCACAGGTTGTCAAACGCCACGCGTCCGGGCGTATCTACCTTCCTTCACGGACCCGCCCCGGCGACCTGCGTGCGAAGGGGCGCCCGCTAGGGGCGCCCCGCGCATCTAAGCCGCTCGAATCGAAATATCGCCGGTGCCGCTGGGTACCTACGCTTCAGCGAACACGACCCCGTGCTCGGCCAGACGCGCCTCGAGTTCTTCGACCGCCTTCACCCCGACTCCGGGGACGTCGAGCAACTCGTCGCGAGTGCGCGAACGCGCATCGGCCACGGTAGCGACTCCGGCCTCCGCGAACTTGGTGACCCATCGGGACGAGATGCCCAGTTCGCCAAGGGGCATCGAAGCCACATTGCCAGGCAGTGCCGCGGCGGGCACAGCCTCGTCGACCGACACCTCCGTCGCATCCGCACGCTTCGCAGCCTCGGGCTCGAACACAGTGTCTGCGAAAACAGCGACGCCGACCTCCTCGACCGCTTCCGGCCCGACAGGAGTGCTCCCTGCCGAGTCGAAATCGGCGAAGAACGCAGCCGCGTCACTGGCGGAGAGTCCTTCCTCGGTCATTGGCTCGGGCAACAGCGACTCGAGCTCTTTCAACTCGTCAGGTGCGAACTCGGGCAGCGGACCTTGCTCGCCGCCTGCCCACTCGGCCGACTGGCCCTTGTAGGTCAGCTTAACGGAGCGGTAGCGCTGCATGCCGGTCGCAGCGGGGATGAGCTTGCCGATGATGACGTTCTCCTTCAGGCCGAGGAGGTTGTCCTCCTTGCCTGCGATCGCTGCATCCGTAAGCACGCGTGTGGTCTCCTGGAACGACGCCGCCGAAAGGTAGCTGTCAGTCGCAAGCGACGCCTTCGTGATGCCGAGGAGTACCGGAGCACCTGCGCCCGGTTCGCCGCCGTTCGAGAGCACGCCGTCGTTAGCCAGCTCGAACTCGAGTCGGCCGACGAGTTGCCCGGGCAGGAAGTCAGTGTCGCCCGGCTCGAGCACAGTGACCTTGCGCAGCATCTGCCGCGAGATCACCTCGATGTGCTTGTCGTTGATGTCGACACCCTGGCTGCGGTAGACGTCCTGGACCTGCTCGACGATGTAGCGAAGAACGTCGCTCGGGCCCTTGAGAAGCAGCAGGTCGTGCGGGTTCACCGAACCCTCGGTGAGCTGCTTGCCGAGAGCTACGACGCCTCCGTCGGCCACACCCGGACGCAGACGTGCGCGACGCGAGACCTGATAGGCCTTCTCTTCGCCCTCTTCGTTGGTGACGGTAAGCGTGCGGACCTTGTCGCCATCCTCGATCCGGAGCACGCCGGGGAGCTCGGCAAGGATCGCCTGACCCTTTGGCTTGCGTGCCTCGAAGAGTTCCGTGACACGGGGAAGGCCGTGAGTGATGTCCTCACCCGCGACGCCACCGGTATGGAAGGTGCGCATCGTCAACTGAGTTCCGGGCTCACCGATGGACTGTGCCGCGATGATCCCGACAGCCGTCCCGATGTCGACCGGCTGGCGGCTTGCCAGATCCCAGCCGTAGCAGGCCTGGCAGATGCCGTGCCTGGCGTGGCAGGTCATGACCGTACGCCCGACGACCGATTCGACGCCGGCGTCGATCAGCGCTGCGATGTCTGACTCGTGCGTCAGATAGGCTCCTGCATCCCTCAAGACCTCGCCGGTCTTGGGGTGTGCCACCGGCTCGAGCAAGCAGCGTCCCACCAGATTCTGATCGGGAGCTTCCGGGTTGAGCACACTCGTGAGCGCCAGACGCGCGCCCTCGTCGGTACCGCAGTCGCTCTCGCGAACGATGACGTCCTGGGCGACGTCGACCAAGCGCCTCGTCAGGTACCCCGAGTCAGCGGTACGCAGAGCGGTGTCCGCCAGACCCTTGCGAGCACCGTGCGTCGAGACGAAGTATTCGAGGACAGAAAGTCCCTCGCGGAAGTTCGCCTTGATCGGGCGATCGAGGATGTCTCCCTTGGGGTTGGCCATCAGGCCACGCATACCTGCGAGCTGACGGATCTGCTTGATGTTCCCTCGGGCACCGGAGTTCGCCATCATGTAGATGGGGTTGAACTTCTCGAAGTTCGCCGCCATCGCCTCTCCGACGTCATCGGTCGCGCGGGTCCAGACGTCGACGACCTGGCGGTGACGCTCATCATCGGTGATAAGGCCACGGTCGTACTGACCCGTGATCGTATCGACCGTTCCCTGGGCGCCATCGAGGATCGCGTCCTTCTCCTTCGGAATCACGGCGTCATACACCGAGACCGTAAGGCCGGCACGCGTCGCGTAGTGGAAGCCGAGGCGCTTGAGCTCGTCGAGCGTCACGCCCATCTGGCTCGTGGAGTAACGATTCGCACAATCCTCGACGATCCGGGAGATACCCTTCTTGTCGATCTCGTGGTTCACGTAGGGGTAGTCCTCGGGGAGTGAGCGGTTGAACGTGATGCGCCCGACCGTGGTCTCGATGCGCTCGCCGGCCTTCATCTCGACGAACTCGCCCGACGGGCTCTCCACGGTGACGTCATCGGTCAAACGCACCTGGATCGTCGCCTGCAGGTCCACACCGCTGCGGCTGTCATAGGCCAGCATGGCCTCATCGAAGTCATAGAAGATGCGACCCTCGCCCGGCATTCCATCACGCTGGGCGGTGAGATAGTACAGGCCGATGACCATGTCCTGGGTGGGCGTGGTGAGCGGACGTCCATGCGCCGGCGACTTGATGTTGTTGGTGGACAGCATCAGGATGCGCGCCTCGGCCTGGGCCTCGGCGGAAAGCGGTACGTGTACCGCCATCTGGTCACCGTCGAAATCTGCGTTGAACGCCGTGCAGACGAGCGGGTGCACGCGGATCGCCTTACCCTCGACAAGGATCGGCTCGAACGCCTGGATGCCAAGGCGGTGCAAGGTGGGTGCGCGGTTGAGCAAGACCGGATGCTCGGAGATGACCTCTTCGAGCACGTCCCAGACGACACCCTTACCGCGATCAACCATACGCTTGGCGCTCTTGATGTTCTGCGCGTGGTCGAGATCGACCAGGCGCTTCATGACGAACGGCTTGAACAGCTCAAGTGCCATTGCCTTGGGCAGTCCGCACTGGTGAAGCCTGAGCTCAGGGCCGACCACGAGGACCGAACGTCCGGAGTAGTCGACACGCTTACCCAGCAGGTTCTGGCGAAAACGGCCCTGCTTGCCCTTCAGCATATCGCTGATGGACTTCAGCGGGCGGTTACCCGGACCCGTCACCGGACGACCCCGGCGACCGTTGTCGAACAGCGCGTCGACGGCCTCCTGGAGCATGCGCTTCTCGTTGCTGACGATAATCTCGGGCGCACCGAGATCGAGCAGCCTCTTGAGGCGGTTGTTGCGGTTGATGACGCGGCGGTACAAGTCGTTCAGGTCGCTCGTGGCGAACCTTCCGCCGTCGAGCTGAACCATCGGGCGCAGGTCCGGCGGGATGACAGGGATCGCGTCTAGAATCATCCACTCGGGCCGATTGTCCGATGCGCGGAACGAAGCGACCACCTTCAGGCGCTTGACGGCCTTGGCCCGCTTCTGGCCTTTGCCCTCACGGATGAGCGTGCGGAGCTCCTCGGCCAACACATCCAGATCAAGCTGGCGCAGCAGGTCCTTGACGGCCTCCGCCCCCATGCCACCGCGGAAGTAGGTACCGTAGCGCACCCGCATCTCGCGATAGAGGGTCTCGTCGTTGATGAGCATCTTGGGCGAGATCTTCTGGAAGGTGTCGAGCGACTCGGTGAGCAGCGCCTTGCGATCGGCGTACTCCTCCTCGAGATCCTTGACGTCACGCTCGACCTCCTTCTCGATCTTCTTGATGCGATCAGCGACGGGGGTCTCGTCATCGAGCACCTCGTCTTCCTCGGGCTCGATCTCACCCTTGGCGACTGCGACCTGGCGATCGCGCTCCTCTAGCAGCTCGGCGATCTCCTCGGCCTTCTCGGCCTCAAGACCGTCGAGATCGGCGGTGAGCTCGTCTTTGAGCATCGCAAGATCTTCCTCGCGGGCTTCGTCATCGATGTGGGTGATGATCGAGCTGGCGAAGTAGAGCACCTTTTCGAGGTCCTTGGGCGCAATGTCGAGCAGGTAGCCCAGTCGGGAGGGCACACCCTTGAAGTACCAGATGTGGCTCACGGGCGCGGCAAGCTCGATATGGCCCATGCGGTCACGGCGCACCTTGGCGCGCGTGACTTCGACACCGCAGCGTTCACAGACGATGCCCTTGAAGCGGACACGCTTGTACTTGCCGCAGTGGCACTCCCAGTCCTTGGTCGGACCGAAGATCTTCTCGCAGAAAAGTCCGTCCTTCTCGGGCTTGAGCGTACGGTAGTTGATAGTCTCCGGCTTCTTTACCTCACCGCGAGACCACTGGCGGATCTGCTCAGATGACGCGAGGCCTATTCTGAGTCGATCGAAGTTGGTAACATCGACGTCGAGCAAGGTCTATTCCTCCTCGTTCGTATCGTCGGACGCGAGCGTTTCGCCAAGATCGAGCGCCGAGATGTCGCTCTCGATGAGCTGTTCCAGGGCGTCGGTATCGGTCGAGTCTTTATCCTCGGCACCGCCGAGGTCCAGACCCAGCTCTTCCGCAGTCTTGAAGATGTCCTCGTCCTCTTCCTTCAGTTCGATCTCCCCGCCGTCCTCGGTCAGAATCTCTACGTCGAGACAGAGGGACTGCATCTCTTTGACGAGTACCTTGAACGACTCGGGAATTCCGGGCTCAGGGATGTTTTCTCCCTTGACGATCGCCTCATACGCCTTGACGCGGCCAAGGACATCGTCGGACTTCACGGTCAGGATCTCCTGAAGTACGTACGCAGCGCCGTACGCATAGAGAGCCCAGACTTCCATCTCTCCGAAGCGCTGGCCGCCGAACTGCGCCTTACCACCGAGCGGCTGCTGGGTGATGAGCGAGTACGGTCCGGTCGAACGAGCGTGAATCTTGTCGTCGACCAGGTGCAGGAGCTTCAAGATATATATCTGCCCGACGGTGACCGGCTCACGGAATGGCTCGCCGGTACGTCCATCGAAGAGTTGAGTCTTGCCCTCACGAGAGAGATTCGGGACCAGGTCCGCGCGAGCGGCCGACTTACCAAAGCGCGCCTCGGCCTGGAGCTGCATGTTCCGGTTCGCACGGTCGATGACGTCGGATATCTCCGACTCACGGGCACCATCGAACACCGGGGTCGCCACATGGATCGGTCCGTCCACCGGCTCCTTCTGAGTGCCGTCGCAGTCACTCCAGCCGACCTTGGCCGCCCACCCGAGGTGGGTCTCAAGCAACTGCCCGACGTTCATTCGGGAAGGCACGCCCAGTGGGTTCAAGATGATGTCGACCGGCGTACCGTCAGCCATGAAAGGCATGTCCTCGATAGGGAGGATCTTTGCGATGACGCCCTTGTTACCGTGTCGCCCTGCAAGCTTGTCGCCCTCGGATATCTTGCGCTTCTGTGCGACATAGACCCGCACTAGCTCGTTCACGCCGGGCGACAGGTCGTCACCGGCATCGCGCGAGAAAGTATGGACCGAGATGACACGGCCGGTCTCACCATGCGGTACCTTGAGCGACGTGTCGCGGACCTCACGGGCCTTCTCGCCGAAGATCGCACGCAGCAACCGCTCCTCGGCGGTAAGTTCCGTCTCCCCCTTCGGGGTGACCTTGCCGACGAGAACGTCGCCCGGGAACACCTCGGCGCCGATGCGGATGATGCCCTCCTCGTCGAGGTTGGCCAGTACGTCTTCACCGACGTTGGGTATCTCGCGGGTTATCTCTTCCGGTCCGAGCTTCGTGTCACGCGCCTCAACCTCGTACTCCTCGATGTGGATCGAGGTGAGAACGTCTTCTTTCACGAGTCGCTCGGAGAGGATGATCGCGTCTTCGTAGTTGTAACCCTCCCACGGCATGAATGCCACGAGCAGGTTCTGGCCCAGCCCGATCTCGCCCATCTCGGTGGAGGGGCCGTCCGCAAGCACATCTCCGGCTTTGAGCACGTCGCCTTCGGCGACAATAGGCCGATGGCTAATGCACGTCCCCTGGTTGGAGCGCATGAACTTGGGCAGACGGTACTCGTCGATGCTGCCGTCTTCGGCACGCGCGACGACCTTCGTGCTGTCGACGTACTCGATCACGCCTGGGCGTCTCGCAAGAAGTATCTCCCCTGTGTCCACCGCAGCGCGATGCTCCATCCCCGTACCGACGAGCGGTGCGGCAGGGCGGAGGAGTGGCACCGCCTGACGCTGCATGTTAGAGCCCATCAGCGCACGGTTCGCGTCGTCATGCTCGAGGAACGGGATTAGCGCGGTCGCAACCGACACGATCTGCCGGGGGGACACGTCCATGTAGTCGACGTCCTTGGGCTCGACGTCGAGCGGCACTCCGCCCTTCTTGATGCAGCCGACTCGCTCGTTTACGAACTTGCGCGTCTTGGGATCGAACGGTTCGGTCGCCTGGGCGATGATGTAACGCTCGTCAACGTCGGCGGTGAGGTACTCGATGTCATCGGTTACCTTGCCCTTGACGACCTTGCGGTACGGCGTCTCGATGAAGCCGTACCGATTGATGCGCGCGAAGGTCGCGAGCGAACCGATGAGTCCGATGTTCGGACCCTCGGGCGTCTCGATGGGGCACATACGCCCGTAGTGCGATGGATGAACGTCGCGAACCTCGAACCCGGCACGTTCGCGCGACAGGCCGCCAGGTCCGAGCGCCGAGAGGCGCCTCTTGTGGGTAAGTCCGGCGATCGGGTTCGTCTGATCCATGAACTGGCTCAGCTGCGAAGAGCCGAAGAACTCCTTGATCGAGGCGACGATCGGCCTGATGTTGATCAGCGACTGGGGAGTGATCTCCTCGACGTCCTGAGTCGTCATGCGCTCGCGCACGACTCGCTCCATGCGAGCAAGACCGATCCGGAACTGGTTCTGGATCAGTTCACCGACGCTACGGATACGGCGGTTGCCGAAGTGATCGATGTCATCGATCTCGTAGCCGCTCGCGCCTTCCCACAGCTTCACGAGATACTTCACCGACGCAAGAATGTCCTCGTTGGTCAGCGTCGACTGCGCGTCGGCAAGGTCGAGCCCGAGCTTCTTGTTCACCTTGTAGCGCCCGACTTTCGCAAGGTCGTACCGCTGCGGATTGAAGAAGAGACCCTCTATGAGCGAGCGCGCCGAATCGACCGTGGGAGGCTCGCCCGGACGAAGACGCTTGTATATCTCGATGAGTGCTTCCTCGCGCGTCTCGGTGAAGTCGCGCTCAAGCGTGCGCTCGATGCACTCGGAGTTACCGAAGAGCTCCACGATCTCATCACGGGTCTCTGCGATGCCGAGCGCCTTGAGCAGCACGGTGACCGGCTGCTTGCGCTTACGGTCCACGCGCACGCTAACGATATCGCGGCGGTCGGTCTCGAGTTCGAGCCATGCGCCGCGCGCAGGGATGACCTTGGTGGTGTAGATTGCTTTGTCGGTCGTCTTGTCGATCTCCTCGGCGAAGTAGACACCGGGGGACCGGACGAGCTGGGACACGACGACGCGCTCAGTACCGTTGATCACGAAAGTGCCGCGATCGGTCATGAGCGGGAAGTCGCCCATGAAGACCTGCTGCTCTTTGATCTCACCGGTCTCTTTGTTGATGAAACGGACTTCGACGAAGAGCGGCGCCTGATAGGACAGATCCTTGTCCTTGCACTCCTCGACGGAGTATTTGGGGTCGCCGAACTCGTGGTCGCCGAACTCGACTGCGAGGTTTCCAGTGAAGTCTTCGATGGGAGAGATGTCAGAAAACGTCTCACACAGCCCCTCTTCGAGGAACCACTTGAAGCTATCTCTCTGGATTGCGATCAGGTTGGGTACTTCAAGAATCTCGGGGATCTTCGCGAACGTACGGCGCTGGCGAATACCTGCGCTTGCAACGGGGGAACCTTCTCCGCGGGGCACCAGGCGATTCCTCCTTCAGGCGTAGAGGCGGCGTAGTATAGTCGCAAAGAAACAGGATACCCAAACTGATTCAGAAGGTCAATCCTTGAAAAACCTTTGCGACGTGGCACGGATGGCCGGGCCGCATCGTGCGGTCCCGGCCATCCAGCACGTATCGTCACGACCGCACGCGGTCGCTTCAGTACGGTGTTGGACAGTAGCTACTTGAGTTCGACCGCAGCGCCGGCCTCTTCGAGCTTGGCCTTGGCCTCGTCGGCCTTCTCCTGATTCACAGCCTCGAGAACGGGCTTGGGTGCGCTATCAACCAGATCCTTGGCCTCTTTGAGACCGAGCGAGGTCAACTCACGCACAACCTTGATTACCTGGATCTTTTTGTCGCCAGCACCCGTGAGCACCACGTCGAAGGAGTCCTTTACCTCCTCAGCGGCGGCCTCACCGGCGGCAGGGGCGACGGCGACGGCTACCGGAGCGGCAGCGGACACACCGAAGACCTCCTCGAGCTCCTTGACGAGCTCGGCCAGCTCGAGCGCCGGCGCCTGCTTGATATACTCTAGAACCTCATCTTTGCTGACAGCCATGTCTGTGATCTCCTTCTCGTCTTAGAGCGTCCGGGAACCTACCCGGGCGCTGCTTATCCCGTCAGGCTTGCGTGCCCTTAAGCGGCAGCTGCCTCTTTCTGCTGTGCGACTGCGTTGATCGCGCGTGCAAGCGCACCCACCGGCGCGTTGAGTATCCGAACGGTGTTGGTGAGCGGATTGAGCATGGTACCGAGGAGCTTCGCAATAAGTTCCTCGCGTGACGGCAGTGCGGCGATGGCTTTGACGGCCGAAGCATCCACGACGGTGTTCTGGACGAACCCGCCCTTAACCTGGAGCGCCTCGTGCGTCTTGGCAAATCCCACGAGCGCCTTGGTGGGCGCCACGGGATCCTCACCGGCAAAAACGAAAGCGGTCGGCCCGCTCAGGAACTCATCCATGCTCGGCATGGCGAGCTCGCGGACAGCAATCTCCGTAAGCGTGTTCTTGTAGATCTTGATCTCGCCACCGGCCTCACGGACCTTCGAGCGCAGTTCCTGCATCTCTTTGACGGTAAGTCCGCGATAATCAGCCATGATCACTCCCGCGCTCCCGGTGAGCCGGTCCTTGATCTCGGCGACCTTATCGGTCTTTGCGTTCGTCGGCATTCGCTTCCCTCCTTCCCTTCAGTGCGCCCTGATCGCGATACGGGAATTCCTCCCGCCGCGTAGGCCACGAATCCGGGACATGAGCGCCCGGAGAAATGAACGTGGCCCCCGCCGAGTCTCAGCGGAGGCCACGAGCAGATGCTCGATTCGGATCGCAGAGTATCTGCACATCCGGCTTCCACCTCGGCGGGCGGGCCTTCATCTGTTCGGCCCTTCAAGCCCGGAGCCCGGGCACCTGCTGTCTTCGGCAGCGATCTTCTTGCACTGTGTGATTGTCACGTGCGCACTGCAGTATGCATGTACGAGGTGGCGTGCGCAACCCCTCGCGTTGCCTCATAAAGAATATACTCGAAACCGATTCGATGCCTCATAAAAGAAGGTACTCGAACCGGCACTCGCCGGATCGACCGGCGAAGGGCCACTGGGATGCCACTTTCAATGGCAGAGAAGAAGGCGATCACGCGTGAGATGCGTCGCCGTTACAAGAAGGCGACGAAGGCCGAGAAGGCCGTGACGCTCGATGAACTGACCGCGCTCACACGCTGGACGAGGAGCTATGCGTCGCGCGCTCTGCGGCGCGAACCTAAGAAGAGCCGCGGCCCGGAGACCCGCGGGCGCAAGCGCATCTACACGTCTGTGGTGATGATCCCGCTTCGCAAGGTCTGGGCGAGTCTGGATTACGCGTGCGGCAAAGCAGCGGGTCGCAGCCGGCATGGACGACCTCTTAGACGCGCTTCTGAGCTCCCGTGCGCTGTCCTGTGAGCCTTAACTTGACGAGAATCGCCGCGCAACGCTCCTCGAGCGCTTCGACCTCGACCCCACGAAGAAGGCTCGCACGTACTCGAAGGGCAACCGGCAGAAGGTGGCGATAGTCGCGGGGCTGTCCAGCGACGCGGATCTGCTCTTCCTCGACGAGCTGCGGCATCTCACGCGCACCTCGATTACGGTTGAGACCGAGCGCCCCGTCGATGAACTCGTGGGCCGCGCCGGCGTCCATGACATCACGCGCGAGAACGGTCGCGCCCACTTCGATGTGGATGGCGAACATCTCGGCGGCACCATCGCGTATCTGTCCGGTCTCGGCATCCGCTCGCTCATCAGCCGGCCCCCCACGCTCGAGCAGCTCTTCCTGCGCCACTACGGCGTTGAGGAGACGGAGGTCGCCAGATGAGCGGATTTACCGGCACGTGGACGATGGCGCGGCTATTCGTACGGCGCGACCGAGTGAGGATTCCGGTGTGGGCCTTCTCGATCGCGGTGCTCGTCGTCGCCTCGGTGGCGGCCTTTCCCGGGCTCTACGAGACACATGAGGCCATCGATGTTCGCAACGACCTGCTCATGGGCAACCCGTTCGGGATCGCGCTGACCGGAGCCGGTTACGGGCTGGAGGCCACCACGCCCGACAACCTGGGTCCTGCCGGCGGTCAACGAGATGAGCGCGAGCACCATCATCGCGATGGCGTTCATGGGCATCTTCCTCGTCATGCGGCACACGCGCGGCGAGGAGCAGGAGGGCCGGTTGGAGCTGATGCGATCGGGAATCATCGGCCGGTATGCGCCGGTCACCGCGGCGTTTCTCGTGGCTTCAGGCGCGGCGGTGCTGCTCGGCTTGCTGCTCGGAGCAGGATTCGCGGCGTACTACGGTGCGACTGGGTCCTTCGCGTTCGGCATGTCGATGGCGTCGGTCGCGATCGTGTTCGCCGCTGTGGGAGTGCTGGCGGCGCAGTTCACCGAGCACAGCCGAGCCGCAACCGGTATGGCCACGGCGGTGTTCGCCGCCCTGTTCTCGGTGCGTGTCATGGGTGACATCCGCGACTCCTGGATCACGTGGCTGTCGCCTATCGGCTGGGCGCAGGAGATACGGCCACGCCGGCGATCGCTGGTGGACGCTCGGGCTCTCGCTCGCTCTCGCTGCGGCGCTGGTGCTGCTGGCGTACATGGTGATCGGCCGTCGTGACGTCGGGGCGGGCATCGTACCCACCCGCAAGGGCCGCCCACGCGCGACGGCGCTGCTGGGGAGCCCGCTGGGCCTCGCGTTCCGGCTTCAGCGCGGCGCTCTCATCGCGTGGACGATCGGCATGTTCGTGTTCGGAGCGATGCTCAGCACCCTTGTGATCGAGGCCGAGCGGATGATGAAGGCGCTCGACGTCTACGCCGCGTACTTCGCCGGCATGGGCAGCGCGTCACTCATGGAGACGTTCCTGGCCGGCTACCTGGTGTTCGTGGCGATCACCGCCGCGGGCCAGGCACTCCAAGCGTTGAGTCAGGCCCGATACGAGGAGTCGAGCGGCCACGCGGAGGCGATACTCGCCGGCTCGGTGAGCCGGTACCGGTGGGCGGGAAGCCACGTGGCTGCGGCGCTGATCGGTAACGCCATCGTGCTCGCGGCGGCCGGCGTGGGCGCGGGCGCTTCGTACGCGTTGGCGATCGGTGACGCGTCGCAGTTCTGGCCTGTGGTTCTCGGCATGCTAATCTAAGCGCCCGCCGTCTGGCTGCTGGTGTCCCTCGGGGTTGCGCTGCTCGGCGTCGCGCGGCATACGTTCGCGCTCGTGTGGGCGGCGTTCGCATGGGTCGTGGTCGTCGCGATGATCGGGCCGCTGCTCGGCCTGCCTGAGTGGACCAACGACATCAACCCATTCACGCACGTCCCCCGGATGCCTGCCGAGGAGTTCGCCGCCGCACCGCTGCTCGTGATGACTGCGATCGCTGCGGCGCTGTTCCTCATCGGCTTCGTGGGGTTGAGGCGCAGGGACATGAGCTGAGTAGTGCAGGCTTGCTCGGGAACAAGAACGTTCGGTCGTTCCCTCGGCGTTCCTCTATCATAAATGGACTGCGCACCCTCGGCATTGAGTGGTCGCGGACAGCGGCACGATGAGCCCGTTGCGGAAATCGGAGCGGACGAGCCCGGTTTTTAGGAGCAGTTCTGTGGCAAGCAGCACCCAACAAGAAAACCCGCGGCCCACCTCTACCGTCCACTGGGCGAAACTGGCGTTCACCGGAGCTGTCGTGGGCATCGCGCAGGTGCTGCCTGGTGTGAGCGGATCATGGGTGGCGATGGTCCTTGGTGTGTACGACGACATTATTCTCGGCATCGCGCACTTCATGGAGGACATCAAGGGAAATCTTCGGCTCTTCATGATGCTGGCGCTGGGTCTACTGCCCTCCGTTATCCTCTCCGCGCGGCTGCTTTCAGAGGCGCTGGAGCGCTACAACTTCCAAACGACACTGCTCGTCATCGGACTCATCCTTGGCTCTGTTCCGTCTATCATCGGGGACGCTCGGCGACACGAGCGGACGATCAAGCGCTCGTCTTGGGCATCGGGCGTGACGGCGTTTATCGTGATGCTGCCGCTCGTCATCTTGGCGATCCAGGCTGAGGGATCCACGGGGGGCTCTGCCGCCGAAACGGCACCTCTGTACCTCCTCTACCTGGTGTTTGTCGGATTCGTCTCCGTAGCGACGATGCTAATTCCTGGCGTGGGGGGCTCGCTTATGCTCGTCGTGCTCGGCGTGTATGAGCCGGTGATGAAGGCGATCGGAACCGTGCAGATCGCTATCCTCGCGCCACTGGTGCTGGGTGGGGTATTCGGTCTGTTCGTGGGTGCTCGCTTCATGGAGCGCCTGTTCCGTGACTTCCACCAGCAGATGTACATTGTGGTTGTGGGACTTGTGTCGGCGGTTGCGGTGGGATACGGCGTCGTCATCGGCCAAGGCATCACGCTGGACACATCGCTTGCGTTAGGTGTGGCTGCGCTCGCGGCGGGAGTTGGCACCGCGTACTTGTTCGGAAGGCTTGGCGCAAAGGATCGAGCGAACGACAAGCTCGACGTACAAGCGTAAAGCTGCCGGTGGCTGAGCCACCTTCAAGCACCGGCGGCCAGACTCCCTCGCGTACGGCACGCAGGCCAGAAGGACAGGGCCAGGTCGGTGATACGCTCATCGATGATTGCATAGGGAATGGCGAGTGGGAACTCGGACCACAGATTGAGGCCTATATGCTGGGGCAGTAGATAGTCTCTCCAGTGGTGCCCCGACTTCGACCTCGCTTCGCGGATGGTCTCGAGGTCAACATCAGTGAGTGCTGACGCAGCCAGCCGGTTGAGGACACCTTGGCTGACGCGCACCTCACTGATGAGCGTCTCATGGCGCATTAACACGTGAAGAACTTAAGAGAAACGCCGCGGTCCTTCCCCGGGAGACTCTCGTCGACCTGGACTGACTCAGTACTTTCTGTCGGTGCAGAATCCTCGACCGCATCCTCCTCCTGGCCAGAACCACAGCCGGCGAGGGCGAATAGGAGCGCGCAGCAAAGTGCGAGCGAAAGCAGGGTCTTCTTCATGTTGTTCCCTTCTGATCGATCCCGTCTGTCGCGCCCTCACCAGTAAGAGTGCACACGGACTGCAACGGCTTGGTCGGACTTGGGGCGGCTCCGAAAGCGGCAAGCACCCCGCCGACCAGGGAGAGCGCCATGAACAAGGCGACGAATGTCCCCCCGAAGAAGACTCCGCCGAGTGAGGCCGCTATGAGCAGGACACCAGGAATCCTACTGGTAGCACCAATCGCAATCGCGCCAAGCACGATCACCACAAACGCCGGAGCGAGACCACCCCATCCAAGACCGATGATCAGCATGTGGTCGTCAGCCGAAAAAGCAGCGCCGATACCGCCGACGATTAGGGTGGGGTCATAAGCAGACAAATGAGGTACCCAAAGGAAGTGCGTGAACGGGCGGTCCGGATGGTGTTCGAGCACTCGGCCGAGCACGAGTCGCAGTGGGCCGCGATCCGCTCGATATCGAGCAAGTTCGGGATGAAGGATCTCGAGCTCGAGAACCGCGAGCTTCGCCGCGAAAACGAGATCCTAAAGAGTGCTGCAGCTTTCTTCGGGGCTTAAGCTCGACCGCCTACAGAAGAGGCAGTCGACTATATCGACGCCAACCGGATGCGTTTCGGGGTCGAGCCGATCTGCGAACAGCTGCCGATCGCCCCTTCAACCTACTACACGGCCAGATCGCGTCCACCGTCGGCCAGGGACGTGCGTGACGAGGCGCTCAAACCAGAGATCGAGCGCGTATATGCGTGAACTGGGGCTTTCCGGTGTGCGCCGGGGTGTGCCGCGGAGGAACATCGACGACGTCGAGTTCGCCACACTCGAGTGGGTCGACTGGTTCAACAACCGTCGGCTGCTCGAGCCGATCGGAGATATCCCGCCAGCCGAGTTCGAGGGTCTCTACTGGCTTGAGCGGTCGTGGAGCCCGGGTCTGCCGTCGGCGGCCAGCCGACGCAGCCATTTGTGGGCGGTCTGTCGCGAGACGCCGGCCGCGCGGGCTGTGTCCGTCACGGTCCACCCGTATTCCAGCACTCGGTCGCAGAGCAATCCCCTGCCGGAGACGGTCAGAGAGGCGTTAGGATGTGACACGAGGATCCTCCTTGTTCAGTTGTTGGCTTTTCAGCACCTACAACCGAACAGGAAGACCCTCGTCTGTGTCAACAACCTATGTGGGCAGTACAGCTAGGGGCTTGCCGAGTCCGAGTACGGGGAGTAGAGGCTTGGCGGGGCGGACAGGCGCCATGTGGCTGCGTCACGGATTACACAGATCGCAACGTCCTGCGGGGGCGGCTGTCGGTTCTGTGATCTCTACCGTCTCCTGATGCGCACACTTCACGCACTCAAGAACCTCCGCGCGGGCCTCACGGGTGGGTATACCGCACTCTTCGCAGGGCAGACCCGAAACGCGTTTGACGGAACAGAATCCGGGCGCCTCACAGACTGGGCAGAGGCTTGTGAGATTGCGGGCCAGATCGCGGGCCGCAAGCGCGATCATGTCCCTGCGGGTCGGGTTAGCATGTGCTCGCATGTCGGTCTCGATGAAGACGCGGCCGTTCGACGCCTCTCCGCGCACCGTGTCGTACGCCTCGCGCAGTCCGTTCCAATCGCGGATGTTCTTACGGATGCGCAGGTCACGCTCGTGCTCCGGCCGCACCACCACCCAGTGCCCGGGAAAGCCGACGGCGAGGGCGAACTCCTCGGCGTCCTCCCACGAGACCGCGAGGCGATGAGCGAAGTTGGTCGTACCCGCAGCCACGCCCGTCACTTCGATGCCCAGGTCGTCATCGATCCAGAGCAGCACTTCCCGGTTCCAGGCGAACATGCCGGTGATGGGGTCGGGGCCGAACGTCCCCTCACTGGCAACGCCGATGGTCAGACCGGACAACTCCATCCCGATGCGCGCCTTCGTGCGCGCGGCATCGAGCTGGCTTCCCTGCCGCGGTATCTCGCCCGTGAACGTCCCGAGCAGATCGGTGTCGTAGCCGGTCACATGCGCGACCCGGCAACCGAGAGCCTCCCCAAGCACGGGGGCGACGACTTCCTCCTTGCCATGCTGGGTGAGCATGGCGACTACCGCGTCGAGATAGTGTGCTTCGCTCACGTGTCCGATGACGTCATCACTCCCTCGGCCAGCATCAGTCTTGCGCGCCTGTTTCACTGCTGCTCAGGCACGGCGAGTACGAGAATCGGCACCGCGCCGCTGCCACCATTTCTCCAGACTGATTACCGGAAGGATGATAGCACCCGCCAGAACGCTCACGAGAATGTTGGCGGGAGTAAGGGGTGCGGAGCCGAAGATCGCCTGCATGAACGGGGCGTAGATGAACATCGCCTGTAGTATGAGTACGACCGCGGCGCCGATGAACACCGTCTTGTTGCTGAATACTCCGATTCTTAGCATCGAGTTCCGTAGCGAGCGACAGTTCAGCAGGTAGAAGATCTGGAACATGATGACGGTGGTCACGGCCATCGTTTGTGCGTTCGCGAGGGCCTGGCGCCCGCCGCCCCCGGCAGAGCGGAACTCGTAGAGGAAGAGCATGATCGCCCCGGCGGCGATCATGACAGCGACGACGAGCGTGCGCGTGATGACGAACCTGCTGAGCACCGGTGCCCGAGGATGTCTGGGCGGACGGCGCATGATGTCTGGCTCCTTCGCCTCAAAGGCCAGCGGGAGTGCGAGCGCCACAGCGGCGACCAGGTTGATCCAGAGCAGTTGCGCCGGCGCCATCGGCAGCAGCAGCTCACGCGCGGTCGAAGACACACCGTCAACCACGTACGTGACCTCGGCGAACGGAAAGAACGCCACCGCCCACATGAGGATGAGCGCCAGCCCGAGGTTGGTCGGCAGCACGAACGCAAGCGACTTGATGAGGTTGTCGTAGACGCGACGCCCCTCCTCGACAGCAGCGGCAATAGAGGCGAAGTTATCGTCGGTGAGGACGATTCCCGCTGCCTCCTTGGAGACGCTGGTTCCGGTGATACCCATCGCCACGCCAATGTTCGCCTGCTTGAGCGCGGGCGCGTCGTTGACGCCGTCACCGGTCATCGCGACCACCTCGTTGAGACTCTGCAGAGCGTTGACCAGTCTGAGCTTATGCTCCGGCGCGACACGGGCAAAGACGTTGCAGGCGCTGGCCGCATCGCGTATCTGCTCATCGGACATCACCGCGAGCTGGGTACCGTTGATCACCTGAGGCGCATCTGGGTCATCGGGGAGTATGCCGATCTGGGCGGCGATCGCCCGCGCCGTTTCCTGATGGTCGCCAGTGATCATCTTCACCACGATCCCGGCCTGGTGGCATAGCTCGATCGCCTCGATAGCCTCGGGCCGTGGCGGGTCGATCATGCCCTGGATCCCGAGAAGGGTGAATCCGCCCTCGGTGTCGCGCATCTCAAGGCTCGTCTGCCCGCTTGCGGACTTGGCGGCAAACGCGAGGATCCGCATGCCCCTGGCGGCCAAAGCTTCGACTTCGCGTAGCACGTCAGCCGCATCGAGCGGCCTCCCGGTTTCGTCGAGACATCGTCTCAGCACCACCTCGGGTGCGCCCTTGATCAGTACGCGCCCCCCGTCCTGCGCGTGCAGGGTGGCCATGAACTGGTTCTCGGACTCGAAAGGAATCGCGTCCACGCGCTCGAAGCGCTCTCGAGCCGCCTCCACCCCCAGAGCGGCCTTCTCGGCGACGACGACGAGAGCGCCCTCGGTAGGGTCTCCGTGGACCTTCCAGAAGCCCTCTTCGTTCGTCAGCGAGGCGTCGTTACAGAGCGCCCCAGTGAGCAACAGGTCGGAAACGTCGTCCGGCACGCGTTCGACGCGCGCGCCGGCCAAAAGCCACTCCCCGGCGGGCTCGTAGCCCACACCCGACACGCCGAACGCTCCGGACACCGGCGTCCAGACCTCCTGAACGGTCATCTCGTTGCGGGTGAGAGTTCCAGTCTTGTCGGTGCAGATGACCGTGGTCGATCCAAGGGTCTCGACAGCGGGAAGCTTGCGTACCACGGCTCGCCGGGCCGCCATGCGCTGGACGCCGATGGCCAGCGCGATGGTCACGATCGCCGGCAGTCCTTCGGGGATCGCGCCCACTGCCAGTGCGATGGCGAAGATGGCCGTCTCGCGCAGGGCGGGAAGCCAGGTGATTCCGGTCTCGGACACGGTGCGCCACGTCCCGACTACGAGCATCACCACCGCAATCGCGATGATCGCTGTGGTGATGTAGCGCCCGATCACCGCCAGATCCCTGGTGAGCGGGGTCTGCAGGTCGGTGGTCTCCTTCAGCAGAGTCGAGATGCGGCCGATCTCGGTATCGGCACCGGTCCCGATCACCACTGCGGTCCCGGTCCCGTAGGTGACCAGCGTCCCCGCATACACCATGCACGTGCGATCGCCGATGCCTGCCGCGCGTTCTACCGGAGCGAGCTGCTTGTGAACTGGCACGGACTCGCCGGTAAGCGCCGCCTCCTCAATCTGGAGGCTGCGGAACTTGATGAGACGCATGTCCGCCGGCACCTTGTCCCCGCTGGCGAGCAGAACCACATCGCCGGGGACGAGGCCCGCAGCCGGAAGGGTGGACTTGCGTCCTTCTCGAAGCACGGAGACGTTCTCCGGCACCATGAGCGTGAGCGCCTCGATTGCCTTGCTCGCCTTGTATTCCTGCACGAACCCGATAATCGTGTTGAGCACGACCACCGCCAGGATCACCAGCCCGTTCTTCATCCCGTCCAGTGGATCGATGGCCATCGCCACTACCCCCGAGACGATCAGAACCCAGATCAATGGATTGTCGATCTGACGCCAGACAAGGCCGAGGACCGTCTCCCCCTTTCCCCGGGGGATGGCGTTGGGTCCGTACTTCGCGAGACGCTCCTCGGCGTCCTCATCGGTGAGCCCTTCGGGGCTCGTCTCGGCGTGCAGGACCACATCGTCCGCACTCAGGGTGTGCCAAACCGGCTGATCCGGAAGGCCGCCGGTTATGTCGGAAGCGTTACTCGTGGCGGAGATGTCATCTATGGGCACAGGGCCGTCCTAACTTCCATCTCTACGCATCGGAGTGTCTCTGTTGAAGGATATGCGATGTTGTCTCCCGGCTCCACAGGCGCGGATACGTTGTCCGGAGGATTTGCGCCCGGACGGGATCGCGCGCAGGCGGGAATACAACCCGTAAGAATCGAGGAGGGCTTGGCGCTTTCCGACGTATGGAGGTGTTCGCGATGTCGAACGAGATCGGCACTCTTCTGCCGGGGAAGAGCGATGCGGGGGCGCTCGATCGCCGCGTGTTCCTGCTCGCGCTCGGAACGCTGATGGTGACCCTGACGGGATGCGTCCCGCGCGAGGATCGGGAACCCGGTGTCGCGAAGAACGCCGACGCGGCACCGGACCCCGGGGTCGCGCTGCAGGATCCGTCCGTTGCCGAGGCGTCAGGCGACCTGCTCGACGCCATGAAGCGTCGGCGCTCGGTGCGGAGCTTCACCGACACTCCTGTCTCCGAGGAGCATGTCGCGCGGATGTTGTGGGCGGCCCAGGGCGTCACCGACTCCGTCCACGATTTCAGAGCCGCTCCGTCCGCTGGCGCTCTCTACCCCCTCGAACTCTACGTGGCGTCGGCCGAGGGGGTGGGCCGCTACGTGCCAGAACGGCACGAACTCGATGAGGCGCGCCGCACCGACGTCCGTGTGGCCCTCGCGGGGGCCTCGCTGGGGCAGATGTTTGTCGCCGAGGCACCCGTGGTGTTCGTCATCACGGGCGTGTACGAGCGCACTGCGGCGAAGTACGGTGACCGTGCCGCTCGCTACGTGCATATCGAGGCCGGTCACGCCGCGCAGAACATCCTGCTCGTGGCCACGAGCCTGGGGCTCGGCAGCGTACCGGTGGGCGCGTTCTCGGACGAAGTGGTCCGCGAGGCCATCGGCGCCGCCCATGAGGAGACACCGCTCTATGTGATTCCCGTGGGCGCTCACGCCGAGTGAGGGGAGGCGAAACCGGAACGGGCCGAGGTGGTGTCACCCCGGGCCGTCACCTCACTTTTGTGGTGCCCCCGGCAGGATTCGAACCTGACCCATAAGCGTGGCCACAAGCTTCGGGTTCACTCCCCCCGATAGCAGAATCGCAGCGAAGGTGTGGCGGATGCAGTGTGGAGTGAACCGCTCGAGCTCCATCTCGGTGACCATCGGCTCGAAGGGGAACTCGGGCGGTCACAAGACCCGCGCTATTTGCCGCCGGTAAACTCGTCGGTGAGACCAGTAATGGCTTCGGTTGCCTGGTCCGTCGCGCCTCCGAGCGCGTCGGTGGCCTGCTGCACCACGTCGCCCAAGCCGGCCGACTCGGCTGCCGTCGTCGCCATCTCGGTGAGGTTCCCGAGTGCGCCGCCAGCGGCCTCCTTGAACTTGTCGAAGATGCTTCCTACGGCCATGTGAATCCTCCGATGCTCGTGCCCCCGTCTGCGAGAGGGGGGCGCTGTTCGCTGTAATCACCGTTCGTCCGGCCGCACCGAGTGTAGCTGGCTGAGCGCCGCGACGAGAATCCTACACACAATGCATACGCCTTCTGAACGACCGGCGGTCTCGGCGGTCATGTAGAACTTGACCGAAATCGAGCGGGTCGCCTCCCGGGCGAGGGAAGACGCTAAGTCGGAAAATCGCGCTAGACGACCATCAGTCTACCCGCCCGGCGCAAAGAGCGAACCACATACGCAAGAACCGAGACCTGTGCACTGACCCTGGCGAAGGACGACCAGGGCGGCATGCGCGCACTGACTTTGTCAATCAACCGAGATTCCTATGTGGTGGGCTCTTCGAGCAGGTCACGCGTACGGCTCGAATCGACCCTGATGCCCGGTCCCATGGTTGAAGCCACCGTGATCGACTTGATGTAACGTCCCTTGGCCGATGCGGGCTTCGCGCGAAGGATCTCGTCGAGTACCGTTCCGTAGTTCTCAACGAGAGCCGTCTCGTCGAAGCTCACTCGACCGATACCGACGTGCGCGATACCGAACTTGTCGGCTCTGTACTCGACGCGACCAGCCTTGAGTTCTCCGACGACACGCTCCACGTCCATGGTGACGGTACCGAGCTTGGGGTTCGGCATCAGGCCACGGGTACCGAGGATCTTGCCGAGGCGACCGACCTTGCTCATCTGATCGGGCGTCGCAATCGTCGCATCGAAGTCGAGGAACCCGCCCTGGATGCGCTCGATGAGATCATCGGAGCCTACGATGTCTGCGCCTGCAGCCTCGGCCTCACGGGCCTTGTCGCCCTCGGCGAACACGGCGACGCGCACGGTCTTACCGGTGCCGTGCGGGAGCGAGACGCTGCCGCGCACCTGCTGGTCGGCGTGTCGGCTGTCGATGCCGAGCCGGAAGTGGACCTCGACCGTTTCGTCGAACTTGGCCCGTCCCGTCTCCTTGACGAGGCGCATGGCCTCGAGTGGGGCATAGAGAGCGTCGCGGTCGATCTTTGCCGCAGATTCAACATACCTCTTACCGTGCTTCATGTGCTTCCTCCTCTGTGGTCAACGGACGCGGTGAGCGCCCTCCCACATCAACGCGCGATGCGCGCCTAGTCCTTGATCTCGATTCCCATCGAACGCGCGGTGCCGGCGATGATACGCATGCCAGCGTCGACGTCGTTGGCATTCAGGTCTGGCATCTTGGTCTCGGCGATCTCGCGAAGCTGCGCGCTCGTGACCGTCGCGACCTTTGTGCGATTCGGCTCACCTGAGCCCGAATCGATACCGGCAGCCTGCTTGAGAAGCACGGCGGCAGGCGGTGTCTTGGTGATGAAGTCGAACGAACGGTCCTCGTAGACCGTGATCTCAACCGGGATGATCGTGCCCATCTTGTCCTGCGTGGCAGCGTTGAAGGCCTGGCAGAACTGCATGATGTTCACCTGGTGCTGGCCGAGTGCAGGACCGACCGGCGGAGCAGGGTTAGCCTGTCCTCCGGGGATCTGCAGTTTGATGAAGCCCACGACTTTCTTGGCCATCGTCTCTAAGTCACGTCCTCTGTCCACTGGCGCGATCTACGCGCCGCTGTCCTTGATGTCCTGCCGAGCACTTCCCCGCGAGAAGCCGCGACGGGTGCATCTCCCGAAGCGCACGGTCGTGTCGGCCTATACCTTTGTCACCTGATCGAAGCCGAGTTCGACCGGGGTCTCGCGACCGAAGATCGACACCATGACCTTGACCTTGGCCTGGTCGAGGTTGACCTCGGAGATAACGCCATCGAACTCGGCGAGGGGACCGTGCATCACCTTGACCGACATACCTTCGACAAAATCGGTCGTGGTCGTCTTGGGCTTCGGACCGACGGCGGTGCGTTGCGCGATCCGCGCGTACTCCTGACGGGAGAGCGGGACCGGCTTGCCCTGCGAGCCGACGAAGCCGGTCACACCGGGTGTGTTGCGAACGACGTACCACGAGTCGTCATCAAGATCCATCTGGACGAGGATGTATCCGGGGAAGACCTTCTTGTCCGAGGTCACCCTCTTCCCGCCCGCCTTGATGTCGGTGACGCTCTCCTTGGGGATAAATACCTCGAAGATCTTGTCACCCATACCCATCGACTCGGTACGATGCTCGAGATTGGCCTTCACCTTGTTCTCATAGCCCGAGTATGTGTGGATCACGTACCAGCGCTTCGCCATGCGATCATCCACCGATCCGGCCGATGAGGGTTACCAAGTAGAACACGATCGAATCGACCGTGAACGTGAAGAAGACGAAGAATCCAAGAGTGGCCATAACCACCAGACTCGAGTTGATTATCTCGGACCTGGACGGCCAGACGACACGCTTCATCTCGCCCCGCACGTCACCGATATAGCCGGCGAATCGCGCGAAGATATTCGGTTTGGGCGCGTTCGTCGCCTTCGCCATGTCTTCATTCCTCCACTGCCGCACCTGCGGCATTCAGTCGAACCGCCGCGAGTCTTTCACCCCGCGGCGGCGTATCTTCTGGCAGGCCAGGAGGGACTCGAACCCCCAACATCCGGTTTTGGAGACCGGCGCTCTACCGATTGGAGCTACTGGCCTGTACGCTCCCGAACTCACACGACGCGATACAGAGCCCTAACGGGTCTCTTTGTGCACCGTGTGCGTCTTGCACCACTTGCAGTACTTCTTGAACTCGATGCGCTCGGGGTTGTTCTGCTTGTTCTTCTTGGTGGTGTAGTTGCGGCGCTTGCACTCAGTGCACGCCAGCGTGACCAACGTTCTCATGCGTCCTCCTGCCAGGCGCGGCGACGCGGGAGAGCATCGTGCGCGGTAGGGTACTCTAGCACCCTGTTTTCCGGACTGTCAAACCGCCGTCGGCATGTACCGAGGGCGAGAACGAGGCCCGGCCGCAGGCCGGGCCTCGTTTGTTCCCGCTGGTGATGTAGTGATTCTTTACTTCAAGATCTTCGTGACACGACCCGAACCGACGGTGCGGCCACCTTCGCGGATAGCGAAGCGCAGGCTCTCCTCCATGGCGATCGGATTGATAAGCT
>CAYGFZ010000029.1:0-26458 GCA_964349355.1 uncultured Coriobacteriaceae bacterium | reverse complement strand
AAGCATTGTCCCGTCGCGGTTCACGGTCGCACTCATCGTCGACATACCTTCTCCGCCGATGGGCTCGAGCGTCACCGAGCCGCCTTGCTGGGTGACCGAGTACGACAGCGAGTCGATGCTCGCTGCCCGGTTGTCGAGGCGCATCACGCGGATGGAGCCCTCACCCGAGGGGAGCGTCACTCCCCACTGGTCTCGCCGGGTCCGCCGAGGCGCTGTGTGGTGCTTCCCGAAATCGCGCTGTTGGTGGACCAGACGTCGATCTTGACGCCGGTACCCTTCTCGCCGACGCCTTTGACGATGCCCCGCACCGTCATCTCGGTGGGGTCGCCTTCGATGATCGCCACCGCGTCGATGGCGCCCATCCCTTCGAGCTCCTCCTCCGTGAGTGGCTCAAGGCCACGCTTCGCGCGCGAGTCGTTGATGACCTTGAAGACCGCGCGGTCGAGTGCGAGTATGCGTCCGCCGACCTCCTGGCCGATGAGCTTGGAGGTGGCATCCGGCTCTGTGGAGCGGGTGGCGACGCCGTCACGCGCGGTGGCGACGAGTATGTCTTTGATCTGGCCGGCGCTGAGGTCCGGATCGATCGAACGCAGGACGGCTGCAGCCGCGGCGACCTTGGGTGCCGAGAAGCTCGTGCCATTCGCGCGGAACACGCCGCCGTCCGGCTTCAGCCCGACGATTGCCTGCGTGCCTGGCGCGGCAAGTGTGACCTCGTAGTTGGCGCTTGCCATGTTGGAGTACTCGGCAGTCGCGCCGTCGTTGTCGAGCGCCCCGACGGTGATTATATTGGGGAGTGGCATCCCGCTCGGGAATCGTCTGGATCCGTCGAGCGACCTGCCGTTGTTGCCCGCCGAGCAGACGAAGAGAACGCCAGGATGCTCCTCGGCCATTCGCCGGAAGAAGCGCTGGTAGGCCGCGACGGTGATCTCATCGGTGTCGGTGGCGCCCCACGAGCAGTTGATGATCGTCGCGCCGCTACTGATCTGATCGCGCAGAGCCACGAGGTTACCGATCGCGTAGGTCGTACCGTCGCTCCACACCATCTTGGTCGGGTCGTCGGGATCGGGTGTGCTCTGCGAGTAGCCGTACTGGCTCGAGAATATGTTGGTCATCGAGATCGTGAGGTTGTCGCCGAGTGGCCCCGCTATGCCTGCCGGGCCGCCGTTATCCGGGTCGGCGGCGATGATCGTTGAGGCTCCCGTCCCGTGACTTCCATACGGATACGGCTGGCCATTCGGCCCCGCCGAGGGCGCCGAGAGCTCCCCGGCGTCCGCATTCGGGAACGCGCCTTCGACGGCGTCGTGCGCTGTGGCCGCATCGATCGCCGCCGTCAGGTCCGCCTCCGATGTGCCCGGGAAGCCGACCTGGTAGACGCCTGCGAACTCGACCTCACCGATGACTGAGCCGCCGAGCGCCTCGGCCACCTTCTCCGCGTCCTTGCGGCCTGCGCTTTCGTGCATGAGCAGGCCGACCTGGTTCGCGGGCACCTCGCCCCAGCGCTCGGTCTCGACGAGGTCTGTGGGGTCGGGGACGATGTGTGATGCGGCACCGACGTCGGGTCCGCTCATGCTTCCGGGCCCTGCGCCTCCGGGTCCGCCGAGAAGCTTCCACGCCCCGAAGCCGAGGCCGCTTACCAGAAGCACGGCCGCGACGGCTGCTGCGGCGATCACGAGGCCGGTCTTGCGCTTGGGTGCGGGTTGCGGCGCTGCTTCAGGCTCGGTGGCAGGCGCGACCTCGGCAGGCGCGACCTCGCGGGGGAACAGCCCTGGGATGTCGCGCGCCGGGGCCCACTCCGTCATCGACGGGTGCCACACGAGGTTCTCCGGCACCAGGCGGTCTTCAGGGACGAACCCGACCAGTTGCTCCCAGGTGAACGGTCCAGTCTGCCACTCTTCGACACCTTCTCCGCCTCGGATGTGCCACCCCTCGGAGGTTTTCGGTCATGTGGACCTCCTCGGTCGTGGGAGCCGCGCCTGTGAGCCGCTGCAGCGGGTCCTAGATCATCTCGGCCTCGATCAGTGCCTCGCGTGCCTGTTTCGCTCCCGATCCCAGCTGCCCCTTGTACTTCTTGCCGGTGGTCTGGCCGAGGAACCCCTTCATGAGCGTGATGTTGGGCACCACGGCGATCACCGTTTCGTTGGCCGCTGCGAACCCTGCGGGTTGCTCGTGCGTCATGGCTGCCTTCCCTTCGGCGCGACACCGGCATCCCCGTCCGATCTTGAGCCGATGTTGGGGTCATTGTAGCCGAACCGCCATGAGGGGGGAGTGTCTGGCCCGGCGGATCCTGACGCGCTCTCGTGGCCCGGATGCCTGGACTGACAGCCCTGAAAGTCGTACTATAGGTACGACCAAGTTGTACGACCGATATGGGGAGGACCAGAGTGGCGGTCGACAAGTTCAGCATCTCCCTGCCAGGCGATCTGCTCGGCGACATCGACGCACTCGCCGAAGTCGATGGCCGTTCGCGCAGTGCAGTGATCCGCGAGGCCGCTGCCGCGTACGTGGCCTCGCGGGAATCAGCTCGTTATGAGCAGGTGCGTCGCGAGCGCATCGACCAGGCTCTTGCTGGTTTCGAGGAGGTTGCAGAACGTTGGGGTGAAGATGAGCTGACGTCGCTCGGTCACTTGCGCGAACTTCGTGGAGAGGTTCCCGGCCAGCGCTCGCGTAGTGGCCGGGGTGAGGGCAGTGAGTGATCGTCCGCTCGCGGTGCTGGATTCGTCGGTGGGCGTGAAGTGGATCAAGCCGGAGCCCGGGCGTGCCTCAGCCCTACGACTTCTCGAAGAGCACAGGGAGGCGCGAATCCGACTTGTGGTGCCGGCCCACTTCGTTCACGAGGTCATCGGCGTCGCCGTGCGTCACGGTGGCCCCGATCTGGGGGAGATCGCTTGGGGGAGCCTGCGAAACGCTGACCTCACTGTCGTCGGGCTCGACGATACGGTGGCCGAGGCCGCCTTCGGTCAGTGTCGACTGCTCGGCTGCTCCTTCTACGACGCACTCGCGCCCGCACTGGCTGAACGGCTGGCTGCGACGCTCTATTCGGCCGATGCGCGGGCGCACGCACGGTTCGAGAGGGTGGTGCTCATCGGCCCGGAGTGAGAGGGGTCAGAAATGAGCAGAGCCGGGCAACCCGTGAGGGCTACCCGGCTCTTTGGCGCTCGAAGGAACGAGCCTAGATGGCGCGAACCTGCGTGGCCTGCTGCTTGCCGTTCTGACCAGTGGACTCCGTGAAGGAGACGGCCTGACCCTCGTCGAGGGACTTGAAGCCCTCGGACTGGATCTCGGAGAAGTGAACGAAGAGATCTTCGCCACCCTCGCGCTCGATGAAGCCGTAGCCCTTGTCAGCGTTGAACCACTTGACTTTACCCTCAGACATGCGAACCTACCTTCTCTGCCCCAACGGGGCAAAACAAAACGACGCGACTTTCGCTAGAAGTGCGGCGTGTCACGTCGCAATCCCACGAGCCATCTTTGACTCGCTCCGGAAAGTATAACACGTCTGCGCCGGACGTGCAGTGTCACCCGGATGGGGTACCCTCTGAAGCCGAGCCACCTGACCGTCGACCAGCTCCGGGAGAGTAGCGGATGTCTCTGCGCACCACCACCATCAACGACACACTCGCCGAGGTCTTCGGCTATCCGGAGTTCTGGCCGCATCAGACCGAGATCATCGAGCACGTCATCTCCGGCTGCGACGCGTTCGTGCTGATGCCCACCGGCGGCGGCAAGTCGCTGTGCTACCAGATTCCGGCGCTGCACCGCTCCGGCGTGACGATCGTGGTCTCGCCGCTCATCGCGCTCATGAAGGACCAGGTCGACGCGTTGCGCGCCAACGGGGTCGCCGCCGCCGTCCTCAACTCCTCGCTCTCTGCCGAGGAGTCCCGCGCGGTCCTGCGCGACCTGCGCTCCGGGGCGCTCGACCTGCTCTACGTCGCGCCCGAACGGCTTGTGCTTGACGGGTTCCTCGCTGAGTTGGCGCGCCTCGAGATCGCGCTTTTCGCCATCGACGAGGCGCACTGCGTAAGCCAGTGGGGACACGACTTCCGCCCCGAGTATGTGCGGCTGTCCGTCCTGCGCGAGCGATTCGGGGGCGTCCCGATCGTCGCGCTCACCGCGACGGCGGACGAGCAGACGCGTACCGACGTGGTCCGTCAGCTCGGACTGGGAGATGCGCGCGTCTTCGTCACCGGGTTCGACCGCCCCAACATCCACTACTCCGCCGCGTACAAGACCAAGCCCGCAGCTCAGCTCGCCGAGTTCCTGCGCGAGTACCGCGGCGCGTCGGGCATCGTCTACGCGCTCTCGCGCAAGCGGGTCGAGCAGGTCGCGGAACGGCTGCGCGCCGAGGGTTTCTCGGCCGAGGCGTACCACGCGGGCATGGCCACCGCCGAGAGGACACGGGTGCAGGAAGCGTTCCTCGGCGACCGGATCGATATCGTTGTCGCGACGGTGGCGTTCGGGATGGGGATCGACAAGCCTGACGTGCGGTTCGTCGTCCACTACGACATGCCCAAGTCGATCGAGGGCTACTACCAGGAGACCGGCCGGGCGGGGCGCGACGGGCTGCCCGCCCGGGCGCTGATGCTCTGGAGCATGCAGGACGTGATGACGGCGCGGGGCTTCATCGACGGCAACGGGAGCGATGAGCAGCGCCGCATCGAGTCGGCGAAGCTCTCGGCGATGATCGCTTTCGCCGAGGCGCTCTCGTGCCGCCGGGGCGCGCTGCTCGGGTACTTCGGCGAGGAGCTGGCTTCAGGGTGCGGGTGCTGCGACATCTGCGACACGCCGCCGGAGACCTACGACGCGACCGTGGATGCGCAAAAAGCGCTCTCGGCGGTCTGGCGGCTGGGGGAGCGGTTCGGGCTCGGCTACGTGGTGGACGTGCTGCGCGGGTCGAGTATCGAGCGGATCGTCTCGAGCGGGCACGACCGGCTCTCCGTCTACGGCATCGGGGTCGAGCACTCGAAGGACGAGTGGACGTCGATCATCCGCCAGCTCGTGCACCGCGGTTACCTGCGCGTGGACGTCGAGGAGTACTCGACGCTCAAGCTCGCCGGGCGTGCGGGCAGCGCGCTGCGGGGCGAGGAGGCGGTCGTGCTCGCGCGGCCTCCTGCGCCTCGGAAGAAGGCCGCAGCCGAGAAACCCGCGGCGAAGGGTGCACGCGTGGCGCGCTCACTCGAGACCGACGAGCAGGTCGCGCTCTTCGAGCGGCTGCGCGAGCTCAGGCGCGAGATCGCTGCCGAGCAGCAGGTGCCCGCATACGTGGTCTTCGCCGACGCCGCACTCGCCGACATGGCACGCCGCGCTCCGGGCACCCGCGAGCAGTTCCTCGAGGTGAGCGGCGTGGGGGCGGCGAAGCTGGAGCGCTACGGGGAGGCGTTCCTCGCGGCGATCGCGGGGGAGTAGTCTTAGCCCGTCAGTGCGTCCAGCCGGTGCTGCAGCCTCTCGCGCACGTCGTGAGTGAGGTACCGGGCCGCATGTATCTCGCCCGAGTCCAGGCCGAGGAAGTCGAGGACGTACGGGTCACGGAACACGATCCCGGGCGGAGCCCCGCTCTCACTCGCGAGCTGTCCAGGGTCAACGGCGAGGCCCTCGCCCGCGCCGTCGGAGGCGAGTGTTCGCTCGTAGAGCTTGCTGCCGATGCGTTCGCGCAGAGTGCGTTTCGTCCATCCTTCTCGAGCGCACGATACGAGATAGAAGTCACGTTTTGCCTGGTCGGAGATTGTGAGGATTTCCGTGATATTGGCCCACGTCAATTTTGTCGCCAGTGGCGACAAAATCTCAGAATCCGGGTGGAGCTCGGCCAGCTTGACCATGCGCATCAGATTGCGCCAGCTGTAACCACGCCCGTACTGCACTGACAGCTTGGTCGCGAGCAGCTTGATGATCTCCTGACCGTACGCGGCGCGCTCGCCTCCGAGCACCTCCTCGCGCTCCCTTTCGAGAGTAGCAGGGAGGTCTTACCTGGCTCTTGCTGGAGTCTTAGTCCCCGGGGTTTGGGTCTACGGAACCGGGCCGAGCACTCGCGGCCTCTGGCGATCGGTGAACAAGCTCGGTGATGTGGCCCCCGGTCCGATATTCTCGACAGTGTCGAGAATATCTCGGAATCCGGGCGCAGTTCAGCGCCGCTCGTCGCCGAAGGCCCGCCAGCAACGCCTGAACCCGCTCAAAGGCATCACGCTTTGTAAGATCCGCTTCCTCACCTGATTGCTCGAGAAACTCCGCAACGGACGCGGGGCCGAAATGGTTCGGCGATTCGAACTTGTCCTCGAGTATTGCGACAGCCGCGAGCACGAGCCCATGGTCGGCAAATGGAGTGAACTCCTCGACGACCGCGCTCATGCCTCCCGGATAGTTGGCCAGCACGAACCATATGTCGTAGGCGTCCTTCTGCTTGATTCGGGAATCTAGTGCGGTACTCTTCATAACGATGTACGGCGCGACGCCAGCCACTCTGACGGTCACCGAATCGACCGCCCCGCTGGGCAACCGGGCCTCGACGTCTCTCTCTTCCACGTCATCGAACAGAAGATCGGCGCCGCGCGCCTTCCTTGGTCGAAGGTCCTGTACGTGTTGAGTTCGGTGCCCCTTGCCCCTGCCGCCGTACTCTCCTGCCAGGAAGTCCACCTCGACCGTGACGGGTTTCTCGTCTCCGGCATCGACCTCTCGGTACCAGATGAACGGCTGATCTTCGTCCTGACGGTAGCCGTTCGCCCTCAGCGATTCGCTAATCCGCGCATATGCTTCGTCCGTCCCAGCGAGATGATTCAAGGCAACGTCAACGTCCGTGCTGCCGACGTGCCCCGTGCTGTCGGGCATGAGGAGGGGCGGCACCCAGCCTCCCACGATGACCATGTCGCCACGGTACTCGCCTAACACGTGGACCAGTTCTACGAGGACCGATTTCGCGGCCTCGACCGCATCGGGCGGGTAGTCGGACTGGCTTATCGCCATGACGGTCTCAGCTCTCGCACGAGGATCTCTTCGGCGGCCTCTTCGCCACGGCCAGCCATGGATTTCACATCAAGGAACAACTGGACGGGCGAGACGCTGCGAAACTCGTATCGGGTCTGGGACCCGGTGAAGACGCCCTCGTCATACGGTTTGAGTATCAGGATATTGCCTCCGGAATCGACCGGTTTGAGCTGGGTATTCAGCGCCAAGCTGTCGACTCCCGAAGAGACGTAGATGCTGGCTCGGTTGTAGCGGACTCGCGGAGACGAGAGCCGTGCGCCGGAGAAGCCCGTGAGCGCGTATGGCACGTCGTTTTCCCGGCACCATGCCGAGACGGCGGCCTCAGTATCGCTCACGGATTCGAGAGAGTAGAACTCCGACACGCCGTTTTGCTTGTATGAGTAGGCGTCTGCCCACGCCAACAACATCGCTTCCGGCTCAACGAGCTCGATGCCATCGGGGTCGGTGGCAACCCACTCGCGCTCTTCCAGGGCTCGCTTGATCTTTGAGACGAGGCCGATGCTCACGACGGCGGTCTTGGACAGCTGCTGGACCTGCCACTTGCGCTTCGGTTCATTCAGCAGAACCCGGAGCACCCGGGATGATTTGGGGGTGAACAGCGCGACGGCGCCCCGCTTCTCCCTTTGGGGGTTCTGAGGCGAGACTCTTTCGATGTAGACATTCCCAAGTGACAGCCAGCAGTTTCCCGCCAGGTCGAAGAAACCCACTCCAGATTCCCGACAGATTGCAGAGCTGGCGTCCGAGATGAAGGGAGCGGCGAACACGGGATAGGCGTTTCGACTAGCCTCAGCGCGCAGTAGACGGTTCAGTTGATCCACCGCTTCGCGCGCCCGCTTTGGTTGGCCGGCGGCTTTGGCCTCGACTACGAGCGTACGCTCTTGCCCGAGAATGCGAAGACGCACGACCAGATCGGCAATCATCCCGTTTGGGTAGCTCACATCCCGCTTGACGGACTCGATGCCGGTTTCCGGCACGTTCCTGAGGCATGATTCGATCGCACTCGGGAGCGACTCTAGGAGTTCAGTTTCTTTCACTCAAATAGCCTCTTTCACCATTCGGTGAAACAAACAATATCAATGAAATCAGCGAGGGTCAAGTTCCGCAAAGCTAGCTGACCGATGCTGGTCGAGCTCAGCGGGTGATGCGCTGCGGCGAGCTCTACAAAGGACCTGGGAGCACCACCCTTCTCATCACATCCTATCGCGATGGTCTGACAACCTGGTGTGTGGCAGCCTCGCGCCCGCGTCACCCCTCAGCTCAGCCAGCGCGGCGATGATCTCGCGAAACGCCGCGCGCGGTAGAACTCCTCGGCCGTCGTGAACTTCGTGCCGAGGAGACCCACGGCGCCGATTCCCTGCCCGACAATAGCGGCACCGGTCACGTCGGCGATGTGGAGGAGCGGGATGCGGATCGCCGACTCGATCGCGGGGGCGACCTTGTGCATGGTGTTGGTGGCGAGCACGAGGAAGTCGGCGCCTGCCGCCTCGATGGCACGCGCGTCCTGCGCGAGACGGTCACCCAGCTGTTCCCACTTGCCAGCGTGCTGCAGCGCGGCGATCGTGTCGAAGTCTGCACTCAGCAAGACGATGCGGGCTGAGTGCAGACTGCCGAGGCACTCGTGCGGACCGCGCGAACAGGGAGCGGTTCATCTCCACAGGGCTCAGCGTGACGAGCGCACGAGCCGGATCTCGACCTCGCAGCCGACGGCATCCGCGTACTTCTTTAGAGTGCTGACCGAGGGGGAGTGCTTCCCGGTGCTTTCGAGACGGGAGACGGCACTCTTGGTCGTGCCCATGTGTTCGGCCACCTGCTCTTGCGTGAGGCCGGCCTCCAGCCGAGCGGAAAGCAGTTCGCGCACGAGGGTGTACTCGTCTTCAAGGGCGTCGTACGCTTCAGCGAAGCCCTTGCGCTTCAGAGCGCGGCCCAAGAGCGCATCATGGTCGTGGGGGACCGGCTTGTATGTGGACTCACTCATCGAGCACCTGCTTCATTCGCTTGCGAGCCGTGTCGAGTTCGCGCTGCGGGGTTGTCCTCGTCAGGTGGGGACCGAAGTCGGCCAAGAGTTCGACTAGTCGGGCGTAGTCCGCCAAGATGCCGACCGGCCACGACTCGATGGTGTCCTGCACACGATGGTTGAAGTATTCGACTACGTAGCGCATCTTAGAAGTTAGCAAATATGTGGACTAAGGTCAAGACATCAGAGCTTGAGTCGGAGATGTTGGCGAAGAGGCCTTCTTCGAGGCGTTCCTCGGCCATGCAGCGGCAGCCACTCGAAGTCCAGACTATCTATGCCGAGCTGCTTGAACAGCTCGCTGTCTACGAGGCCACACGCACCATCGGACACACGTCTGGCTCGTTCGTGACGAAGATGGTGAAAGGTCAGGAGTACTACTACTTCCAGCACGTCGGGCCTGGCGGGACAAAACGTCAGACCTATCTGGGCCGTCGGGACACCAAGCTTGACGAGTTGGCCGATCGGTTTGCCGAGGGAAGAGCCAACATCGCAGACGACCGACGATCCATCGAGCGTTTGGCGGCTCTGTTACGTGCGGGTGGTGCAATGACCGTGGATGCGCCGTCGACTCGAGTTCTTCGTGCGCTCGCAGACGCGGGGGTGTTCTACGCTGGCGGGGTCCTGGTTGGAACACATGCGTTCATCGTGCTCGGCAACCTCCTCGGGGTCCGCTGGTCCACATCTCTGAGGACTCAGGATGTCGGCATCGCGGTCGATCCCACGCTCGACATAGCGGCCCCCGGCATGAGCGCCGACCTTCCTTCAGCGCTGGAAAGCCTGGAGAGGGGCTTCCTGCCGGTTCCCGGCCTTGATCCCAAGAGTCCGACCACCTCGTTCAAGGTGCGGGGACAGAGCCTGCGGGTGGATCTTCTGACGCCAGCCTCTGGGGTTCGATCGCATCCTGTGAGCATGCCGAGGTTCGGCACTGCAGCGCGAGCATTGAGGTTCCTGGACTTCCTGATCGAATCGACCGTGACGGCGGCAGCCGTTGGTGGCGAGGTCGTTGCGGTGAACGTGCCGGATGCGGCGCGGTTTGCTCTTCACAAGTTGGTGATTGCGGGGGAGCGTCCTGCTGCCATGCAGTCAAAGCGGGAGAAGGACCTATCGCAGGCGGCGCAACTGCTTGAGGTGCTGCACGAAGATCGGCCGGGAGATCTCACCCTTGCCCGGGAGGCACTCGCTGGCCACGGAGAGTCGTGGACGGGCCGGGTGGCAAAGTCCCTCTCGGCTCTAGATCGAATCTCGCCGGTTGCAGCACGGAGCGTTCGCGAGCTCGCCGGATAGGCGGCTGCTGTTCTGGCTTTCGTTTATGACAGATGTTACACATATTACACTGGAGGGAAGGAAGATTCGTGGAGGTGAGATCATGAGCCGCCCATACAGTATGCGAGATACGGGCGAGTCGATCGTCCCGGATTCCGCAGATTCCGAGCAAGCCAAGCAGCTTCTCGACTTCATCGCCCGGGAAGGCGCTAGCGGAGCGCCGCGGCTTGTCAGCGAGAGTGGTCAGGAGGTCCAGCTGCCTCCTGCCGTATACCGCGCATTGGAGGAAGCGGCCGAAGCGGTGGCCGGCGGCAGCTCGGTCACGGTACTGCCGACACAGCACGAGCTAACAAGCACCCAGGCGGCAGATGTTCTCAATGTCTCCCGCCCCCACCTCGTAGGGCTCCTCAATGCGGGTGAGATTCCGTTTCACAAGGTCGGATCGCATCGGAGAGTTCGCCTCGATGACCTCCTGACGTATAGGCGACGCCGCGACAGCGGTCGACGCGAGGCGCTGAGACGCCTCACCCGTGACGCACAAGATGCCGGCATGGACTTCTGACCTGTGGCGATTCGCGTGGTCCTCGATGCCTGCGTGCTCTACCCGGTGGCCCTCCGGGATTCCCTGCTCAGACTAGCCGAGCTAGACCTACTGCAGGTGCTCTGGAGCAGACACATCCTCGATGAGATGAAACTTGCGATTCTCAGGCGACGCCCCGACATCGCCAGCTCGAAGATCGACCTCATGATAGACGCGATGCGAACCGCGTTCCCAGAAGCTGAGGTCGATGGGTGGGAGGCTCTCGAGAGCGACATGTTCAACCACCCTGACGACCGGCATGTGCTCGCACTCGCCGTACACGCCTGGGCACAGGCAGTGCTCCGACGGTGATGCGGATGGTCCGGCAGTTCTCCGATGACACCAGCAACCCGCCGATGTCGATCACCGAGATTCTGGACGCCGTCGGTCGCTCGGCACCGCTCTTCGCCGAGCGCGCACGTACATTGCTCACGCAACTCGGCGAGTGATCGATGCGGCATCCGAGGCCGCGCTCGTCAAGCTGGCGCTCCCCCGGATCGCTCACCCCTCCGCCAGCAGCCGCACCGGGCATTCGGTCACACGTGCGTGTGCCCGGTCGGCTGTCACCAGCTCGCACTCGAGCCTGATCGCCAGGGCGGGGAACGCCGCGTCGTGCAGCGTGAGGTCGTAAGCGAGTGCGAGGCCGAGTGCGGTCTTCATGAGCTCGGCATCTAAGGGGGCGGTCAGGATCTCGGCCTCGAACAGTCCCTCGATTGCGGTGTGGAGCGCCGCCGCATCGAGGCCGGCGTATCGCAACCCGTTCAGCACCTCGGTTGGCATGTGTGGCGGGGCTGCCAGGAGAAGGTCACCCCGGGAGTGGGCGGACAGGAGCTCGAGCGCGTACTCGACGTGGCACTCGTCTGTGTCGTTGAACCATTTGTAGGCGACCGAGCTGTCGATCACGAAGACCGGGCAGCCGGTGTCGCTCATTGATCTTCCTTCGCAACAGGAGCGAGCCAAGGTTCCGGCATGTCCCGGAAGTGGCGGATGAGAGCCGTTCCGTCGGCACCCTTGGGCATATGGTTGGCGGCCTCCCGCATCTTGTCGATCGCCGTGCCGATGCGCTCGGCGCGTTTCAGGCGGGCCTGCTCGGCATCGAGCTCTGCGATGTAGTGGGCGGCCGCTTCCTGCACGAAGCCGCTGCGCGTGGTGCCCGTCTCCGCGGCACGACGGTCGATGTCTTCGAGCAGCGCGTCGGGGACGGAGATCGTCGTCTTGGCCATGATGGTATCACCTCGGGTATGACAAGTAGTAGTATCCAGGGTAATACCTGGGCGAGGTGGGGTCAAGAGGGCGTTTGCGGCACGTTGCGATCGAGCGCGTTCAGCCCTCTCATCCCGTCAGCGCGTCCAACCGGTTCTGCAGTCTTTCGCGCACATCGTGCGTGAAGTACTGAGCCTCACGGATCTCACCGGAATCCAGGCCGAGGAGTCTGACCTGTTCGGCACCACGGTTCGTGCGTAGAGCTGGCTTGCGATGCGTTCGCGCAGGACGCGCACACTCCAGCTTTCGTTCGCAGCGGTGGTCGCGTAGAAGTCGCGCTCACTGGCGTCAGCAAGCTGCAGAATCTCGGTAATATGGCTCCAGCCCAATTTTGCCGACAGTGTCGGCAAAATCTCTGGACTCGGGTACAGTTCCCCGAACTTCACCATGCGGAACAGGTTCCTCCAGCTGTATCCGCGTCCGTATCGTTCGCTCAGGCGACTCGCAAGCCGCTTGACGACGTCCTGGCCGTAGGCAGCGCGCTCGCCGCCGAGGACGTCTTCGCGAACGCGCTTTCCTATCTGCCAGTACAACCCGACGAGCTGAGTGTTCACGGCGACAGATGTGCGCCGCTGCGCCTGTTCGACGAGCCCCGAGACGTCGCCGAAGAGAGCCTCTTCAGCGATCTCGTCTTGGGAAACGGGGTCTTCACGACTCACGGGCCGCCTCCAGTCGACACATGCGGTTCGCTCACGTGAACCCAGAGTACAGAGGCAGCTGCTCGCGATCGTCCTTGCCGTCTACGGAGCACTCGTGCTCGCTACCGCCATCTTCAAGCCCGAGCCGAGCTGGAAGATGGTCAAGATCCAGGGGTTCGTGAGCCTGTGCGGGGACGAGGCGTACGGGCGGTACAAGGCGGCTACGCCGGTGTTGTGGCCGGGGTCGAGAGGCTCAATCTAGCAGGCAACTGTGTTATAGTTGACGACATGACAGTAACCTTATGGGGGTTATTAGCATGACACGAACTATAACGGAACTGGGCCCACGCCAAGCGGAGTTCCTCACGACCATGGCTGGCTCCGGGCGTGATGTGTTCACGATTCAGGACGCCTCGGGCTTCTGGGGTTCTGGGCAGTACATGCGCAACGAGCTGGCTCGACTCGAGACCAAGGGATGGCTTGAGCGGCTGGAGCAGGGCCGCTACCTCATCATCCCGCTTGAAGCCGGGGTCGACAGGGAGTGGAGCGAGGATCCGATCAAGATAGGCACGTTCCTCGTGCCGGATGGTGCTGCTGCGTACTGGACGGCTGTACGGCACTGGGGGTGGACCACCCAGTTGCCGCGCACCCAGTTCTTCATCACGCCGAGTCGACGCTACAACCGTGTGAACACGGTGCTCGGCGTTAGCTATCGTTTCGTGACGCTTAAGCCCGAGCGTATCTTCGGAATCCGCGAAGAGCACTCCGAGGGTTTCAAGGCACGCGTGACAGATCCGGAACGGACGATCGTCGATGCGCTTGACCGGACGGACCTGTCGGGTGGGATAGGGGAGATTGCCGAGGCGATAGAGATCGCCTGGGATGGCCTTGAGAAGGACAGACTTCTCGACTACATTGACCGCTTCGGGAGCGGGACCGTTCCGAAGCGGCTTGGCTACCTGCTCGAGGATTCGGAGGCGGACGTGGAGCCCGATTTCATCGAGGCGCTGCAGCAGCGATTGGGCCGCGGCATCAGTCAGCTGGAGCGCGGAGGTTCGAAGACCGGCCGCATGATCAGGCGCTGGAGTCTCCAGATCAACGCTGGCTCGCGCGTGGCCGGAGGCGACAATGATTCCTGATGCTGTCGTCAAACGGCTGGCGCGTGCGCAGTCAGTCGATCCGATGATTGTCGATCTCGACCACGCCCTCGGCGTGATTCTCTGGGCGTTGTCAGCTGACACGGATAGACATGCCCCTCGCTGGGTGTTCAAGGGCGGAACCTGCCTTCGCAAGGCGTACTGGGGTGCCCCGCAACGTCCGATTCCATCTCAGCGCCGATGAGGAAGTGCTACTCGATACGGAGCGCCGGGAGCTCATACACCCCTACCCGGATTCGGTCGAGCTTGAGTGCGCGCTTGAGTGCTACTCGCCCGAGGAGATGCTTGCCGAGAAACTGCGTGCCGTCGGCGGACAGCGCAGGTTCGCCATTTCGAGGGACCTGTACGATGTCGGCCAGCTCGTCGACCGAGGCGCGGACGTGGAGCACGCTCTGGCGATTCTCCCTCGAAAAGCCGTGCGAAAGAGCGTCGACTTGCAGGTCGCCTTGGCGCGGCTCGCGGAACGTCGCGAGGAGTATCGGGCAGACTGGGAGCGGTCTCTTGTGTACCTGGTGCAGGATGGAGCTGACTTTGATGCGGCGTTCACCGCGACGGAGCGATTGCTCTCTCGCATGGAGATCGAGTAGCGGGAGGGTGTCCGGAGGGCCGGGAAGGACGCGCGGTTCGACGAGATCAAGACCTCGTTCGCACGCTTCCTGTTCGCATGGACGCTGCAAGGACTCTGGGCGAGCCTGACGCTCGCAGCAGCACTCGCTGCGATCATCTTCGCCGAAGAAGCGGCGAGCACGGTCGCACCTGCAACCGGCTCCGTCGACGGCTTCCTCGTCGTCGGCCTGCTCGTGTGGGCTGCTCCCTCGGATCAGCGGCGTGGCGCTGCTCGAGCGCAGGGCGGACGCGACATGGGGCGGCGACGAGGCGTACGGGCGGTACAAGGCGGCTACGCCGGTGTTGTGGCCGAGGAGGCCGGGGGTGTGGGGGGTCCGTGAGAGGACGGGGCGCGTCCTTGCGGGTAGTAAGCCTGGAGCGGGAGACGCGCCTCGCAGCGACCGCGGGGGAGTAGCGGAGTGTGGGGCGTTGCGCCGACTTCGGGTAGGATAGGTGCTGGTAGATGCGGATCGGCCAGACGGATTCTGAAGGGTTTCTGATGTCCTCATGGCTCGAGGATACACTCGCTGGTCTTGATCCTGGGCACTCGGCGGCACTTCATTGGTTCGTTGATCATGAAGGCGAAGTCGGCCCGCGTCCGTGGCGCAGTGGGGGACTATCGGTAGTCCCGGACGTCAGCTTCCCGATCGTTGCCCAGCGAGGGATTCATCAGCCGAGCGGTTGGTCCAAGGCCATCAGCATCACTGTGACCCGGAGTTCCCAGTATCTCGATGGAAGGCGTACGCCGCTCGGTGACGGCACATGGGCTCTTCCGTATCTTGCACACTCGGGTGTGGATGGAACCGGCCTTGAGTCCCGCTGGAACCGCGCACTGATGGAGAACTGGCTGGAGCGTGTCCCAGTTGGCGTGTTTGTGCCGGCGGAAGGCCGTGCGTATCTCAACCTTGGTCTTGCGATGGTAGAGGACTACTTGTCCGACCAGGATACGTTCCTCCTTCGCGGGCCGGTCAGATATGCACACGAGCGGAACGTGTGGGAACGTCCTCTGTCCAGAATGCCGTCGGTGTCGGATGCTCTTTTTGTTGCTGAGGATTCCGGTCAAGTTAAGGAGCGGGTTTCGGCGCTTGTGATGCGTCGCAAGGCTCAGGATCGATTCCGGGACGCGCTGCTGTCCGCATATGACCGCCGATGCGCGGTGACCGGATACGATGCCGAGGACGCTTTGCAGGCGGCCCACATCATTGCCTATCGTGGCGCCTCGAGTCAGCAGGTATGCAATGGTCTCCTGCTACGTGCGGATATTCATCTGCTTTACGACCGTCACTTGCTGTCGGTTAACCCAGAGGACAATCGTGTTTCGCTTCATGAGAGGTTGAAGGGAACCGCGTACCGCGAGGTGGATCATAGATCGATACACCTCCCGGATGATCAGGCCTTACGTCCGGAACCAGAGCGTCTAGAGCTGCACTGGGCTGTATTCGCTCGTCAGGCAGGCTGAGGCAGATCACTAGGCCGGATTCCCACTTGGGTGTTACAGCCTTCTGATACCATCGGCGCAAGGTACGGAAGTGACATCTCACCCTCAGGAGTCTCCCTCAGAGGCCACAACATAATGGGGCCGACGTTGAGGAGGACTGTGCTATGTGGCAAGCGGAGTTGTTCCAATACAGGGGGTCATCTGTGACGACCGGCAGGGATCTGTCTCTCAGCTCAATAGAGATCTGCGCGGGCGCCGGAGGGCAGGCGCTCGGGCTTGAGCGGGCAGGGTTCGACCACGAGGCGCTTGTCGAAATCGAGCCGGTCGCTTGCCAGACGCTGCGGCAGAATCGGCCAGAGTGGCTCGTCGCGGAGGGAGACCTGAGATCTTTCGACGCGTCGCGGTTCAGGGGTATCGATCTCCTCGCGGGAGGCGTGCCCTGTCCGCCGTTTTCGATCGCAGGCAGACAGCTCGGCGCCGCGGACGAGCGCGACCTCTTCCCCGAGGCACTCAGGCTGGCAGATGAGTGCCGACCCAGAGCCATCATGCTGGAGAACGTTCGAGGCCTACTCGGATCTGCGTTCGATGAGTACCGTAAGGAGCTCGATTGCCGCCTCGTGAAGCTCGGCTACGAGCCCGAGTGGCGCCTGCTCAACGCTTCTGACTTCGGCGTGTCGCAGCTGCGTCCTCGCGTGGTGCTGGTCGCACTCCGCAGGGAGTACGCGGATAGCTTCTCCTGGCCCGAGCCTCACGCTGGGCACCCCCCGACTGTCGGCGATCTCCTACGCGACCTCATGAGCGCAAACGGCTGGGCAGACGTTGACGAGTGGCGACAGAATGCCGATTCGATCGCGCCCACGCTTGTGGGAGGCTCCAAGAAGCATGGCGGCCCGGACCTCGGACCGACACGCGCGAAGCAGGCATGGGCGGCACTCGGGGTCGATGGACACGGACTTGCGAACGAGGCACCCGGACCGGACTTCGAGGGAATGCCACGTCTGACGGCACGGATGACCGCTCGTATTCAGGGCTTTCCGGATAACTGGGAGTTCGTTGGCCGCAAGACCGCAGCCTACCGCCAGATTGGAAACGCCTTCCCGCCCCCAGTAGCGGAGGCGGTCGCTAAGCGTATCGCAGCGGCCCTCGCGTCAAAGCGGATGGTGAGTGTCGCATGAGCGATGATCGTGTCGAGATCGCGGATGCCAGACGGGAGTTCCACGCTGCGCTGCTCGGGTCGATCCTCACGGTTGACGAGCAGGGCCGTCCCAGCAACTGCGACAAACACCACACCCTCAGCGTCGCGCTGGCCAAGGGAGTCGCCGAGCGCTTGAAGGCTGAGGTCGTCTGCGAACGCGCGGCCGGTCAGACCTCAGGGAATCGGTTCGAGGCCGTGTGCGCTGATTTCGTCCGCCAGACGTTTCTTAAGCTGGACCATCTGCGTCCTGGTTCGTGGGACGTGCATCAGGTTGCCGGGCGCAACCGGCTAGAGATTGCTGCGTACGAACAGTACGCCCATCTCGTGGCCCTCGATCGTGCCGCAAAGGCGGATGCCGAACTCGCTGCTGCGCTTGGCAGTGACTACACAATCTCGCCAGACGTTGTCGTGGTCAGGGGCCTCGAGAACGACGATTCCATCAACCGGGGCGCCATCCTGGTGGACGACAGTGTCTCGAACCGTGCCAGCTTGCGCGAGCGCGACGGCGGTCGTCCGCTCCTTCATGCGAGCATCTCATGCAAGTGGACGATCCGTAGCGACCGGGCGCAGAACGCCAGGTCCGAAGCGCTCAACCTGGTCCGGAACCGGAAGGGCAGGCTCCCGCACGTCGTGGTCGTGACCGCCGAGCCCATACCGAGCCGCCTCTCATCGATCGCCCTCGGGACTGGCGACATCGACTGTGTGTACCACTTTGCGCTCTACGAACTGCAGGAGACGGTCGAGGCGCTCGGCATGCAGGATGCGGCTGACATGCTCGCGATCATGGTGGATGGTAATCGGCTCAAGGACATCTCTGACCTGCCGCTTGACCTCGCTGTCTAGGAGTGTCGCTATGGCCATTGGCCGGAGCGAGAACATGATGCGGATTCGCAGTAAGGACACCCTGCCAGAGCTCCTCGTGCGCAGACAGCTTCGCGCGCTTGGTTACCGTGGTTATCGTCTGCATCGGGCGGATCTTCCCGGCAATCCGGACATTGCGTTCATCGGTCGCAAGAAGGCGATACTCGTACACGGGTGCTTCTGGCACGGGCATGAGTGCAAGGAAGGCGCGCGAAAGCCGAAGTCGCGCCAGGACTACTGGCTTCCCAAGATCGAGCGCAACCGTGCGCGTGATGCCGAGAACCAGACCCGGTTGGTGAAGGATGGCTGGTTAGTCCTGACACTGTGGGAGTGCGAACTGGGGGATTTGGGCGAACTCGAGCAGCGTTTGCGGGCGTTCATGTCGGAGTGATGGGATCTTGGGGCACAAACCCCGCAGAGGTGAGGGGGTGCTCCCGATGAAGCGGGCGCGCATCGGGCTCGGTCCTATCTTGCTCGCGGTGGCGATGCTCGTCGCAGTGCTCCCGGGCTGCGTCGGCGACCCATCCTGCGACGCAGGCGGCACCCCCTTGCCCGCCCCCACCACTCCACCCGCTGCCGTGATCACCGCAGACCTCGTCCGCCCCGAGGACTTCGAGTACCTCGGCGCGTTCCGGCGCTGCCCGACGACGGGTTCCCCGGCTCGCTCTTCGTGGTCGGGCACAACCGGATCCCCTACGGCGAGGTGCCTGACGGGAACCAGGTGGCCGAGGCCACCATCCCGGCGCCGGTGATCGCCGGCGCGCCGGACCTCCTCGGCCAGGCGGAGTTCGTGCAGGAGTTCCACGACGAGTCCGGAACGGAGGTCCCGTCGCATGCGAGCGTGTCGCCCGACCCTTACGCCGCGGTCCACGGACGGATCTTCACGAGCTCGTCAGCGAGCTGCTCGTGTGCGACCTCTGTGTCATAGGCGGCCTGGGCGCGCAGCCAGTAGCCCTCAGACAGGCCGAAAAAGCGGCACAGGCGCAGATCGGTGTCGGCGGTAACCGCACGCCGCCCGGCGACGATCTCCCCGATACGGGAGGCGGGCACGCCGATCTCTTTAGCGAGCCGGTACTCGTTGCGTGTGCGGGCGCGGCGCCACCTCGATCGCTTGCTCACCCAAGACCAGGGCGCGGCTGTGCACGACCTGATCGAATGGCGTCAGATACTTGATGCATACTCGGATCAGCGGCTCGTGGACTTCCTCAAGACCGCCGGACCGAGGGCGATGCGCCTGTACCAGAGCATGCCGTTTCTCGCGGTACTCTCGGCTCGGGACATCGATGCGCTGTACGTCGCTATGGAGGAGCCGGAGTGAGAATCGACCAACCACGCTTCTCACAGAACGACTTATCGATCCGGCCGTACTCGACGAACGGCTGCGTACGCTTCCGGCCGATCGGATCGACAGTGCGTTCAGGGACACGATTCGCGCGTGGGCCAGGGCCGTGAGCCTTGAGTCAGGCTGATCTCGTGTGGAGCGTGAGTAAAACTACCTCTACGCACCCTCGGCGGCTCTGCAGCGTCTATCGGTGTCCAGCGAGCATGCGGCAGCGTTCGGCCACCTGGTGTACCGCGGCCACAATCCCGGCAGTGCCGTGGGTCACCCATCCGTCCAGGCGCGGCACATCGAGTTCGAACCCCTCAGAGGAGAGCTCCTCGCTCTGTGCATCGAGCACATCTGCGAGCCGGACCCACTGCGCCTGTTCACTGATATCGGCGGACGGCGCCTCCAAGATCGCGACGACCGCGGGCCACACCCGGTGCCACGCCACGGACTCAGGTGCGTTCGGTAGTGCGCTCCGAAGAATACCCACGATGCGGTACTCCAGACGTCTGCCGCGCACGCGCTTCTCAACCTGACCGGCGTCGAAAAGTGAGCCCAAGTACTCTGCGACCACCGACTGGTTGTACGCCGCGTACTCGGCGATCAGTCGGCCATGCGCCCACCCATGGGTCAGCAGGTACGCCAGCACTTCGGCGCGCGCTCCGGTTCCGACGAGGCCTCTGAGTGCGAAGCGCAGACACGCCGGCGATGATCCGTCCGGTGGGGTCGACATGCTCTTGAGGCGGGCAATGGATCGCTGAAACCCGAGATCGGCGAACGTATCGTCGAGCGAAGTCCATTGCGCGGGTCCGGCGCCGCTGGCATGGAACAGTGGCTCCGTCCCGTAGGTCCCGAGCTCCTCCTTTGCGACGAGTGCGCCCTCGACTCTTCGCAAGGGTGTGATCTCGCGTCCGCGGTCGGACGAACGAAGAATCGCGAGGACGACACGACGCTGTGCGGAGGTCGCTCGCTCGGCCAGTCGTCGCAGGCGTGCGGCGTCGAGGAGCACACCGTTTGCTGAGACCCAGTCGAGGATCTCGTCGAAGAGACGGGCGTCCCACCGGGCGATACTCGCGCTCGCTACCAGCAGCGCCTCGGGGTCGATCAGTGCACTTGCTTTCGTCCCCGAGCCTGCGACGCCGATCGCACCCCACTGACTCCACGCAAGTTCCGTGAGCGAATCGCGCAACAGCCCCTGAAGCTCACTAGGGTTCATTCTCAAGCACCTCCGCCTCTGCGAGTGCGCCGCAGTACCTCAGCAGCGCGAGGAGCATGGACCGGAAGCCGTCGGAGGGATCCTGCGAACGCGCCCACCTCGCGCCGGCGAGCAACTCGGCGGGTGTGGCGCCGAGCGCGACCAAGTCCTGGGTGTGTCTGCCCACGCCAGTGTCAGCCGCCGCGTAGACCTTGAGTGCGATCAGGTCCTCACGAGCGGGGAAATGAACCAGCAGCCGGGTGCCGAAGCGCCGTCCCACGAGCCGCTCAGCGAACCCAGCGGGGAGGCCGTGGTCCAAGAGGTCGGTCGGACCGGCGTTGAGCCAGTCCTCGCGGAGGCCCAGATCACGTTGAACACCCTGGGCGGCTGTGCACAGCGCATCGGGGAGCGGGCGGGACTTGATGAGCAACGGAGCCACCGAATCCGGCGTGCGAACGCCGAGTGCGAGCACATCGACATCACGAGTGCTGCGATCGACGAATCCGAGTACGGACAGCGCCGCTCCACCGATGACAACGATCTCCAACTCCGACGCGCCCATTGCCTCCAGCCGGGCGCTGAGGGCACTGAGGGCGTCGCTGATCGCTACGCGATTTTCAAGCATGGCAGTCCTTCTCATGACCATCTAGTACGGTCAGTATGACCATTGAGACCGGTCATTGCAAGGACTCTCTGCTGTCAAAGCCTAGCGGCCGCAACTACCGCCCGTACCTCCCGGGCTCCTCGGCCACGTAGTACCGGCGGTGCGGGTCGTTGGGCCCGCTGCCGAGCTCGACCACGAGCCCGCGCTCGACGAACTTGCGCAGCCGGTTGCGCGTCGCGCGCGGCGTGCGGCCGATGTGCGCTGCGGCCTCGCTCGTGCTGAGCCCCTCGGCGGCCCTGAGAGCATCGAGCGTCGCGGTGTCGACCTCGTCGACCTCGGGTGCGGCGTCGCGCGCCGAGAAGAGCGTCACGCGGAAGTGTGTGCCCACCTCCTCGAGGAGGAGGGGCGCCATCCCGGCGGCACGGCACGCCTCGTGCATCCGGAGGCCGGCTGGACTCTCCTCGGCGCACTCCTTGCAGGCATCTGGTGGATGTGGCAGGCGTACGTGCGCTTCCAGGAGTCGCCCGACGGGATCGAACTCTCCGGGACGCCGATCACCGCGTGCGGTTCCGGAACGCCGTGCTCACATGGGCGGCAACGGCGTCCGCGGCGCTCGTGCTCAACATCATCTCCGGCGTCGAGTTCTGGGCATGGCCCATCTGGGTCGCCGACGGCACGTGGGCGCTCTCGGTCAAAGTCGATGGATCGCTGATGCAACGGGAAGGGTTCCTCGCTCCCGAACCGGAGGCGTGAGCCGGGATCCCGGCTGCGGCTCTGCGAGGGAGGCATCGATGACGGTGGCCGACCCGGCGGATATGAGCGTGCGCTCGCGGACGGATGATGGTACCTTCTTCTGACCTCGGCAGGGCGCGTGCGCCGAGCGGTCGGACCCCCCGGACCTCCCTGACCCGACAGGCGGCGGCCGTGCAAGTCGTGAAGAGAGTCTTCCTGCTGCTTACGGGCCTCATCAGCCTGGGCGTCGGCGTTACCGGCTTCTTCTTCCCGATCCTGCCAGCCACCCCGTTCCTCATCGTCGCGGCGTTCTGCTTCGCGCGCTCTTCTGAACGGCTGCACACGTGGCTGATGACCCACGAGTTCCTCGGCCCTTACATCAGCGGGTTCCTCTACGGCACGCCACTGCCGCGCCGGGTCAAGCGGATCGCGATCGCGCTGCTCTGGATCGGCGTGGTGATCCCGTCTGCGGCGGTCTGGTACCAATTCGAGCAGGCGCGCTTCATCGCTGCGGCGGTCACCGTGTTCCTGGCCGTCGGGGTCGGGTTCACGATCTACCTCGCGCGGCTTCCCGTGTGCGAGGACCTCGGTCGCCCCTACGAGGCTCCGCAGGTCTGACGCCCGGTGACGCGGAGGCACCCTGCTGCGGGCCTCCGCTACGGCAGGTACTGCTCCTCGATCGCCGTGACCGTACCGCCCTCGAGCTCGATCCAGTACGGGACCTGGCGTGCCGCCGGGACTGACCGGTACATATCGATCCACTCCGCGAGGGCGATGTCGTACCCCTCCGGCCTGACCCCGGGCGGTTCGGTGACCGCCTCGGCGGTGATACCGGTCTCGACGGGGAAGTTTCTCAGCCGCGGGTTGACGTTGCTGATGTAGAAGTCGCCCTCCGGGGGGTCGTCGCCGGCCGCAGCCGCAGCCGCCACCGCCTGGTCTCCCGTGAGCATCTCGGCGAAGTCGATGGTGATGACGGGTGCAGCACCGGTGGTGTCGACCTCGCGGATGAATCCGAAGTAGCGGCCGTCCGTCGTGTCATCTTCGGGCGCGTCGTCCGGATCACCCGTGAGCGAGTCGGTAAGGGCGGAGATCTCCTCCTCGAGCTCCTCGACCCGCTCGATAGCTGCGTCGCGTTCCCCCTCGATTTCCGCGATTCGTGTCCCGCATGCGGCCCAGACCACGAGACCGCCGGCGAGCGCGGCGAGCAACGGCAGCACGATGAGCAGGGCAGTGCGGCTGCGCTCTGTCTGTTGAGACCCCATGATGACCCCCCTCGATCAGCCGGCGCGACCACCGGCTCATCATGTAGAGCGTATTCCCCGCACGGGTCGTGCGTAGACCGGGCGAGGCGATACCTGCCGTACATGCGATACCGGCCCGTCCCGGACCTCCTCGGCATGACCGCTGCGCGGTGTCGGCGAAAGGGGTATCTTTGCATCAGGAGCGCGTTTCGCTGCATACCGGATGTCGGGAGGAGCCGCCGCATGATCAAGGTCGCCGTGTGGGGTACCGGGATGATGGGGCAGGGTCTGCTCCGCTTCATCCTCGATCGGCCGAACGACGTCGAGTTGGTGGGAGCGGTCGTCACGAACCCTGCCAAGGAGGGCAAGACCGTCGGCGAGCTGCTCGGCGACTGTGAATGTGACGTGCGCATGACGACTGACGCTGAGTCGGTTCTTGCGCTGAAGCCCGACGTGATGTGCATCTGCACGCAAAGCAACCTTGACGAGATCACCGCCCAGGTCGAGCCGAGCGTGCGCGCCGGCGCCAACGTGCTCTGCATCGCCGAGACGCTCGCGTATCCGTGGGCGAGCGACGCGGAGTGGGCCGATCGCTTCGAATCTCTTGCCCGCGAGAACGACGTCACGATACTGGGCACCGGGATCAACCCGGGATTCATCCTCGACGCGCTCATCGTGATGTGGACCTCGGTCTGCCTGCGTGTCGACCGCATCGAGGCCCGGCGCGTCAACGACCTCTCACCCTTCGGCCCGACCGTCATGGCGAGCCAGGGTGTGGGTACCACCGTCGAGGAGTTCGAGCGTGGTGTGGCGGACGGCGCGATCGTCGGGCACATCGGCTTTCCCGAGTCGATACACCTCATCGGCCGGGCGCTGGGCTGGACGATCGACGAGATCGCCGAGACGCGCGAGCCGATCGTCACCTCGGTCGCCCGCGAGACACCGCACGTGCGCGTGGCGCCCGGTGACGTCGCGGGCTGTCGTCATATCGGTCGAGGCTACAGCGGCGGCGAGCTGAAGGTCGAGCTCATCCACCCGCAGCAGATCCACCCGCATCTCGAAGGTGTGGACACCGGCGACTACATCCGCATCTTCGGCGATCCGGAGGTGCAGATGGCGAATGCACCGGAGATTCCCGGCGGCAAGGGTACGTATGCCAGCACGGGCAACTACATCCCGCTCATCGGCAACGCGCCCCCGGGACTGCTGACCGTGGTCGATCTCCCCCTGCCGAGGTTCTGGACGCCTACACCGTAGTCCCGGACCTGTCGTATTTGCGTCGCACGAAGGAGGATCCGCATGGCCGAGAAACGCTGCACGGCAGGTCAGTGGGTCGAGGTCGAGCGCGTCTTGATCCAGCCCGCCGACCGCGCGGAGAACCTGCCCGATGACACCGCGGCACAGCCGCTTCGCGTGTGGATGAAGGGCTTCGCGGTCGGGCCGGCGGTGCTCGGCGCGGAGTGCGAGGTCGAGACGATGACCGGGCGAACGGTGCGCGGGACGCTCTCCGACTGCGCTCCCGGCTACACCCACAGCTTCGGGACGCCTCCTCCTGAGATCGTCGCGGTCGGCCGTGACCTGCGGACACGCCTTGCCGCGTACCGCGCTGACGGCGCAGGCGCACCCGCCGCTCCCCGGGCGGGTGAGTGACGTGGCCGGACGTACCGAGGAGATCATGGCCCGCCGGGGCGAGATCATGCAGCGCGCGCTCGGCATGGACTACAGCGAGTTCGAGCGTTCGCCGATCGCCTTCGACTACGAGGCGCTCATGGGAGCTCATGGTTACTCGCTCGAGGAGATCATCGCGATCCAGCGAGCCGCGGGTGTGGGCAGCACGCCGTTACTCGAGCTTCGCAACCTGACCGATCTCGTGCGCTCCTACGCGCCCGCAGGGCAGGGCGCGCGGCTGTTCGTCAAGGACGAGGCGGCCAACATGGCGGGCTCGTTCAAGGACCGCCGGGCCTCGATGAGCACTCACGTCGCCCGCGAGAAGGGCTACGCGGGGGTGATCGCGGCGACCTCTGGCAACTACGGTGCTGCGGTCGCCAGCCAGGCCGCCCGTGCGTCGCTGGCGTGCATCATCGTGCAGGAGGCGTTCGACTCGGGCCATCTCGGCCAGCCTGAGATCGTCGAGAAGGCACGGCTGTGCGAGGCGTTCGGTGCCGAGGTCGTGCAGCTCACGGTGGGTCCGGAGCTCTTCGCACACATGCTGGAGCTGCTCGACGAGACCGGCTACTTCGCCGCGTCGCTGTACTCGAGCTTCGGCGTGAGCGGCATCGAGACGCTCGGGTACGAGATCGCACGCGAGATGCGGGCGCTCACCGGCGCGCCCCCGACACACGTTGTGGTCACCCATGCGGGCGGGGGGAACACCACCGGCACCGCGCGGGGACTGAAGCGGGCCGGCGCCACCGACACCGAGATCGTGAGTGCGAGTGTGGACCTTTCCGGGCTGCACATGGCGAGCGACGGCGACTTCAACCGCAAGTCGTTCACGACCGGTCACACCGGGTTCGGCGTGCCGTTCGCAACCTGGCCGGACCGCGCCGACGTGCCCCGCAACGCCGCGCGGGCGCTCCGTTACATGGACCGCTACCTTACCGTCTCGCAGGGCGAGGTCTTCTACGTCACCGAGGCGCTTGCCAAGCTCGAAGGACTCGAGCGCGGGCCGAGCGGCAACACCGCTCTCGCCGCCGCGATGTCGCTCGCACGCCGCCTGCCGCGTGATGCGACGGTCGTGGTGCAGGAGACCGAGTACACCGGGGCCGGCAAGCACCACTGGGCGCAGCTGAACTTCGCACGCGAGCGAGGCGTCGAGGTGCGGACGGGCGACCCGGCCGACAACGTGCCAGGCCGCTCCATCGTCATCCCGGAAGAGCCCGAGCAGATCGTCGCCCGCGACTTCGACCTGGCGCGCATGAGGCGCAGCTACGTGCGAAACGCGCTCGCACACGCGCCGGACGGCTACGTCCCGACCGCTGGCGACATCGTCTTCCTGGCCGAGGACACGAACTCCACCCCTGCGGCGGTCGAGGAGATCGTCGCCGGGCTCGCAGTGGGGGAGTGAGGCTATGGTGTTGCCGAACCTCGCAGCGTTAGATGAGCCTGATCTCCACGTCGGTGTCGATGCCTGCGAATGCCTTGCGGTCGGCCGAGATGAGCGGGCAGCCGAGTTCCTCGGCGAGTGCGAGGAAAAGGGCATCATAGACGCTCAGGCCGTGCCTGTAGGACAGATCGATCGCCGCCATGAGGCGAGACGGCGTCGAATCGATGAGGCCGATCTCGAGGTCGTCGAGGGCACCGACGAGCGTGAGGGCGTCTTCCTCGGTGACGTACTTGGAGTATCTCAGCGAGTTGGCGAGTTCGACGTGA